>NC_013799.1:1200000-1500000 GCF_000010785.1 Hydrogenobacter thermophilus TK-6 | reverse complement strand
CCCTGAAGTTCGTCAAACTCCTTTACCATGTTGGTAAGCAGATCTGCCTTTGAAAGGTAAGAGGCTCTTTTTATCTTAGCAATTGTCTCTTCGTTTAGCATTAAATGCCTTCCTATCTCTTCCGATAAATAAACCAGCCTCTGGGTCTTTTCCAGCATGTTGCCAGCTTTTGGATGGAAGACCACCTGTGAAAGCTTATCCACTAAATGTTCAAGTTTTACCTTCAGATCCTCCCTATAAAAAAAGAGGGCATCTTCCAACCTTGCTCTTATGACCTTTTGATAACCCATCACTATCAGGCTGTCCTTTGGCAGGTTTCCGCTTATGCCTATGAAGTTAGGTAAAAGCCTTCCTTCCTTTTTTATACAGAAAAATCTCTGATGATGTGCAAGAACGGTAACTATAACTCTCTCCGGAAGCTCTAAATATTTTTCCTCCAACTCACCCACCACCGCAAAGGGAAATTCCACCAAGTTAGCCACCTCCTGGTCAAGCCCCTCTGGATATTCGGGATATCCACCCAAAGAGTAGCTTTCCTCTTTGAGGAAGGCAAGGATCATACCAAGCCTCTCTTTAAAGTCTGGTATCACATAGTTTTCCTTTAGCTTTTCCTCATACTCAGAGGCATCTTTTAGCTCTATCCATCCCTGTGAGAGGAACCTGTGACCTTTGGTTTTTCTGCTGGCTTTTACACTCCCAAAACTCAGAGGCACAACTTCTCCACCGTAAAGGGCGCAGATCCACCTTATAGGTCTTAAAAAACTCAAACCACTCTTGTCCCACCTCATCCTTTTAGGAAGAGGTGCAGAGAGCAGTATATCCTCAAAGCGTTCCGCTAAAGCATCCAGTGGTTTTTTCCCCTCATAAACTTTCCTAATGGCTATGTACTCAGCATCACCTTTGCGTATTCTCATAACATCTTCAGAAGACGCAGAAACCCTTTGCAAAAAGCCCAAAAGTGCCCTTGTTGGCTTTCCTTCGCTATCGTAAGCCACGCTCACAGGAGGTCCAACAACCACCTCCTCCTGCAAGATACTTGCATTCTCAAAGTCCCTGTAGTAAAGAGCTAACCTCCTTGGGGTTCCATAAAGCTTGGCATCTTTTCTTCCAAGCACTTCTCCAAAGGATTCTTTTAGATATTCCAATATGTGGTTTATCACCTTAGCTGGAAGCTCCTCCGTACCTATCTCTATGAGCAGGTCCATCACCTTTCCTCCATCAGAAGAGCGGAGGCAATGTTGCCAAAGTAAGTGCCTTTTGCCATTTTCTCCACCTGTGAGTAAACTGCCTTTGCTTCGTCTCTTCTACCCACTTTCTCAAGCACTAAGCCTTTCAGAATCTGCGCCGAATAGTAATTTAAGCTATCCCCCTTAATGCTCTCTAAAAGCTCAAGGGCTTTCTGGTAGTTTCCTGCAGTAAAGTAAGCGTAGGCAAGCCTCTCCCTGTATAAGGATAAAATGTCCTTATCCTTCAGAGAGCTTATTATGCTTTGGAGAGTTTTTACCTCATCTACTTGGAGACCTCCCTCTCGCTCCAAGTAAAGCCGGTAAGACAAAACAAGAGGCGTATAGGGCGATTCTTCCTCTGCCACCTTCTTTATAAGCTTTTGAGCTTCCTGATAGTTTCCAGACTGTATTTCCCGTCTTATCTGGTATTCCTGATAGGAGATCTTAGAGAGCCTTCTGCTTTCCCACCACCTCCACCCCAAAAAAGCACCCACCAAGAGACAGACCCCCGCCAACAGCAACGCAATCCTTATAACTGAGTATCCCATTGCTGAAAATTATAACAGCAGACACTAAGTTTTTTGAAGCCCCACTTTAAAGAGCTTACTCTTTATGTCCAGCATCAGAGCGCTTGCAACAAATATGGAAGAAAGCGTGCCTACCGCTATACCTATGACAAAGGCAAACATTATGTTGGATAATGCAGGTCCGCCAAGAAGAAATAAAGCGATGGCAACTACAAGCACCGTCAGAGAAGTCATTAGCGTTCTTGATAGCGTCTGGTTTATAGATAAGTTTATTACCTGCTTTAAGTCTGTTGCCTTTCTCACCCTCAGGCTTTCCCTTATCCTATCAAAAACCACAACCGTATCTGACATGGAGTATCCTGCTACTATAAGAAAGGAAGCTACAACATCTAAGCTTATTTCCCTTTGAGTGAGGGAGTAAGCACCTACAACCACCAGCACATCGTGAGCAAGAGCTACTACACCGCTAAAAGCCCATACAGGCTCAAATCTGTATCCCAGGTAAAGCATTATTCCACCTATGGCTACCAAGAGAGACCATATAGCTTTCTTCCTTAACTCATCGCTTATCACACCACCTATGGTTTGCATGCTCACTATTTCGGCATTTCCAAGCTTTTTGAGGACTTGTAAGGCTACCTCCCTTGATTCCCCCAACTTGAGCTTTACAAGAACCGTGCCCGAAGCCGTATCTTGAACCTGCACTGAGCTAAGACCCGCCTTTTGAATCGCTTCCCTCACCTTACCTATGTCTATCTTAGGAGAGTACCTTACCTCAATCACCGTCCCACCCGTAAAGTCAAGTCCCAGATTGAGTCCCTTCCAATACAGGGAAAGAAAGCTTAAAAGTACGAGGAGCGCAGAAAAAACATAAGCGTAAAATCTCAAACTCATAAAGTCTATTTGTCTCATGTCATGAGTATTTTACAATATTTAAGATATTCTTCTAAGACTTCTTCAGCCTTTCCTATATAACGAACTGTGTGATTATCTATCCACATAACTCTATCGCAGATGCTTTTTATGTCTTCAGGTGAGTGTGAAACAAAAATTATGGTTACTCCTTTATCTTTGAATTCTTCCATCTTTCTCAGGCACTTTTTCTGAAAATTCACATCACCAACTGCCAAAACCTCATCCACAAGCAGAATGTCTGGGTCCAGATGTGCCACAACGGAGAAGGCAAGCCTTGCCACCATACCCGATGAATAAGTTCTCAAAGGCTGGTCTATGAACTCCCAAAGCTCAGAAAACTCTATTATGCTGTCCATCTTTTTCATCACTTCCCTTCTTGTCATACCCATGAGTACACCGTTTAGAAGTATGTTTTCCCTACCAGACAGATCCTTGTGAAAACCTGCACCAAGCTCCAGAAGGGGATAGACCTTACCCTTTACCATCACCTCACCCTTAGTGGGCTTTAGCACACCCGCTATCAAACCAAGTATAGTACTTTTACCTGCACCGTTTTTACCTACTATTCCAAAGGTCTCACCTCTGTAAACCTCAAAGGATACATCTCTGAGAGCCTCAAAACTGCGACCTCTTAGCTCCTTCAGTGAGGAGGGAAGTGTAAAGAGAAACTTTTTCAACCCTGCAGTTACACGGGAATAAAAGGGATAGGACTTACTTACCCCTTTAAAGATAACCACCTCATCCATCACAATACCTCTGCAAACCTCCAAGATAGCTTTTTAAAAAGAACATAGCCTGAAAGGAAAATCACAAAGGCGTAAAGAAAGCTTAGCAGAAGAAAGGAAACATCCAGAGGCTGTCCCAAAAAGAGCCTTCTCCAGTTTATCAAAAGTCCTGCAACCGGATTAAGATACAGTATGAAACTGTAATTATCAGGCACCATACTTTCGCTATAAACAACGGGGGTGAGATAAAAGAGGAGAGTTATAAGGATGCTTACCAATCTGTCCAAATCCCTAAAGAAAAGGTGCAGAGAAGATACTGCCAGGGAAATACCGTAATTGATGAAAAACTGTGGCAAAAAGAGGCATACCACACCTACGGGAAGCCACCAAGCGGGGCTTTTGTCATAGATATACATAAAAAGCAGGATGATGGGCAGAGAAAGAAGGAAGTGGAAAGAGTGGTTTATAACTGACGAAAGGGGTATAAGCTCTCTTGGAAAGTTGAGCTTTTTTATGAGAGAGGCGTTATCTATAAGCACAAATAGGGAGGAGCTTACCGAGTTGGAGAACCACTGCCAAGGAAATAATCCCGTTATGAGAAATAGGGGATAATCTTCTACTTGAACCTTCATAAAAACTTTAAAAGCTAAGTAAAACATGAGGGCAAAAGCTAAAGGATGCATCACGGACCAAAAGTACCCCAATACGCTGTTTTTATATCTAACCTTTATCTCCTTTTGGGTAAGTACATACACCAAATCAAACAAGTGTGCCATGATAGGTTATAAATTATAAAAGCATGGAAAGGGCTATAGTGATCGGTGCAGGGCTTGCAGGTTCAGAAGCTGCCTACAGATTGGCTTGTGAGGGGATTAAGGTGCTCCTTTACGAAATGAGACCTAAAGTGCAGACACCTGCTCACAAGACGGATAAGTTTGCTGAACTTGTGTGTAGTAATACGCTTGGAAGCACGGAGCTTACCTCAGGAAGTGGGCTTTTAAAGGCTGAGATGGAAATCTTGGGGTCCTTGGTGCTGGAAGCAAGCAGATACGCTTATGTACCGGCCGGAAGCGCTCTTGGAGTTGACAGAGAGCTTTTTTCTGAGTACATAACACAAAAGCTCACAAACCATCCCAATATAGAAATAATCAGAGAGGAAGTAAAGAAGATACCAAGAGACCAGGTTGTAGTGGTTGCCACCGGACCACTCACATCTGATGACCTTGCTCTTGATATAAAGGAACTTGTAAATCAAGAGTACCTCTACTTTTACGATGCTATATCTCCCATAGTAGAAGCGGATAGCGTAGATTTTAGTAAAGGTTTTTGGGGCTCACGGTACGGGAAAGGTGGTGAAGACTACTTTAATTGCACCTTAACGGAAGAGGAGTACAGAGTATTTTACCAAGAGCTTTTAAAGGCGCAAAAGGTAGCTACAAAAGACTTTGAAAAAGCGGTTTACTTTGAGGGGTGCATGCCCATAGAGGAACTTGCGGAGAGAGGTTACAAAACTCTGCTCTTTGGTCCCATGAAGCCTGTGGGACTTTGGGATAAAACTAAGGGTGAAAGACCTTTTGCAGTTGTGCAGCTCAGAAAGGAAAACAGAGAAGGAACGCTTCTCTCTTTGGTGGGCTTTCAAACTAGGATGACTTACTCGGAGCAAAAAAGGGTCCTTAGGTTAATTCCCTGTCTTAGGAATGCAGTTTTTGTAAGGCTTGGATCTATGCACAGAAACACCTTTATACAGTCCAACAAGGTGCTAACACCCTTTCTCAATATGAGGAAGATGGAAAATATCTTCTTTGCAGGACAGATCACTGGTGTGGAGGGGTACATAGCCTCGGCAGCGACAGGTATACTGGCAGGTATAAACGCCGGAAGGCTCCTTAAGGGTCTAAAGCCTGTGTATCCACCCGAGGAAACCATGCTGGGATCTTTGATAAAGTACATAACCACCAAAGAAGGACAGCTTCAACCTATGTCCCCTGTCATGGGGCTTTTGCCACCTCTTGAGATAAAAGTAAAAGATAAGCTTCTTAGAAAAAAGCTCCTTGCTGAGAGAGCGCTGAAGGCACTTAAGGATTTTATGGAGGAACTTTCACTTTCTGAAGAGAAGGTTGAGTATTAGCGTAAGAATTATGCTCAGAAGTATGGATGTGGCAAGCGGGAAGTAAAAGGTAAAGTTATCCTTTTTTATGACTATATCTCCCGGAAGCCTCCCCAAACCCAATGGAAGCTTTTGAGCAAACATCATAAGAAGACCTACTACAAGAAGAACTACACCTGTTAGGGCTATATACTTTCCCATCTGCTCCATCATTTGATGAAAGCTTCAGCTTGAAGAGTAGGGTCGGGTCTTTTTCCTGTCAACATCTCCAAAAGCTCTTTTACTGATATTATACCCTGTTTTTTAAGAAGGTGGCCGTTGGCACCGCTTATAAATATACCTTCCTCGTAATTTCCAAGCCAAGCAGCACCCAATCTATCTGCTATGCAAAACCCTACCTTTTTTGCCTCTTCACCCTTGTTGCAGGGTGTTATACAGTGGGAAACACAGCCATTCCAACCGTTGTACCCAGCAAGAAGTCTCTCCACAAAAGGAGTTTTTATCACCCTTAAAGGATAACCTACAGGAGACTTGAGAAGTATTATGTCTTCTTCGTCTGCATTAAGCACCACCTCTTTGTATATGAGCGGTGCATCGCACTCGTAGGTAGCTATGAATCTGGTAGCCATCTGAACGCCTGCAGCACCACGCTCTATGTAATGCTTTATATCCTGATAGCTCCAAACTCCTCCTGCAACTATCACAGGTATGTTCCCCCACCTTTTGGCTTCCTCAAGGACAGAAGGAAAGAGATTTTCAAGCTGGTACTCATCCATGAAGCACTCTTCGTACTTAAAACCCTGATGACCGCCAGATTTTGGACCTTCAAGCACCACGGCATCTGGTAGCCTTTTGTACTTTTTCTCCCAAGACCTGCATATTAGGTTCATAGCCCTCGCAGACGAAACTATTGGAACCAAGGCTACGTCCGCATCTCCTACATACTCGGGTAGTTTCATAGGAAGCCCCGCACCCGATATGATGAGGTCTGCGCCAGCCTCTACCGCATCCTGCGCAACCCTTCCATAATCAGTTATGGCACACAGTATATTTACACCTATGAGTCCTCTGCCTTCTGACAATTTTTTGGCGTCCTGTATTATCTTCGTGAGGGCTTCTTTGCTGTGTGTGTATATAGAACCTATTGGTCTTCCGAATCTATCCCTCTTTACCATGCTGGGGTGTCTATAACCTGTGCCTACCGCAGATACAACTCCTACAGCACCTTCTCTGGCAACTGCACCCGCAAGCTTTTCCCAAGATATACCTACCCCCATACCGCCCTGTATTATGGGTATTTCTGCCTTCTTCTTTCCTATCCTTAAGGGTGGTAAACTCATAATTATCTCCCGTAAAACCGTGTTGCCTATATTCTAATTCCCAATACGGTTTTAGTCAAGTTTTTATCTGGACTTCTGTTAAAATACCATCATGCTCCCTATAAGCTTTATATTTGGGGTGCTTTATGTGGAAGCCCTGTATCTGCTCTCTGGAAATGTCAGAATCCTTTACCTTTCAAGCTTGTTCAGGGTTGCTCTCGTTGGCATTTACTTTCTATATTTATTGAAAAGCTTTGGATTGGAGACTTTCATTTTAAGCATTCTTGCCTTCCATGTGGGTATGATGCTTCACCTTATCATCAGAGGGTGGGTTTTCAATGGATTGGTTAAAAACCTTTGAACCTCTGCTATCTGACCCTCTAATCCAGTTCTTCCTCTGGATGGCTTTCTTTCAGGTGATAGCTCAGGTCTTTCTGGACAGAAGAGTAGCCTTCTGGATAGCTTCTGTGTCTTCCACCTTTTTTTGGGTATCAAAGTATGAAGTCATCACCCCGCTAAAAGCTTGGAGCATCATCTTCAGCGTATTTCTCATTTATCTGTTTCTTAAGTCCCTCTTTCACTTCAACATATTTCTTTATCTGAAAGGAAAAAGGAGGTGTCCTATGTGTTATAGCGAAGTCCACTGGAAAGCAAAAGTCTGTCCTTACTGCCACCACAAATTTAAGGAGAAAGAGGTATGATAAAGCTAAAGCGAGTGTACGAAAACTCAGAAGATGGTTTTCCCACGATCCAGAAAAGTTTGAAGAGTTCAAAGAAAGGTATATAAAGGAGCTGGAGAATAAAGAAGATCTGTTACTTAAACTTGTGGACGAAGCAAGGAGAGACACATTGACACTAATTTATTCTGCCAAGGATGAGAACCATAACAGCGCGGTGGTTCTTAAAGAAGTTATAGAAAAGATACTTACCTCACCACCTCCCATTCGGTGATGAGGTGATGACCCCTTTTGAAGTGCGCTCTTAGCCTCAGATGGAGCAGATTTCTGAGCTTCTTAAAGCCCTCTCCACCTACCAATGTAGGAACATTCTCACCTCCCACTATGACGGGAAGGTGAATGAGTCTTATCTCATCAACAAAACCCCTTTTGATAAATTCCCAGTTTATGGAAGCACCACCTTCCACCATGAGGCTCTTTATGCCTCTCTCCACAAGCATAGGCATAAGCTTATCAAAATCCACAAGGTCCTCACCAACTACCCAGACCTCCGCACCTACTTCTTTTATCTTTTCTACCTTGTCCTCTGGAGCTCTTTTGGTAGTTATTATGATGGTAGGTGCGTCCTTTGAGAAAATGTTAGCATCCAAAGGAACATTGGCTGTTGAGCAGGGTATGATCCTTACGGGGTTCTTTCCCTGAACATATCTCACCGTGAGGCTTGGGTTGTCTGTCCTTACCGTCTCACATCCTACCATTATGCCATCCACCTTGGCTCTTATCTCATGAAGATACCTGTATGCTTCCTGATCCATAAGTGTCATAAGCTCTTTGCTGGATGCTCCTCTGTAGAGGGTAAGCTTTCCGTCAACGCTTACCTCCGAAACTATAATCACATAAGGTCTATTCATAACTCCTCCCAAAGTGCTTGTATAGGTACAGTATCCTCATAAGGAGCGATAGTAAGGTTAAAAGAGCGATCAGCTTTATACCTACCGAGAGTCCAAAAGGTGCGTTCATCCTCTCAAACAGGGCAAATATTATCAGAGTTATGTGAGTTTCGGGTCTTCCAAAAAAGCCAACGCCTTCAAGTGGATCTTTTATCTTTCCCTTTATGCGCGCCTCATAGCCTATCTCCGAATAAACAACAGGTTTAATAAAGGAGTGTAGCATAGATGCAGTTACTGCAGTTATGGCTGTAAAAGGTCCTGCGTAAAAGTACCCAACAGTTCCCAAAACAAAGCCATCTACCCACTTGTCCGCTATCCAATCAAACACCGCTCCAAACTTGGAAGTCTTCTCCGAGAGTCTTGCAACAGTACCATCGGCAAGGTCAAAAAGTCCAGACAAAAGCAGAAAACTGCTACCAGTCAAAAGCTTACCATGGTAAAAAGCATAGGCGGATGCCATACCCAGCAAAAGAGAGAGTAAGGTTATGAGGTTGGGAGGAAAGTGAAGTTTGTATAGCAGAGTGCCAACAGGCGCATAAACCTTTTTTAGGCTTTCTCTTCTTTTCGTAAGATTCATTTTAGCTCCTTGCTGGTTATCCAGGGCATCATCTCTCTTAACTTCTCGCCAACCTCTTCTATGGCGTGCTTCCTGTCCTTTTCCAGAAGCGCATTGAATACAGGTCTTCCCGCCTGATTTTCCAAGATCCACTCTTTGGCAAACTCTCCCTTCTGTATCTCCTCCAGCACCTCTTTCATGAGGGGTTTTACCAGTTGGTATATTCTCTCACCCCTTGTCACATCACCATACTTGGCGGTATCGGATATGGAGTACCTCATCCCTGCTATGCCATACTGGTATATGAGGTCAACTATGAGTTTTAGCTCGTGAAGGCATTCAAAGTAAGCTACTTCGGGTTGATAGCCTGCTTCTATAAGGGTTTCAAATCCAGCTTTTATGAGAGCAGTGACACCACCACACAGCACCGTCTGCTCCCCAAAGAGGTCTGTTTCCGTTTCCTCCTTAAAAGTGGTTTCTATAACTCCCGCTCTGGTGGCACCTATTGCCTTCGCGTAAGCGAGAGCTTTATCTTTGCAAAAACCACTGGCGTCTTGATGCACAGCTACCAAAGCTGGAACACCCTTTCCCTCTTCATACATCCATCTTACCAAATGACCCGGACCCTTGGGAGCCACCATAAATACATCCACATCCTTAGGCGGTACTATCTGTCTGAAGTGTATGTTAAAGCCATGGGCAAAGGCAAGACTTTTGCTAGAGTCAAGGTATGGCTCTACACTCTCTTTGTATATCTGAGGTTGAACCGTATCAGGCGTAAGAAACATAATTATGTCGGCTTCCTGAACTGCTCTTGCAGGCTGAAAAACAGCAAAACCATCCTCAATAGCCTTGCGCTTTGACTTACTACCTTCCGGAAGACCTACTATCACTCTTATGCCACTGTCTCTGAGGTTGAGCGCGTGAGCATGCCCCTGACTGCCATATCCGAGAACAGCTACGGTTTTACCTATGAGAGGCTCAAGGGTGGCATCCTGATCGTAATAAACCTTAGCCATATTCAGCCTCCGCAAATTTTTACAAAGATTATACTACTTTTCCACTCTGAGAAAAACCGATAACCCATCCTTTTTTACCTTGTACCTTGTAATGGTTAACCTTTCCTTGAACTGCCTGGGAATCTTATCGTAAACTTCTGTGAGCTTGACACAGGGCCACACATCCATACCTAAGTACTCACCATCTTTCAAAAACTCCTCACCTTTTAGCATATCCTCCGGAATGTCCTTAACAAGAGCCTTCATGAATATGTATCTCCTCCCTTCGTCTCTGTTGCTTTTGACATTTCGCGCATCCTCCAACAGTCTAAGCTCGTGCCTTTTTTTAAAAATTAGCCCGCGTCTTTCAACATATATTCTCAGAAGCCCGTCCCCAAGCTCAAAGGTCAAATTTGGGTAAGCTTTTTTAAGAATATCTTCTGTGAGCTTTATCTCAATCTCCGCATCCATAAGGTTCCCAAAATTGAGAAGATCTTCAACAAACAGTCCCATAGTGAAGTAAAATAAACCCCCTTGACTTTTTTTCCACTTCTATTTTATAATGTTTCCATTAAATTAATAGGAGGTAGTAAATATGAGGAAGCTTTTAGCACTCGGGGTAGTTGGCGTAGCATTGTTAGCTTCTTGCCAGAAGAAGCCTGCAGAGCAACCAGCAGAGCAACCAGCACAACCACCCGCACAAGAGCAACCAGCACAACCACCTGCACAACCACCGGCAGAGCAGCAACCTGCACAACCCTCACAACCCTCAGGAGAACAGCAACAGCAGCAGCAGCAACCTGCACAACCTCCTGCTGGTGAGCAGAAGAAGTAAACTAAAATTCATAGGGGGCTTGTCCCCCTATTTCTAAATAGGAGGCGCTCATGTACGCAGTTATACAGACAGGTGGGAAACAGTATGTGGTAAAGCCGGGCATGAAAATCAGGATAGAGAGTATAAAGGCTTCGGAGGGGCAGACTGTAGAGTTTGAGCCTATAATGTTAAGAAAGGATGACGGAAATATGGAATTTTACAAAGGAAAGGTAATTGCACAAGTTGTAGCAAAAGGTAAACACAAAAAGGTTCACATTTTTAAGTTCAGAGCCAAAAAGAACTATAAAAGGTGGAGAGGCCACAGACAGCCTTACACTGAAATATTAATTAAAGAGATTAAGGAGGTATGAAATGGCTTCAAAAGCAAGCGGTGGCTCAACAAGAAACGGAAGAGATAGCCATTCCAAGAGACTTGGAGTAAAGAGGTTTGGTGGTCAGCTGGTTAGGGCAGGGAGTATAATAGTCAGACAGAGAGGTACCAAAGTGTATCCAGGGGTCAATGTA
The DNA here is from genome assembly GCF_000010785.1 of Hydrogenobacter thermophilus TK-6. Lineage (GTDB taxonomy): Bacteria > Aquificota > Aquificia > Aquificales > Aquificaceae > Hydrogenobacter > Hydrogenobacter thermophilus. The sequence goes on along the minus strand of NC_013799.1, from coordinate 1,488,661 downwards.
GGTATGGGTTCTGACTTTACTCTCTTTGCCCTAAAGGACGGCATAGTCAAGTTTGAAGACAGAAGAAACAGGAAGTATGTAAGCGTTATACCCGTCTAAAGCTTACTGGCTTTTAATAGATAAACTAAACCAAAAAGGTAAGTCTTTATGTGTATAACTTTGAAGTTTTCTCCTTCAAGCTGCTGCTTTACCTCAGAAAGGCTCAGACTGCTCTCTAAAGAGTGAAGGAAGAAGTCCCACTTTTCCCTGCCAAACATCAAAAGCCCTAAGGGTTTTATGGGGTATCTCATTATGAAGGTAAGAATCCGAGTACCTAAGAATCTGTTTATATCAAGTATGCATATATGGCCACCCTTTTCAAGCACCCTATAAGCCTCCTTGAGGAAAGCCTTCTTGTCATCTATATGCCTGTATACTAGGGATAGTGTTATGCTTCTAAAAGAAGCGTCTTTAAAGGGCATGTTTTCCGCATCTGCAAGTATAAAGTGGCAATCAGTACATTTGGTTTTTGCTCTTTTTAGCATGCCTATTGAGAGGTCTATACCTACCTTCAATCCCTTTACAATGGACTTTTTTAAAACCTCACCTGTACCCGTTCCTACATCAAGCCGATTGCCCTCATTATCCAAAAGCTCTATTAGGTCTCTCTGCCACCTATCTATGTTTCCCAAAGTTATACCTTTCAGGAATGGGTCATAAAGTTTGCTGACTTGAGAGAAGACCTCACCCACCACCTTCTTATTCATCTTTTAACACCTCAATTACAAGGTCGCCGTAAGGTTCCTTCTGATGGAGGTCCACCTTACCTTCACTGTAGAGGACCATAATAGCCATTACATAAGGAGCCAGATTTTTCCCCCAAAAAAGCTCCAGCAGGGAAAACCTCCTCAAACCTTCAGATATGAGTCTATCTATCTCTTCCAGTACATGCTCAAACCTTGATATATGGATGGGTATAATTTTACCTTTCCCCTTTCTAACTGGAGCTTTCTTTCTGACTGTAATTCTCTCACTTTTCACAATTTCCACTATTGATTCGCTTATGTGTTCTTCTTGCTCTTCAAACTCTTGCAGTATTTCATCAAGGGTAAAGTGCCTCTTTCTTTCACGAGGTTTTTTAGGCTCAGGGAAGAGCAGATCCACTTTCTTTTTGAGGAGAAATGCAGCAGCAAGCACTGCTCTTGCAGGCACACGCATGTCAAGCACTTCCATTTTTTTTATCTCTTCAAGGTATATATTGGCAAGCTCTGCTATATCTACATTCCAAGGGTCTAATCTTCCTTCCTGAACCAATCTGTAAGCTAAGGCAAAAGGATGGTCTTCATCAAATACCAACATACCTTCCCCCATGTGTGCTCATCTTTAGAAGTCTGTAAAGCACATCCTTGAGTTCTTTCCTGTGGACAACCATATCCAGCATGCCCTTTTCCAAAAGGAACTCAGACCTTTGAAAGCCTTCTGGTAGTTGCTGTTTTATAGTCTGCTCTATAACTCTTGGACCTGCAAAGCCTATTAAGGACCTTGGCTCAGCTAAGATTATGTCACCAAGAAAGGCAAAACTTGCTGAAACCCCTCCCATAGTAGGGTCTGTAAGCACCGTTATGTAAGGCAAGCCTTTTTCTTCCAGAAGTCCCACACCTATGGAAGTTTTAGCCATTTGCATAAGAGAGAGTATACCCTCCTGCATTCTCGCCCCACCCGATGTGATAACAGACACAAGTGGTAAGTTTTGGGATGCGGAAAGCTTACAAGCTCTGTAGAATCTTTCTCCAACAACGGAGCCCATGCTTCCACCTATAAAGCTAAAATCCATAACCGTAAGCACCATAGGAATGTCCCTGAGTCTTCCACGCACCACCAGAATAGCCTCGCTCATACCTGTTTCGTCCTGCGCCTGCCTTATTCTGTCTTTGTACGATTTTGTATCCTTAAAGCCAAGTGGATCCTTAGGTAAGATATTTTCAAAAAGTACCTCTACATCACCGTCCAGAAGTGATTCAACGCGCTCCTTTGCATTCATAGGGAAGTGGTAGTTACACTTGGGACAGACCTTAAGATTTGCAGAAAGTTCAGGTATGTAGAGTATGGTCTTACATTCGGGACATTTGGTCCACAGACTCTCCTTTTCTTCCCTCTTCTTTCTGAAGAACTTGTCAAGTATTCCCATACAGGACTAATTTTACCATGCGGATGTGTTATAATGTGAATCATGATAGATATAGCTTTTGCACAGCAGACTGCACAGGGAGGACCAGCAGGAGCCTTTTTCGTTCAGCTTGTCTTTCTTATAGGCATCTTTGCCATTTTTTACTTTCTCATGATAAGACCTCAGCAAAAGGCGAGAAAAAGGCATCAGGAGTTTTTGGCAAATCTAAAGAAGGGTGATAAGGTGATAACCAGCGGTGGCATATGGGGTACCGTGGTGGAGATAGGAGAAGACACTATAACACTAAGGGTGGATGCCAACACGAGAATTACCTTTACAAAGGAAGCCATAGTAAGCTATCAACCAAAAGCAAAGGAAGAGAAGTCTGAAAAGAGCGAATGAGAGCTTTAATATCCGTATACAACAAAGATGGCATATACCAATTTGCAAAAGCTCTTGAGGAACTTGGCTACGAAATTGTATCAACTGGAGGCACTGCAAAGTTCCTTGAGGAGCAAGGCATAAAAGTTAAAAAGGTGGAGGAGCTTACGCAGTTTCCTGAGGTGCTAAGTGGGAGGGTAAAAACTTTACATCCTGTGGTGCATGCAGGTATCCTTTACCGGCACTGGGTAGAAAAGGACAAAGAGGAGATAGATAGGTTAGGTATAAAGCCCATAGATGTGGTGGTGGTAAATCTTTATCCCTTTGAGGAAAAGCTAAAAGATGACCTTACAGAAGAGGAGCTTATGGAGTTTGTGGACATAGGAGGTCCTACGCTTCTTAGAGCTTCCGCCAAAAACTTCTACAGAGTTGTTGTGGTGTGCGACCCAAAAGATTATGAGTGGGTAGCTCAGAAGTTAAAAGATGGTTCACTAAGTTTAAAAGATAGAAAGTATTTGGCATACAAGGCTTTTTCTCTGACTTCATACTACGATGCTGTAATATCAAGGAGTCTCTCTTCACTTTTTGAGATGGACACCCTTCCAGAGAAGTTTGCCCTTCCTTTCCTTCTTGGTGCCACTCTCAGGTATGGCGAGAACCCCCACCAGAAGGGTTGGCTACTGCAAAATCCCTTAGAGGAGCTTGGTATAACAAAGTCCAAAGTAGTGCAGGGCAAAGAGATGTCTTTTAATAACTACCTTGATGCAGACAGCTCTATCAGGCTTGTGAGCGAGTTTGAAAAACCTGCATGTGTTATAGTCAAGCATGGAAACCCATGTGGTGTGGCTGTTGGAAAGAACCTTACAGATGCTTTTGAAAAGGCTCTAAACACCGATAGAGAATCAGCCTTTGGCGGGATAGTTGCCTTTAACGACAGAGTTGATAAAGCATTAGCAGAAAAGCTTACAGAGATTTTCCTTGAAGTGGTGATAGCACCAGAGTTTACAGAGGATGCTCTTAGTCTGCTCTCCAAGAAGAAAAACCTGAGAGTCATACAGTTTTTTGGCTACTCTTACTCCTTTGACATTAAAAAAGTCAGCGGAGGTTATCTGCTTCAGGAAGAGGACAACCAGGACTATCAGGAGATAAAGGTGGTGTCAGAAAGGCATCCCACACCGGAGGAGCTAAAGGACCTTCTCTTTGCATGGAAAGTCAGCAAATATGCCAAGTCCAACAGTATGGTCATTGCAAAGGATGGGAGGACACTGGGCATAGGTTCTGGTAATGTATCCCGTGTGGATAGTCTTAGGTGCGCCATAGCACGAGCTCAGAGATACGGCTTTGACCTCAAAGGTAGCGTACTATCTTCGGAAGCTTTTCTGCCTTTTCGTGATAGCGTTGACCTTGCTCACAAGGCAGGCATCAGCGCCATCATACAGCCGGGAGGCTCCATAAGGGATAGCGAGGTCATAAGAGCCGCCAACCAGCATGGTATAGCCATGGTCTTTACAGGGATAAGGCACTTTAGACACTGAGGAATATATTTTTTTGGCATGATAAGGGAAGTTTCTGAAGAGGTTTACGGCTTTGCATGTAAGCTTTTCCCCTTTGCCCCCGAAGAGTTCAAAAGGGATCTTTCTACGAGATCCCAGAAGGTGGAGATAAAGGCAGGCACCATGTTAGGCTTTCCCGGTAGCCAGTGCCAAGTATCTCCCATAGTCATTTCCGGCTCCTTAAAGGTTTACTTACTTTTGGAGAGCGGAAGGGAGCTCCTTTTGTATACCATAGGTAGTGGCGAGACATGTATGTTTACCACCATCTCTATACTTAAAAACCTACCTTACCCTGCTTATGCGGTGGCAGAAGTGGACACCATCGGGCTTATAATGGATGCACGCACCGTTAGAGAGTTTTTTGACAGATATCCCCAATGGAGAAACTTTGTTCTTGAGATGATAGCAAAGAACCTTTACGGGCTTCTCACCATGCTCAACGAGCTCTTATCAAAGAGAGTGGATAAGAGGCTCCTAAGATACCTCTATGAGAAATCCATAAATTCAAAAGTTCTGAGGACCACGCACGAGGAAATAGCAAAAGATATAGGAACTGTCAGGGAGGTTATCTCAAGACTTCTGAAAGACCTGGAGAGGGATGGGGTCATTGAGTTAGGAAGAGGTGAGATAAAGATAAAGGACATGGAGCGTTTAAAGAGGGAACTGAGTTTTTAAGGCTCCACCAAAACGCATTGATACTTTTTCAGATACTCCTTCTGGAGTTTGACCACATCTTCAAAGCTAACTTTTGCAATCTTATCAGGATACATCTCGTCCATCTTCCACCCAAAGCCCATAATTTCATAAAAGCCAAGGTACCATGCCTGTTTTAACCTCGTCTGGTGGTCTAAGAGAAAGTCTCCTATTATTTTGCTCTTGGCAAGCTTTACATCCTCCTTTGTAAGCTCAGAAGACTGAACCACCTTTATGAGGTCCTCTAAAGCTGACTCACCCTTTTCCGGAGATGTGCCCACATAGGCAAACATCCTGGGAGAAAAGTATCTGGTAGGGTAGTAGGCATAAGTAGCATAAGCATAACCCCTTTTCTCTCTTAATTCTTTAAAGAGCTTGGAGGTCATACCGTTGCCCAACGCGCTGGTAAGCACCTTAAAGGTAAAGGCATCTTCGCTTTTTATAGAAGGTGCGTTAAAGGCACACAAAACGGTTGCTTGAGCCCCCGGCCTTTTTACCTTTTGAATCTCATCAGCCTCTATGTATACATCTTTATGCTCAAAACCTTTGTAAGCTCCAGATGGGACCTTAGAAAAGGCTTCTTTTATCATGCTCTCCACCTGCTGAGTTTTGAAATCCCCCACCAGGCTGACTACCACATCTTCCCCCTTTAGGATCTCTCCCCACCTTTCTATCACATCCTGCCTGCTTATGCTGTTTACATCCTCTTCCTTTCCAAGAGGTGAAACTTCATAAGCTGTGCCCTTAAAGGTTAAAGCTCTCAGGTGTTCCATTGCAAACTCCATACCCCTCTCCCTCTTAGACCTTATGGCATTTATCACATTCATCTTCTCTCTGTTGAGGTCTTCTTGGTTAAAGGCTGGTTCGTAGAGCATACTATGTATAACCTCAAGCCCTCTCTTTAGCCCCTCCAGTTTGGTGGCAAAATCTATCTCCACATAATCGTCCGTAGCACTTGCAGATATGCTACCGCCGTAATCTTCAAAGGCGCTGGCTATGTCATAAGAGGTGTACTTTTTAGTACCTTTGGTGAGCATAAGGGCGGTAAGATAGGTAAGACCCCTCTTTTTCTCTCCATGCACACCGGATTTTATAAAAATAACTCCGGACACTATACCACTTCCGTGAGTCTCTTTTATCAAAACCTTTACACCGTTGTCAAGGACAAGCTCATGCACCTTTCCACCTCCAAAAGAGAGAGTAAACAGCATCAGTAAAAAAAGTACTGCCATCATCTTTCCGGCACCATAAGGACTTCGTTGTAGTTATCATTTAAGTACTTTTTCAAAACTTTAAGCACATCCTGTCTTCTCACGGACTTTATGTTGTTTTCAAAGTACTTATAGTAGTCAAGCGTTCCTATTACGGTTGCTGAGTAGCCTATGTAATAAGCATCGTTGTCAGCCTTTTCCTTGGAAAATATGTCTGAATTTATCACCCTCTCCTTGGCTTTCTTTACCTCCTCATCGCTAAGACTTTTGTAAAGCTCATCAAGAACCTCTTTTAGTCTTTCTTTAACTTGGTGGTACCTACCCGGGTCAAAGGTAGCACTTATAACATACATGTTGTCCTCCGCTCTTCCAAGGTCACCGGTGAATACGCTGTAAACTAAACCTTTCTCTTTAAGTTCCCTGTATAGAAGGGATGTTCTGCCTCCACCCAGCACCTGATCCAGCACCACCAAAGCGTAGTATTCCTTTGAACCAACCGCCGGAGACCTCCAACCTATTATCCAGTAAGCCTTTTCAAGCCTGCTGTCTTTGATCTCCTTAAACCTTGGTCCTATCTGTTCTGGTTCTTTTGGTATCTGTGGCCTCTCAACAGTCCTTCCTTCTTCCTTACCAAAGGTTCTTAAAACCTCCTCCTTTACATCTTGGGGGTTTACATCGCCCACTATCACTATGTACATGTTTTTGGGCTGATAGAAGTTTCTGTAAAACTTTAGCAAAGACTCTCTTGTGAAGCTTTTTATGGTTTCTTCGTAGCCTATTATGGGAAATCTGTAAGGAGAGACTTTGTAAGAGAGTTTTTCAAACTCCTCCCACAGAAGCGTTGTAGGATTGTCCTTGCCTCTCTTTAGCTCCTCTATGACTATAGGTTTTTCCTTTTCTACCATGCTTTCCAAAAGGAGGGGTTTTTGGGTAAGCTCATACAGAAGCTCCAGAGCCTCTTTCCAATAAGGCTTTGCTATCTCTATGTGGTAAAAAGTGTAATCTTTGGAAGTGCCGGCGTTTATATTGCCTCCCATGCTTTCCACTCTTTTATCTATCTCACCGTAAGGATACTTTTCAGAACCATTAAAGAGCATATGTTCAAGAAAGTGTGCCATACCCTTCTCCTGGTAATTTTCGTATATGGAGCCCACCTTAAACCAAACCTGAAGAGCCACAGCTTGTGTATCGTCTCTTCTCTTTACTATAAGGTGGGCACCGTTGGGTAGCTTGTAAGTGTATAGCTCCTGTGCCAAAGCTAAGCTTACCATAAGAACCTCCAGCAGAAAGATAAGAATCTTCATACATTATGAATTATACGACCAAATCCTCAAAAAGAGCTTGGGAATTTACCCAGTAATCTTTATACTTTTCTCCTCCGCTATAGTCTTTATTAAAGAGCTTTAGCCTTACCTCCACCTTCAAGCCTTTATGCTCAAACTCCTTTGGTTTCCCATTTTCTACAAATATCCTCTCGTAGCCATCCACCTTTCTCTCGTAGTCCGTGTGTGCACTGCCCTTAGGGTCTATAAAGTAGATTACATACTTGTTTTTCTTTAGCTTGAGCCAAAAGATAAAGTCTGGTATAAATCTGGCTTGCCTTCCTTCTTTGTCCATGTAAGGTATGTATATTTTATCCTTTTGCTCATCCAGCTTGCTAAAAAACCAATGCTCACAAATTTTATCAAGCTTATCTATCTTTCCCTTTAGAGCTTGAATAAAGTCCACTTCGCTCTCTACGCTTATAACATGCTTTACAAGGTCCTGAGCATTCTTAGTGTAAACCATGGGTATGTAGTAATGACTGAGGATCTTCTCAAGGGTAATGCCATCAATTTCTTTTATTCTCTCAGTCTCAAAGGCTTTCTCCGCTAACCTTTTAAACTCTTCTGCAAGTTCCTTATCTACACCCTTTAACTTTTTACTGATCTCTTCCTCTTCGCTCATTTTCTTAGCGTTAAAAACCTCCTCCGCTAACCTTTTAAACTTTTCCACCAGTTCCTTCTTAACCATAATCTCCTTAAAATGCACTATAGCGTCATCTGGAAGAGGTATAAAGGGTTCGCTTTCGTCAATATCCTGCACCTGAGCCTTTGAGTAGTTAAGAAGAGCCTTTAAAAGCTTTTCAAAGTTCCTGTAGTGGTATTCATCATCAATAAACAAGTATTTTCCACTGTTTTGAACAATCTTTCTGAGTTTTTCAAGGTCTGAGTTTCTCTCAAGCGTAAACCTCTCTTTGGGCATAAGGTCAAGATACAACTTTAAAAGCTTGTAATTTTCATCGCTTAGTTTAAACTTAGGAGGACTCTCAAGTTCAAAAACGCTCTTGCCTTTTATTTTATACTTGGGAATGAGTAAAAGGTGTTTTTCCACTTCGGGATTTTTGTAAAGCTCCACCTGACTATAATCAGCAACTTCTTTGAGTTTGGTCAGCTCGCTTAGTATGGTTTCCACCGCCTTCCTGCTTGTGGCAAAAACAAAGAGAGTTTCCAGAGCCTTGACTTCAGGTTTGTCTATCTTGTCTCTTAGCTCCGAAAGGTTTTCAGAAACCCACTTTAGCCTTTGCCTCTGGTTTTTGACTGGCTCTATCCTCACTCCTCTGCCTGTAGCCTGAAGGACAAATTTCTTTGCATCAGCCTGAGTTCCAAGATTTATAAACACTATGAGATTGGGTCTTGGACTATCCCAGCCTTCGTAAAAAGCTCTTGAACCGATAAGAAGGTTTACAGGACTGTCAGGCTCATTGAGTCTTTCAAAGTACTTTGGGTCTTCGTAGAGGACTGTCTCCTGATACTCCCACAGAAGGTTTTTCTTTATCTTTTCTATTGAGCCTATCTTTATCAGGGCAAAAGGTACATTTGCACCAGTGTGCTTTAGGGCAACCTCCTGGGTGTTTTCCTTATAATACTGATACTCAATAGTCCCTCCCGAGCTTGCGTTATAAACTTCCCTGTAAATATCCTGTACCTCTACATCTCTGACAATCTCTTTCATAAATTCAAGCTTTCCATCTCCCAGAATGTAAAAAGAGCTTCCAAACTCATTAATGAGCTCTTCCTTTGCCTTTTCATAAAGACCTCTTTCTATGAAGCGGGCAAAGTTTAGGAGTTCTTCAAATAGAAGCTTAAGGTCGGACTCTTCAACATTTACGGAATTGACAAGGTATATAGTCAAGGGATTGTGATAAAGGTCTGGAAGTTTCCTCTTGGCTTTTTTAAGTCCTGCAAGCAGGATAAGAGTTTTAAGGATTACCTTCTTCTTTTCCTCTCTGGAAAAATCTCTTTCTTCTTCTTTCTTCTCAAAACCCTCCACTTCAGAGTAAGAAAGGTAAATCTGCTTTCCGTAGCCTTTGTTTATAAACTCTGAAAGGTTTAGGTTATAAACCGTTGTAGCTATATCTATAGGGTCTGTGAAGGTAGCGGAGAAGTTAAACAAAAACCCATCTTTGGAAAGCACACTTGCCAAAAACTGTCTTTTGCTCTCCTCCTTATCCCCTTTGTGAGCCTCATCCAGGATAACATACCAGTTTCCTAACAGGTTTCCTTCTCTGTCTCTGTCTAAGAAGGTTCTAAAATCTAAGGTCTCCTTTCCTTTTTCGTCGGATATAAGGTCCATCCTGTAGAAAAAGACTTTGGCTTCCTCTCTAAATAAACTTTTCTGCGATTTTTGGTAGTCTTTGAGGTTTACAGGAGATATTTGCTTTCCTGGGTTGCTTTTGTTGAATTCTTCAAGATACCTGCGAAAAGCATCCACTAAGTCTTGCCTTGCGGTTAAAAAAAGCACGGGTTTTGGTGGAATTAATTGCATCTTCTGCAAGTCAAAAAGAAGGTCTATTAGCTTGACTATAACCAGAGTCTTACCAGAGCCTGTAGCCATCCAAAAGGACATGCGGTTGCAAAGCTCTTTAAACGGCAGAGTATTTTCGTCAAGCTGGTAAAACTCAGAAAGTAAGCCAAGGAGTTCTTGCTTTTTAACCTTTGGAGAGAGAAGCTCGTAATACTCTGTGTATATCCTCGCAAACTCCTCTTTGTCTCCTTTGTATTTTTCGTAAAAACTGTAAAGAGCCTTAAGAGCGTTCTCAAGAGCCTGTACCTGATAAGCAAAAAGCTTTTTCTCCTCAGAAAAGTCCTCGCTTACTTTAATACCCCACCCCTCTGACAGACCCTCTACATAGTCAAGTAAGACAGGCTTGATAACTACCTGCTCGTTTTGGGCTACAGGCACAGTAAAACCCTCCTGTAAAACTCCATCAACTTTTCTTTAGTTATGTTTTTCGCTTCTTTGTAGCTAATGCCAAGCGTGTTTACTATGCTTTCCGTGATGTCCACCTTTTTGTCTGGATAAAGTTCTTCAAAGTTTACCGTAATATCATCTCCATCTACTCTAACAGCCTTAGCAAGTCTCTTGTCAAAGAGAAATGGGTCCACTTGAGAAAACTTATAGTCCTTGAAGTTTTTAAGAAACTCCTCATAAAACTCCTTTCCAGATTTCTCAGAGTATTCTACATTTCTTAGCAGGTCTTCAAACTGCTCAAGCTCGTAATATTTGAAAAACCCACCTGCTGATTTTTCGTTGTACTTTTCCTTAACATCTTTTTCTTTGCTAATGCCAGACTTATCGTAAAACAAAACCTTCTTCATCCTTGGCAAAACCACTGTGTAAAAATGCTCTCCCATCTCAACACCAATCCATTTTCTTTTGAGTTTATGTGCTACTGCTGTTGTTGTGCCAGATCCTAAAAAGAAGTCCATAACCAAATCGCCTTCGTTGGAAGTGGATTCTATGACGCGCTTTAAGAGGATTTCGGAGTTTTCGGTAGGGAAACCTTGATTTTGAGAGTATCCAGGGATATCAGTCCAGTTAGAATCTAATAATTCGTCTTCACCAGTTAAATACTGAGGCATCCCTTTAACTTTATTTCCTTTTATATCTATATATTCCACTTCCTCATTAATTCTTATTCTTCCTTCTTTGATCATTTTGTTAATAGTCTCCTGAGTAAATGTCCAATGTCTTCCTTTCGGAGGATAAAACAACCTACCAAATATAATTCTTTCTGGAGGTCTCCTTTCTCCAGGAGAATGCATATTTAACCATTTTTGTGCTTTTTCACGCCGTTTATATTGAGGATTAAAACAAAAACCTTGGCTCTTTGAATAAAAAAACAAATCATCTGTTGCTACATTGTATCCTTTAACACCTGTAAAAATTTTTTTTGTTCTATTAACAATAATCTCATTCCTAAAATTCTCCTTTCCAAAAATCTCATCCATCAAAGGTCTAACAATCCAGTTTCCGTTATAATCACATCTTACAAAAATACTCCCTGTGTCCCTGAGTAGCTCCCTTCCCAATCTTACCCTGTTTTCCAGCATAGTAGCCCATGTGGCATCCTTGTAATCCACCTCGTAAAAGTAGTCCGCATCTTGCTCCTTGTTAAATGGTGGGTCTATGTAAATGGTTTGCACCTTCTCCTTAAACCTCGGAAGTATGCTGTTAAGAGCCTGCCAGTTTTCGCTCTTTATAAGAAGCCCGTCCAGCTCCTCGTCAAGGTCAAAAAGGCTTATAATTTCCTCTTCTAAGTCCTTAAAGTATTTGGTGTCTATGGGTAAAAACTGCCATTTTGGGTTTAGTGTTCCTATAAGTAGTATGTCCTTAGGGTTAAAGTCCTCTTCTACCATTCCCAGCTCTTTCCACTCCCTTACCTGCTCCTCCAGAGCGGGATAACTGAGTATCTTCTTTATTACCTCAAGTCCCCCCTCCTTCTTTGCTATCCTATCCAGGCTTATCACATAGTTGGAGTTAAATACAAGTCTTGGTTTTTCCCACAGTCTCTTTAGCTCTTCCTCAAACCTCGCTATAACCTCTATCACTCTGTAGGCTACATCCTTTATTGCCAGAAGTTGGTTTACTCTTTCAGGACTCAGGTTTACCTCCTCATGTGCCATAAAGTACTGAGAGAGCCAGAGGTTAAACTGCTCTTTTAAAAACTGCTCCGGATTTTTGTGTATAAAGTAGTCCACCTTTGTCTGTTTTTCAAAGGTATTTATGGCTTTGTCCAGATGCTCTTCCTTGAAGTCTTTAGCTAACTGCGTTTTGCCTTCTTCCTTGAGTTTCTTTTTAATGTCTTTGATTATTTCATCTTCTCTGGTTTCTCTCCCTTTTTCTGAGTATTCTACCTTTAGCACTATCCTGCCTTTTTCGTCTATCTTTTCAAAACTGTAGATGAGCTTTTTCTTTTCGTTGTTCTTTTTGTGTTCCAACTGACTCGCGTCAAAGTAGAAGGTAATTCCCTCTTCTTCAAACCTCACTTCCATGGACCTTATGAGAAGGTCTGACTTGAGGTAGTACAGGTCTTTTGTCTTCCAGAAGAGCTTTACATCTTCCTCTGTGTAAACTCTCTCATACTGCTTGTAGTAGATGTAGCTTTTGACGAAGAATATACTGCCGGTGTCAGAAAAGTATGGTTCAAAGAAGGTATAAAGCTTGTGGTATAGCTCCTCTCTAAACTCTTGTGGGAAGTCTTTTGTTCTCTCTTGCACATACTCTTCAAGCTCTGGCTTTACAAACTCTCTAAAGTATTCTCGCTTTTGCTTTATGAGATTTATGTACCCACTCTTGCCTTCTGGCTCGGCTCCCGCATAGAGATTTTCCAGCACCTCCCAAAACTTCGCCTCAGACTTTGTCATGACACCACTCTGGGTTTGGCTCATCAGGGTTAATTATAGCATGTCGGACATAATAAGGAGTCTTCTTGAGCTGTTTAAGATGAAGCTGTCATTTTCTTATTGCAAATGAAATTCATTTGGTCTATATTAATGGTATGGAGCTGAGCGAGCTTAAAAAGCAGTTTGAGCAGTTTCTCAAGCAAAAAGGCTACAAGATAACCAAAAGCAGGCTGGACCTTGTGGATAAGATAGCATCCTACGGGACACACTTTGAGATAGAGGACCTTGTTATGTGGATAACAAGCCAGGACAGAGGCACAGCATCAAGGTCCACCATATACAGAACGATAAGGCTACTTCAGGACTTTGGAGCTATAAGGGAAGTTATAAAGCTGGGCAACAGGACTATATACGAATTTGTGGCTGGAAGGCCTCATCACGAGCACCTCATATGTGTAAAGTGTGGAAAAATAATAGAGTTTTCCAGAGAAGAGATAGAGGAGCTTCAGGACAGGGTGTGCGAAGAGTACAGGTTCACGCCCATAAACCACCGCCTTGAGATTTTTGGAGTTTGCTCAGAGTGTAGCTCAACGGTTTAACCACTGCATAAAGAAGTATATGAGCCAGCCTGTAAAAGCTACATAAAGCCAAACGCCTGCAGTGATGGGTGCTATTTTCCTGTGCCTGTCAAAAGTTCCTTTTAGAGCGTATCTTAAGGTGATCACCGCAAGGGGAAAGTTGATGATGGCAAGTGCGGTATGAGACCAAAGCACAAAAAGGAAGAGACCTCTGTATGGACCCTCGTATTTGGAAGCTGGGAAGAGGAGGTTTTTTATTACGTACAGGGCTACAAATATCAAGGCAAATACGGAAGCGTTTATCATAGACTTTTTGTGAAGCTCCCTTCTGCCTTTTTTTATGAAGAAAAGTCCGGCAAGGATGGAAAGTCCGCTGATCCCTATAGTCAAAAGACTAAGATAGTTTAAAATTTCATACCCGCTCATAAGAGTTATTTTATCAACTTCTGCTAAAATTTTTATCAGGAGGTGACACAGTATGAGCATAAAAAACATACCCCCCGGCAAAAACCCTCCCGAGGACATTTATGTGGTGATTGAAATACCACAAGACAGCTCTATTAAGTACGAACTGGATAAAGAGAGTGGAGCTATTTTTGTGGACAGATTTCTCTTTACCTCCATGCACTACCCCTTTAACTACGGCTTTATACCTCAAACTCTGGCGGATGACGGAGACCCTGTGGATGTGCTGGTCATATCAAGGTATCCTGTATTTCCCGGCAGTGTTATAAGGTGCAGACCCATAGGTGGGCTTGAGATGAGGGATGAGGAAGGCACAGACACAAAACTCATTGCGGTGCCTCACTCAAAAGTAGACCCCACTTATGATAACATAAAATCGGTGGATGACCTTCCCAAGGTGCTACTGGACAGGATAAAGCACTTTTTTGAACACTACAAAGAGTTAGAACCTGGCAAATGGGTCAAAGTGGAAAGTTTCAAAGGTGTGCAGTTTGCTATAGAGGAGATAAGGAAAGGGATAGAAAATTATAAAAGCTCATGAAGGAGGAGATCCTAAAAAAGGCAAGAAGAGTCTTTGACATAGAGATAGGGGAACTTTTAAGGTTAAGGGACTGCATTGACGATAACCTGGCAAGAGCTGTTGAAATTATTCTCTCGTGTGAGGGTAAAGTCATTACAACGGGTGTAGGAAAGTCTGGTCATATAGCACAAAAAATAGCATCTACGCTCTCAAGCACAGGCACTCCTGCCCACTTTTTGCATCCATCGGAGGCGCTGCACGGTGATCTGGGTGTCATAGACCATAAGGATGTGCTTCTGGCTGTATCTAACAGTGGGGAATCTCCCGAAGTGGTATCACTCATACCTTATGTGAAACTCCTGAAGGTTCCCATAATAGCTATAACCAACAGGGAGGACTCTACACTTGCCAGATACGCAGATGTACACCTATTTTTGAATGTAAAGAAAGAAGCCTGTCCCCTTGAGCTTGCACCAACAAGCTCCTCCACCGCATCTTTAGTATTAGGTGATGCCATTGCTATGGTGCTGCTTGAACTGAGAGGTTTTACAAAGGAAGATTTTGCTCTTCGGCATCCTGCCGGGAGTCTTGGAAGAAAGCTAAGAGTGGTTAGAGAGCTTTATCACACGGGAGAGGAAGTGCCTATAGTATACGAGGATACTCCCATGCCTGATGTGATTATAGAGATGACCAGTAAGGGCTTTGGTGCAACCGCTGTAATTGACAAAGGAGGAAAGCTGGTGGGAATAATAACGGATGGAGACCTCAGAAGGTTTGTAAGAAGAGGTGGCAATTTCAACACAAGCACTGCAAAGGATGTGATGACTAAAAACCCGAAAACGGTTAAATCCGACGAGCTTGCAGCAGAGGCTCTCAAGAAGATGGAGGAGCACAAGATAACAGTGCTTATAGTTATAGATGATGAAGGAAGACCAGAAGGTATAATACACATGCACGATATACTAAGAGCAGGTGTTTTATGAGAAGGTTGAGTGTCCTTGGCTCTACAGGTTCCGTTGGAAGTCAGACTCTTGAAGTTATAAGAGCTTACAGAGAGGAGTTTTACATGGTGGGGCTTGTAGCCAAAAACGCTTCTGAAAAACTCCTCAAGCAAGCTATAGAGTTCAAGCCTCAGTATGTGGTATCTTATAAAGAGCCATCAAAAGAATGGCTAAGCAGCCTTCCAGAAGGGACAACTTACCTACGAGGAGATGAGGGACTTTTTGAGGTTATAGAAAGTTCAGAATATCTGATGAATGCCATATCCGGAATTGACGGCATCCTACCCACATATCATGCTCTTGCCAAAAATAAAAAACTTCTGGCTTCCAATAAAGAGTCTATCATATGCCTTGGGCATCTGGTAAAAGAAAAAAGAGATATGATCGTGCCTGTGGATAGTGAGCACAATGCCCTTTTTCAGCTGCTGTCCTTGGTGGATAGAGAGGATATAAAGAGGGTTTACCTTACAGCTTCAGGTGGACCCTTTAAAGATAGACCATTGGAAGAGCTTAAAAATGTCAGCGTTGAAGAAGCTCTAAATCACCCCCGTTGGAAGATGGGAGCCAAAATCACCGTTGACTCCGCAACTTTGATGAACAAGGGTATGGAGATGATAGAAGCTATAAACCTCTTTGACCTTTCCGTTGATAGTATTGAAGTGGTAGTGCATCCTCAAAGCGTCGTTCATGGCATAGTGGAACTAAAAGACGGAAGTTTTCTCTTTCATGTTTCACAGACGGACATGAAAATTCCCATCATGCACGCATTATTTTACCCAGAGAGAAAAACATATCCATTTGAAAGAAAGAGCCTTCTGGCGCTTTCACCTATGAGCTTTGAGAAGGTGGATACAAATAAGTTCAGGTCTCTTTACCTTTGCAGGTGGGTGGCTGAGATGGGAGGTGCCTATATTCCAGCGCTTCTTGGTGCAGATGAGGCTGCAGTTGAGATGTTCTTGGAGGGTAGAATAGGATTTTTGGACATAGTGAATGTGGTGGAGGATGTGCTCAGCATGCTAAGTTTGCCAGACCCGGAAAACATTGAGCAGGTACTAAGCACCATAAGTTGGGCTTACCAAAAGGGCAAGGAAGTCTATAAGAGGTACGCAAAAGCATGAGGGGCACTTTTTTAGCTATAGTCTTTGTACTTTTGGCATTTTTACCCTTCTATCTCTCCTCCTCACCTTCTTCAGAAAATGTGAGCTTTATTAAACTCTCTCCTTCCGAGTTTGTTCCTTCAAAAGGCAAAGAAGGAGGGAGCATGCACTTTATATTAAATGGTGACCCCAAAACCTTAAACCCGGTTGTGGCGCAGGAGACCACCTCCACAGCAGTTTTAAACTATCTGTTTACTGGACTTACCAAGACGGACCTCAAAACTATGCAGGTGGTACCAGATCTTGCCCAAAGCTGGGAGGAGCAAGATGGAGGGAGACGCTATGTGTTCCATCTTAGAAAGGATGTAAAGTGGAGCGATGGCACCGACTTTACCGCCGACGATGTGGTCTTCACATACAGAGATCTCTATCTTAATAAGGACATTCCCAACTCTACAGGAGACATACTCAGAGGGATTATAAAGAGTCAGAAGGATGCGCAAGAATTCGTAAAAAAAATAGACAGGTACACGGTAGAATTTAATCTGCCCGAGCCTTTCGCACCCTTTCTCCAGACCTTGAGCGCTTCCATACTTCCCAAGCACAAGCTGGAAAGGTATGTAAAAGAAGGAAATTTCTCCACAGCTTGGAATGTGGACACAGACCCTAAGGAGATAGTGGGGACTGGACCTTATGTGATAAAGAGGTATGTAAAGGGACAGTTTGTTGAGTACCAAGCAAATCCATACTATTATGAGAGAGATCCTTACGGAAATAAACTACCTTACATAAAGAGGCTAACAGGCATCATAGTGCAAGACCCAGACACAGCTCTTTTAAGATTCTCCAAAAAGGATGCTGATTACATAGGTGTGAGACCCCAAGATCTGCTGTTTATGTCAAGGATAAGGTCTGTCCAGCTTTACGACCTTGGTCCTACACCTTCTACCACCTTTCTTGTTTTTAACCAGAACCCAAGAGCCAAGATACCTGAGTATAAACTCAGGTGGTTTCAAAATAAGACCTTCAGAGAAGCTATATCTCATGCCATAGACAGGGAAGGTATATGCTATCTTGTGTATAACGGGCTTGCCCAGCCCCTTTACACACCCATCACACCCGCCAACAGACCATATTACGATGAGAACTACTACCCCAAGTACAAGTATGACCTTAAACTCGCCAGAAAGATGCTTGAAAGTATTGGGTTCAAAGACAGGGATGGTGACGGAGTGTTGGAAGACCCTGATGGACACAAGCTTGAGATAGTACTTCTTACCAACGCAGGCAACAAAGAGAGGGAAACCATAGGGAACATAATAAAGGAAGACCTGGAGAAGATAGGTGTGAAGGTTATATTCAGACCCATAGATTTTAACACCTTAGTTTCAAAGATAAGCTCACCACCTTACGATTGGGAGGCGGTTATAATAGGGCTTACAGGCAGCTTAGACCCCTACTTTGGCAGGAATGTCTGGCACTCCTCTGGAACATTGCACATGTGGAACCCAAGGCAGGAAACACCTCAAACTCCTTGGGAGAGGCAAGTGGATGAACTTTTTGACGAGGGAGCAAGAGAGCTAAATCCGGAAAAAAGAGTGGAAATATACAAAAGAGCCTTTCTTATAATAACTCAAGAGCAACCCATGATATTTATAGCTACGCCCAAAAGCATGCTTGCTGTATATCCCAAGTTTGGCAACTTCTTCCCTACCGTTTGGGGATGGTACAAAAGCGAGATGCTCTTTGTCAAGTAATAAGTTCTTTTAGCCTCTCCCTGAGCGCTTTGGAAGCCTCTTCCCTTATTATAGAAGCTACATCTATGAGTGAGAGCTGCCTGTTTATCTCTTCCTTTAGGACCTTCTCAAGGGAGGATACCATAGATAGCTCTTGCAGTGCATCTTTAAAGGCTTCTTCTAAAACTTTCTGTGAGAGGACCTCCTTTATATGCTCCTTCAGAGTTTTTTCAAGATGGCTCAGGTCAATAGCAGTAGGTTCTAAAAGGGGTTTTTCTGACTTGGGGGGAGTTTCTTCCGCCTTTTCAAATGTAGGTTCCAGAGGAATTTCTTCTTTCTGCTCTTTGAAAAGCTCATCCAAAAGACCCAGCACTTCCTCGGAAACCTCTTGAGGGGGAGGTGGGCTTTCTTCCACTGCCGGTTTTGCCTCAATGGGAGGAGGGGCTTTCAAAAGCTCTCTTGCCTTCTCTATGGCTCTTCCAAGCTGTGCTTCCCTTGAGAAGGAATACTTGTAAGGAAGAGGTATGCTGTCCACATCTATGGTGAAAAGCTCATCTATGAGAAGGATGTATTGCTTTTGGGAAAGTTCTTCACTCTGAGACATCTCCATGAGAGCCTTTTGTGCTATAACACCAGAAATAGTGTCAAATATGATCACATCAGCCTCTCTTGCCTTCTCCATAGCTTCCTTTACATTCTTAACGCTTGTAATGTCATAATCCGTACCGAGCGTCGCCTTTATGGTATCCGTCAAGGTGCTATCAAAGGAAACTACAAGCACCTTTCTTCTCCCCTCTTCATAAGGTGGGGTTTCTGTATAGCCTGTTTCTATTTGCGGTAAAGGAGGAGATACCAATTCTATCTCTGGAAGAGCGGTAGGCAGTTCCTCTTCCTTGGGCTCTTCCAAAAGCGCCTCTTTTATCCTGCTAAGGGCCTCCTCCCTGGGCAGTTTCACCTTCTTTTTTACTATTATATTGTTCATATCAACGGGGAATAGCTCATCCACCAGCACTATGTATTTGGCATCCTTAAACCTCTTCTGGTACATGTTATTTATGTCTTCCTCCGATATGGAGCCGGATATGGCATCGTACACTATAGCATCTACATAAGTGGATACAGTATTTATAGCCTCCTCTCCGTTCTTTACATCTATGATCTCGTAATCCTTCAAGGCTTCCTTTATACCCTTTATCAAGCTTTTATCAAAGGACACAACGAGTACTTTCATACCTTACCCCCATACTTTTTTAGTATATCATCAAGTATCCTTTTGGCTTGGTTAAGACTTTCCTCCGGTATGATCCTGCTGGTGGAGAGCGTTAATCTGAGAGCCTTAAGACCATTTATAAAACCATCATCTATCTCCTTCCTACTCGTTACCGCCTTGACTTCTGCAGTGAAGAGGAGGAAAAGCCCCACAAAAAGCATCAAAGCACCGGAAACGAGCACACCAAAAGATAGAGGATTCTCTAAAAAGAAGTACAGATATTCACCCAAGGTAGGTTTTTTCACATACACATAAATTTCATTACCTCTCTTGTCTTTGTAAAGGTCCGAAGAGTACATGCTTTCGTCAAAAACCTTCAACAAGTTTTCCGTAGTTATTACTTTCCCATCCTGGGTCTTTAGTATTACGGTGGAGTACTCAGGATAAAGAATTTTTGAAGAAGGCGCTCCATTGTAAACATCTAATATGAAACCTGCCATATTTATGTTTATTTTTCTCTGCCTTTCTTTTGCGTAAAGTTCAAAGGAGGTCAGGCTTCCAAAAAGCATGAGAAAAACACCCAGCAGACAGAAAGCAAGTCCTAAAAGTCTTTTCATGATCACCCACCCACCGTTAATTTCTCAATCAGTAAAGAGGGAGAACCTACATTCCCATAGAAGGTAAGATCGCCCCCCACTTTTACCACGCTCTTCCAAAGTTCAAGCACATTACCACTTATGGTAACTCCCCTCACGCTCTTCTCCTTTTGCCCTCTTTTATAAATTATACCAGATGCACCTAAGGAAAAGTCCCCAGACACTGGATCAACGGTGTGGAGTCCCATCAGGTCAAGCACCAAAAAGACTTCCTCATAAGACCCTATGAGGTCCTCCAGCTTTGCATCTTTTTTATCTATGTACAGATTAGTTATGCCACATGCAGGCAGACTTTTGAAACTCTCCCTAAGAGAGTTCCCTGTTGGCTCAGTCTTTAGCTTCTTTGCTGTGTAAAGGCTGTGAAGGAAGCCCCTTAAAACTCCTCTATCCACCAAGACATTTCTTTTGGTTTTTATCCCCTCCGCATCAAAGGGAAAGCTCATATAGCCACCGCTTAGCGTGCCATCGTCAATTATGCTAATCTCATCCGAACACACACTTTCTCCTACCTTACCCTTAAGAGGCGTTCTATCTTTTAAAAGAGCCTCACCCAAAAATATGCTACCAAAGGCTTCAAGCAGTGAGGCAGACACATCACGAAAGAGTATAACAGGCACCACCTTTGTCTCGTAGGATTCAGGATGGAGCAGGGATGTAGCCTTGAAAACTACATCCTTTACCATGCCATCCAAGTCCAGCTCTTTTAATCTTCTTGAAGCTCTGTAGTCGTAGGATATGGATGCATCACCTTTCTCTTCTGCAAGAGCTGAGATGAGTGATCTGTAGAAAGTGCTTTTACAGTAGTATTCAAGTCCGCACGAGTTATAACAGTATGTCTCTAAGTGCTTTTCGCTCAGACTGACCTTTCTTACACCCTTTATTCTGTTATCTAAGCTCTTTGCATTCTTTTCTATGGATATCACCAGCTCTACTTTGTCCTCTGTCGGGACAGACACACCCTCATCATCGTATAGACAGGGAGGACCCTCCTCAGGTTTCTGACAGTTAAAGGAAAAGCCCTCATCTGGAGGAGTAAGCTCGCATATTTCCATGGCTCTCTCCACGCAGTCCTTTATGGCATCTTCTTTTAGGTCGGTGGTGTAGGCAAATCCCATCCTGTTTTCTTTCAAAACTCTCACACCCAAGCCAGCTTCCTTAGCCTTTACCAAGTTTTCAAGTTTTTCATCAGAAACCTCTATAAGCTGCCTGTTGGTAATCTCCAGGTAAAGCTCGTAATCAAAAGAGGCTTTTACATACTTTGAAACCAGCTTTTTTATGTCTTCCATGTGAAAGATTTTACTACAATAATCTTAAAGGAGGTTCACAACAGTTAAGAAATAGTGCACAATAATGGATATTACAGGTGCGGCTGAGATGAAGACAGCTAAGACGACAATTCAGGCAAGGCTTAAGGTCAAGGGAGAAGAGAGAAAGATACTTGACGACCTTATGAGAAGATGGTCTTCCTGCATGAGGTTTGCATACAAAAGACTACTTGAAGGAAAGACAAGAAACGAGCTAAAGTCTCTCAAGATAAAGGACAAAGGACACAAAGGAGACTACTCAGGAAGGAAATTAAGGAGGATAAGACACAGCTTCAGCTACAAGAAGCTCAAGGAAAGGATTATTAGCCTTGCCAGAAGATACGGGATAGCAATCAAGGAGGTAAACCCTGCATACACGAGCGTGATAGGAATACTCAAGTATGCTCCTCAACGAGGATTGGGGTTATCTGAGAGAGTCCCGAAAAATTACCTTCCGTTGATAGAAAGCTCTCAGCGTGAGTCAGGGACGGTGTCTGAGTCAACCGATGGAAGGAACTCAGGCACTGCGCAGAACCTAAGAAGGTCTCCGTATAATCTCTGGCGAGTGCTGAGGGTAGTGGGGTGTGGTTGGCGCCCGAAGGACAAGGGGCTAACTGCACTCTTCCCTGAGAGGCTTCCCAGGTGTCTCTCTCCCTTGAAGCCTTTAATGGTTTCAGGGGACGTGGGGAGAACTCCCTTAAGGGAGCGTGAGACTCTGCGACCTGGGGTAGGGTCTATGGCTGGGGAAATAGCGCCTGCCGGGTTTATCCCCAGCCTGAAGTGGCGCAATACAAATAGCTCGGCACCTGAGCTGTGCGCTAATGTGCAGCTGAGGTAACCAGGTAGGCTATGATTAAGAAAACGTACCTTGAGAAACAGGGAGTTTGCGTGGTTACTTTCACCGCTCAATTTGAAAAAGCTAAGCAGGTGCAGCTGGTGGGAGAATGGAATGGCTGGATGCCCGAGATGATGAAGAGGAAAAAGGATGGTAGCTTTTGGATAGTAAAGAGGTTAAAAAAAGGCAGAGAATACAGATTCAAGTACCTCATAGATGGTAGCCTGTGGGAGAACGACCCCAATGCGGATGATTATGTCCCTAACCCTTACGGTTCAACAGACAGCGTAGTTAAATGCTGAGTCTGGAGGTAAGAAGGAAGTTATTTCACCTAATAGCTATAAGCCTGTGGATAGTACCCCTAAAACTCTTCCCACCTTTCCTCACTTTTTTTACCTTTCTTGTGGTGATTTTTTTAAACATCCTGGTGGTAAAAAAGGTGGGACAAGACTCCTTAGGTGTAGTTTACAGATGTATCCTTTACCTGGAAAGGGAAAAAAATTTGGAAAAACCTTCCATACAGGCTCTCTGGGCGAACTTGGGTATAATGCTCAGCTTTTTGATGTTTGGTGGAGACTGTGCCACCATTGGCGTGATCCTTCTTGCAGTAGGTGATGCCTTTGCAAGCCTTGTGGGTTATCACTTGGGAAGAACCAAGCTCTTTGACAAGAGTTTGGAGGGCTTTTTGGCTTTCTTTTTAAGCAGTTTTTTGGTGCTTTACTTTATTTTAGGGTGGGGAAGAGCTATCATTCTGTCGCTCTTTGGTGCGCTGATAGAGCTTTTACCTCTTAAGGTGGATGACAACCTGACGCTGCCTCTGGCAGGAAGTTTTTTATGCTACATATTAGAGCATTTTTAGAATTTCCTCAAGTTTTTGCGCATCCGTGAAGCTGGTTGAAAGGTCAGCTGTAGGGTGGCCATAGAGTCCACAAAGGGCTACCACCTTGGTGTCTGTGTGTTTTTTGAGCAGTCTTATCACAAAGTCAGTCCTATAGCAATGCACTCCCACCAGAAGGGTAAGGTCGTGTTTCCCATAGAGGACGGCGTGGTGTGGATTGGGTGGGTCCATCTCTACGGTGGGGTCGTACTTTTTGAGCTTGGGTCTGTAATCTGGCATGACTTTTACATTAAACCTTCCCACCTTTTCTATTAGCCTTCTTAGCACCTCTCCCTTTTCCAAAAGCTCCTTTTCCTTCCAATCCCAGAAGAGCAAAGGACCTATCACCAGGGTGGGGTTTTTGGACTCTTTTATCCACTTTACCAGAAGTTTTACCGCCTCCTTGAAAGAGACAGCCTCCTCTCCTATGGTAGCTTCTCCCTTAAAAACTTCCTTTTGCATAGATGTTCTTGTCATGTCCTCCTCAGGGGTAGGTGCAGCCTTTGGCTTTTTGTAATAGGGGGGTTTAAAGTCCAAAAAGTGAGGAGAAAAGTCAAAGTCTCTTTTGACCTCTTTCTTGTCTGGAGCTTCTACATCCGGTTTTGCGGACATAATGCTCTGCATGTCTTCCTTTATAAGGTCCAACTCAACAGTAAACTCACCATGATAAGCCCTCTCTTCCTCTTCCACTCCCAAACTGTAGCATGTGGTTCCCACTATGTCCAAAAGTACACCTTTTGCACCTTCCTTAGATGCTTTTGCAAATATTTCGTATCGCTTCTCATAAAACTCATAACAGCAGTGTCCTATATATGTATAACCGTTTTGCGCACACCATAGGAGTGTGTCCCGAAGAAGCTCAAAGGAGGTTATGGTTATGGGTATCATGCCCTTCTGGTAGGCAAGCCTGTAAGCATCTCCAACGGTGCATCCCCCGCACTCACCGCAGTCATCAAGATGTCTGTAATCGCACCATCTTGGCTTGGCACAGTAAGGAAGGAGCATAACCTTAGCTTTCTCAATGTTCTCTATCAGCCCGCCCCCTATGCTGGCTATTATGTTATTGAGCCTTTTTTTTTCAATACCCAGCTGTAAGCCCTCCGCTTTCCTAAGGGGGAATAGAATAGCGTCAACAAAGTCTTCTGCGCTCAGGTTTAGCCCTTCCCAATCCCTGTCTTTGAAGAACTCCCTTATTCTGCTTTCCAAATTATCAATGGGTGTGTGCTTTAGATAGGCTTCCAGGTCGTAAATGATCCTCTGAGGCTTTACAAAGAAGTCGCCGTTTATAATGACCTGCTGTAAAACTTTAGTTCTGGTATCTATCTTTGCCGACACTCTGAAGGTACCACCGGGGCATCTGTGTATGCCAAAAAGCGTATCCTGGTCTTTTACTGCACTCTTTACATGATATATCCATTCGTCGCTCTTATAGTAATCTCTCTTGCTATCAAGAAGCTCAAGCTCCTCCTCAGTGAGGTTCCCCCACTGATAGTTTATGCCCAGCTCTTCAGAAATGCCTCTGAGCAGAGCTTCAAAAACTTCCTCTTTTGGTGGTAAATAGCCTAAAACCCTCTTTACCCACTCTACTCTGTCCTCCGCAGACTTTATACCCTTGGAAGTCAGTTTTTCAACAGGTATCTGAAGGGACTTTAACATCCTTTCCACATTAAAGTCCATAAGTATGGTACCCTGATACAAAAAGGCATTGCCCTCAAACACGCCCCCTGTACCTGATATCTTCCGCCCCTCTACCTCTATATCATTTCTTGGTCTAAAGTCCGCCTTTATTCCCAGCTTTCTGAGACCTTTTGCTACAGCTCTGCATATCATAGCGGTAAGCTCCTCAAAATTTTTAGCATCAACATCTCTTATGTCTGCTATCACCTCCCAGCCTATCTGCGTCTCGTCAAAGTATATAGCACCCCCGCCTGTTATCCTTCTACCTACCTGTATGCCTTCTCTCTGAGTATAATCAACTCTCACCTCTTCCTCCACCGATTGGTGAAAGCCTATAAGCACACATTCAGGCTTGAACTGCAAAAACCTTATGGTGTTGGGAATTTTTCCCTCAGCCTTTAAATCAAGCATGATCCTATCCAGAGCTATGTTTTCGTAATGGGGTCTTTGACCTGTATATACAACTCTCCACATTTTTGCCTCCTTGGGTTTTTACTCCCTTAATTTTACTTTGCAAAGGGCATGCACAGCATTGATTAAGGTCAGAGTTTTAGCTTGCCTTCTTTTATCTCCCTCTCCAACTGCCTTCTCATATCCCTCTCCCTCAGTTCCTCTCTTCTGTCGTGCAGCTTTTTGCCTCTGGCAAGGGCTATCTCCACCTTTACCCTGTTGTTTTTAAAGTAAAGGGAGAGTGGTATAATGGTGTATCCTCTCTCTTGAACCTTTCCCATGAGCCTTAGGATCTCCCTCTTGTGAAGTAAGAGTTTTCTCTTCCTCGTGGGGTCGGGGGGTTTTATGGTGGCATATCTATACGGTGATATATAAAGGTTGTATAGCCAAGCTTCTCCGTTTTCTATCCTCACAAAGCTGTCTTTAAAGGAGACCGTCTGCTTACTCCTTAAGGCTTTTACCTCAGAACCCTCCAACACTATTCCCGCCTCGTAAGTTTCTAGCAGTTCATACTCTGCCCTTGCCTCTTTGTTTATAGCTATAATGTGCTTTCCATCTTGCTTAGCCATAAGAGAATTTTAAGCCAATTTAAAGTGATCAAAGCCAGAAGGTGAAAGCTCTCTCCCGTCAAGGTATACTCCATACCCTTCCTCAACGCTTCCTATACTCCTCATGTCAAGAAAGGGGTTATACCTATCTTCTGGATGCGTAAAGAGAAGTTGATAGTCTTCACCTCCTGATAGAGCATAATCTAAGGGATCTTTGCCGTGCTTATTGCAAAAGAGTCTTAGCTCCTGAGAGATGGGTATGTCCTTGCTATTTATGTTTATCTTCACATTACTCATGCGAGATATATGCCACACATCAGAAGATAGCCCGTCGCTTATATCTATGCAGGCGTTGGCATACTTGCTTATGTGTCTTGTGTAATCTATCCTTGCGGTAGGTCTTGTGTGTCTCTCTATGAGTTTTAATTCAAACTCTTCGTATTGTCTTCTCTCCATAAGCAGAAGCTCAAGCCCTGCCTTTGAGTCTCCCAAAGTGCCACTCACATAAAGTTTATCTCCAGGTTTTGCACCAGACCTTGATACAAACCTTTCCGCTTTGCCTATCATAAATACATCTATCATTATCCTGTCGGACTTAGTAAGATTTCCACCCACCACATGACAGTTGTAAAAGTCGCACGCAGTCTTTATGCCTTCGTAAAGGGATTCCACATAGGAAACTTCCAGGTCAGGAAGGGCTAAGGATATGAGGACCCAGAGAGGGTTTCCACCGCTGGCAACCACATCGCTCACATTCACACTTATAGCTTTCCAGCCAACGGCTTGTGGTGGATAGAACCTTTTAAAGTGTCTGTCTTCCAGCATGCTATCTGTTGTAAGAAGCAGGGTTTTGTCATTTAAATGCACGGGTGCGGTATCATCGCCTATTACTGGTGAGGATAGGATGCCTTTTAGTATCTGGATGAGTCCAAACTCTCCTACCTGTGATATCCTCATTCGGAAAATATCTGTCCTTCCAGAGGCTCTACCATAATTCCCTGCTCTTGTATGAACTTTATTGCTCTTTCTATCTCTTCAGCCTCCCCATCCAACTCAACTGTGAGCATACCTGTATCTTTAGTGACCTTTGCGGTTCTGATGTTGACGCTAACATCAAAGTTCTTACACACCATGCACAGGATAGGCTCTTTTACCTTCTCCTCAGGATATATGAGCTGCAGTCTTACCAAATTCATACACTTATTATAAAACACCTCAATCACCGAGATGTATGGCAGTGGTAGAGTCCCATCTGGCAATATGAAGTATTAGCCAGGGGACAAGTCTGTCCTTTATAAAGTTGGAAATCTCTTGAGCTTCCCTGTTTTTCTTCCAGCTCTCCATAAGAGCCTTTACCTCCTTTCTCATGCCATCATGTTCCGCCTTGTGCATAGGATATGCAAAAAACTCCGCTTCTCTCATAAGCTCCTCTTCCGTTAAAAAGTGTTCTTCTATGTCATAGAGCAAAAGCTCCATAAGCTCATCTATTCTCTCCATATTGCCTTTCTGACAAGCCTCATAAAGCTCGTTGATGATCTCTATCTCATCCTCATGAAGGGCATTCATAATGGAGTTGGCTACCTGTGGCAGATCCGCCCTTTTTATCACCATCTTTCTCCTCCATCGGGTTTTTAAGTAAATATATACTTAATTTTTAAAAAGACAAACAATTCTGATCTTCCACCATTGGTTCTTTTCAGAAGCTAAAATATTTAATGATGTTTAGGAAGATTTTGATAGCAAACAGAGGTGAGGTAGCTCTCAGGATCATAAGGGCATGCAAGGAGTTAGGTATTAGGACGGTTGCCATATACTCTGAGGCGGATGCACGATCTTTGTATGTTAAAAAGGCTGACGAGTCTTATCTAATACCTGGGGATCCTGTATGGGCTTATCTGGACTATGTGAGGATCGTGGACCTTGCCAAGTCGGTTGGTGCTGATGCGGTGCATCCGGGTTATGGTTTTCTTGCTGAGAATGCCGAATTTGCAAGATTCTGTCAAAAAAGAGGTATAACCTTTATAGGTCCGAAACCAGAACATATAGAGATGTTTGGAGATAAGGTTAAAGCTAAGAAGATGATGAAGAAGCTGGGTATTCCCACCGTCCCAGGGGTTGAAGAGCCACTCAAAGATCCTACCGATGCACTCCACTATGCAAAAGAGATAGGCTTTCCCATAATACTAAAGTCCGCCTATGGTGGTGGTGGCAGGGGTATGAGGGTAGTAAAGAGTGAGAAGGAACTTCCACAACTTTTTGAATCTGGCTACAGGGAGGCTGAGACCTTCTTTGGGAAGGGAGACTTATTTATAGAGAAGTACTTGGAAAATCCTAAGCACATAGAGGTACAGATACTTGGAGACAAGTACGGAAATGTGGTCCACTTGGGAGAAAGGGACTGTTCCATACAGAGAAAACACCAGAAGGTGCTTGAAGTTACACCTTGTCCAGTTTTGCCAAAGGAGATGAGAAATAAGATGCTGGGACTGAGTGTGCGTGCCATGATGCAGGTAGGATACGAAAGTGCAGGCACGCTTGAATTTCTGGTGGATATAAAGAAAGGGGAGTTTTATTTTATAGAGATGAACACAAGGCTTCAGGTGGAACATACCATAACGGAGATGGTCTCGGGTGTTGACATAGTGGAGCAGATGATCAGGGTAGCAGCGGGGGAGGCTCTGCCCTTTACTCAAAGTGATATAACCTTTAGGGGATACGCTATTGAGTTTAGGATAAACGCGGAAGACCCCAAGAGGAACTTTGCACCCGCACCGGGCAAAATTACGGCTTATTATTCTCCTGGTGGTCCGGGGGTGAGGATGGATGCGGGTGTTTACAAAGATTTTGTCATCCCACCTTATTACGATTCTATGATAGCCAAGCTCAGCGTATGGGCTCTCACTTGGGACAGGGTTATAGCCAGGGCAAAGAGAGCCATAGATGAGTTCATCATAAGAGGTGTTCCCACCAACATACCACTTCACAGGGAGATAGTCAGGGACGAAGACTTTATAAGCGGGCACTTTGGCATAAGATTCCTTGAAGAAAAACTACCCACCTATGACTTTGAGATAGAAGACCAGAAAAATCCAGAAGACATTACTTTAGCTATATCCGCCGCCATAGCCTCTTACTATGGACTGTAAGTTATACTCACTCCACCACTCTCAAGATTCAGTTTATTCCTTACTTTTACTGTGTAAGTAGTCTCTTTCTCGGGCAGCGTATCTTCGTAAATGTATGAGGAGGTGCTTCCCACCTGCTTCCCGTTCCTGTAAATTACAAATTCCTTAAAAAGTTCATCGGGTGTATAAGACCAAAAGAGGTAGATTTTCCCTTCTACCACCTGATACTCAAGCCTTTCCACATCTTTTAAGGGAGGAGCTTCTTTAGCTCTTACGCAGAAGGTGTAAGGCTCGCTCTCTCTAATGTCTACTCTGCCCGTCAGGGCATAACACCTCTCAAAGTAATCTTTATTTATACGATACTCCTCCTTGAACTGAGCCACTTGTGGAAGATTGAGCCTGCCTTCCGACAGAGCATAAAGCCTGTAGGAGGGAAAGCCTGAGGCTATTACTAAAACACTCTGGGTGTCTTCCTTTAGCTTCACTGTGGGTTTGGATTCTACAGGCTTTCCTGCACAAAATTTGGCACTTTTGCCACCTATCCTTCTTACCTGAAAACACAAGGCGTGTCTACTTTCTTTGACAAACCATCCGTCTAATTTCTCAAAACCCTCCACCTGCACATCACCCTGCAAAGACCTGACATATAGCCTTTCTCCTATCCTTCTTATCTCCACCGACGGTTCTGGCAGAGGTTTAGGGTTTGCTTTTATACCGCACGAAGAGAGTGCAAGGAAAAATAAAAGAAGGTAAAGCATAAGAAAGATATTAATCTATTCCCGAAACTTTTTCGTAGGGCCAGATTAGAATGCCTCCTGCCAAGTTGTAAGCTTCGTATCCCATGTGTCTTAAAAAGTATGTGGCGAAGGCGCTCCTTTCCCCACTTCTGCAATAAACTATGTACTTTTTATCCTTGGGAAGGTCTTTGTAAGCATACCTTAGCTCATCCAAAGGTATGAGCTTAGAGTTTGGGATCCTCAGCTGTGCATGCTCTTGAGGAGTTCTCACATCAAGAAGTATCACATTGCTATCCTCTTCGAGCATTCTCTTGGCTTCCTCGTAAGACACTTCTGGCACCTGAAACATGCTTTCTCCTCCGTAATTATATAATAATATTAGGATTTTATAAAGTCCGCAAGTATCTTTGCATGATCAAAGACGAGCTTATCAAATGGCACATCTTCCAGTCTAAAGATGTGCACCTTTTTGGCATCATCACCCGCAGAAGGTTCTCCCTCTGCATCAAGAACGAACACCACAGAAACCACATGAAATCTTGGGTCCCTCTTAGGGTTAGAATACACACCCAAGAGTTTTCTTATGGTGGCATTTAGCCCCGTCTCTTCCTTTACTTCCCTGATTACTGCCTGCTCTACCGTCTCGCTCACCTCCACAAAACCGCCCGGCAGTGCAAAGCCATAGGGCGGGTAAAGCCTCTCTATGAGCACTATCCCCCTAAATTTTTCCTCCTTCCAAAGTCTTACTATGCCATCTACTGCAAGGAAAGGAGTTTGCATAGGTTTCATTGCATTAAAATTATAAAACCATGCTGGACATAGAACTAATAAGGAAAAAGCCCGATTGGGTGAAAGAAAGACTAAAAACAAGAGGTGAAGAGTACCCACCCCTTGTTGATGATGTGCTGATCCTTGATGAAGAGAGAAGAAGCATAATCAGAGAGTTGGAAGGGCTAAGAAGCGAGAGAAACCGCATAAGCAAAGAGATAGGCAGTATGAAAAAACAAGGTGCGGATACCACAGCGCTTGAAGTGCAGATGAAAAAGCTAAAAGAGCGTATAGAAGAGTTGGAGCACAAGCTCTCTATTGTGGAAAGGGACCATAAGAATCTTATGCTACGCATACCTAACTTGCCTCATACTAGTGTCCCTGTTGGGGAGGACGAAAAAGATAATGTGGAAGTAAGAAGATGGGGGATTCCAAAGGAGTTTGGGTTTGAGCCAAAGCCTCACTGGGAGATAGGAGAAAAGCTTGGCATACTTGACTTTGAAAGAGGTGCCAAATTATCTGGCAGTCGCTTCACAGTTCTTAAGGGCATGGGAGCCAAGTTAGAGAGGGCTCTGATAAACTTCATGCTGGATATGCACGCCAAGAAAGGATATGTGGAGATAATGCCACCGCACTTGGTAAAGCCACAGGTCTTGGAAGGCACCGGACAGCTACCTAAGTTTGAGGAAGAACTCTACAGGTGCGAAAGAGATGAGCTTTACCTTATACCCACCGCTGAGGTCCCCCTCACTAATCTATTCAGAGATGAAATACTAAGAGAGGATCAGCTTCCCATATACCTCACATCTTATACCCCTTGCTACAGAAGGGAAGCAGGAGCTTATGGCAAGGACATAAGAGGCATCATCCGTCAGCATCAATTTAACAAGGTGGAACTTGTCAAAATTGTAAAGCCAGAAGATTCTTATAGAGAATTAGAAGGGCTCACCTCAGATGCGGAGGATATCCTGAGAGCTCTGGAGCTTCCATACAGGGTAGTGCTTTTATGCACTGGTGATATGGGCTTTTCCTCGGCAAAAACTTATGACATAGAGGTGTGGTTTCCATCTCAAAGCAGATATAGGGAAGTCTCTTCTTGTTCCAACTGCGAGGAATTTCAGGCAAGGAGGATGGGGACAAGATACAAGGACCAAAAAGGTAGAAACATATATGTGCATACTCTAAACGGATCGGCTCTTGCCATAGGCAGGACGCTCGCAGCCATACTTGAAAACTACCAGAGGGAAGATGGTTCTGTTATAGTGCCTCATGCCCTGAGAGACTACGTGAAAGCTGACATTATAAAGCCTGAGTGAAATATAATAGTGGCTATGAAAAGATACATAAAGATGGCTGAATCACCTATGGAAGGTCATCCAGATAAGCTGGCAGACCTTATTGCTGATGCCCTTCTTGATGAGTTTATCAGAAAGGACCCCTACAGCAGAGTCTCCCTTGAGATACTCCTCGTTTCTGGTATGACTTTCGTATCTGGTCATGTATCTACAGAAAGCTATGTGGACATACCCGGTGTGGTCAGAAACACCATAAAGGAGGTGGGATACAACAAACCTGAGTACGGTTTTGATGCAGATACATCTGCCGTCATAACTTCCATAGAGGAGCAGAGTCCAGAAATAGCTCTGGGAATATCCTCCGAAGGTGCTGGAGATACAGCAACTGTGATAGGATACGCTTGCAGAGAAACGGAAAACTACATGCCTTTGCCCATAAGTCTTGCTCATCTTCTTTCTAAGAGCATCTCTGAGATGAGAAAGAGCGGGAGAGCGCCCTTTTTAAGACCCGACGGTAAAGTGCTTTTGACAATCCTCTACGAAGATGAAAAGCCCCTCTTTGTAAAAGACCTGGTGGTGTTTGTTCAGCACGACCCGGATGTATCTTTGGACAAACTCAGAGAGTTCATACACGAAGAGGTGTTAAAGAAGACGCTACCACAAAAGCTCATCTCAGAAGCCACAAGGATAATGATAAACCCCTCTGGGAGGTTTGTGATGGGAGGACCTATTGCGGATGTGGGTCAGACGGGAAGGAAGATAGTATCGGATGCATACGGAGATGTGGCATACTCAGGGGGAAGCGCCTTTTCCGGAAAGGACCCCACCAAAACCGACAGGTCAGCTTCTTATCTGGCAAGGATGATGGCTAAGCATGTAGTGGCTTGCGGATTTGCCAGTAGGTGTATGGTTCAGATGGCTTACGCCTTTGGAGTAAGCGAAGTTATAGCTTTTGACATTGAAACTTATGGAACTGAGAAGGTGGATAAGGAAAAAATAAAGTCAGCCCTTCTTGAAGTTTTTCCCACAGGACCCAAAAAGATCATAGATTTCCTTGACCTTAGAAAACCCATATACAAAAAAACCGCTTGCTACGGACACTTTGGCAAAGAGGACCTCTCTTGGGAAAAGCTCACAAAGGTAGAAGAGTTAAAGGAGAGACTCTCTTAGAGTTCAAGTAGCCTATCCAAGTAGACCGCACCGCCTACTGCTGGTATGTCCTTGCCAAACATACTGTATAGCCTGTCGTACCTTCCTCCCCCCGCTATGGGGTAGCCCAAATTGGGATGAAATATCTCAAACACTATACCCGTGTAATAGCTTTGGAGTCTGAGTTCAGAAAGATCAAAGGTAAGGGAAAAATCTTTTAGATGTTCAGATACCTTAAGAAGCTCCTCACACTCCTTGGAAAACTCGGGATGCCTTTTTACAAACTCTTCAATTACTTCGCCACCACCTTGTGTGTAAAGAAGGTCAACAAGTTCAGGGTACTTTCCCAGCTCCGAAAAGTTCTTCTCAAAGAGAGCTTTTACTATTTTCTCTCGCTCCCGATACTTTTCAAGTATTCTATTTACTATGCCCATATGTCCTAAATTCACCACAAAGTCATTAACGGAACACTTCTTTAAGTACTCGCAAAGCTTTTCTATGACCTGTGCATCGCTTTTCACATGGCTAAAGCCCAGATGCTCTATTCCCATCTGAAATTTTTCCGTATCCCCCATCGGCGAAAACACATTGCCCCAGTAAAAAACTTTTACTGGAAGCTCCAAATGCCTTATGCTGGATAAAAACCTTGCAAGGCTTACCGTCCAATCGGTTCTTAGGTTCAAAAGGCTACCATCCTGACAGGTTCCTATAACAAAGGGTTTGTATTGGTCAGTGTATAGCTCCGGTTGGTACTTCTCTACGGTTGGAAGTATGACGAATCTGTAATCTTTGAGCACCTCACAGGCTACTAAAAAGGAGTTCTTGAGTTTTTCTGAATCCTCAAAGGAGAAAAATCTCTCTTCGGAAGGAAGGCTACTTTCTGGCATGCTCTCTCCACTTTTCTACAAGCTCTCTATCTATGTCCACCAGCACAACCTTCTCAAGGTTTATGGGTATAAAGTTCACAATTTCGCCCATCATAGCCTTTGCTGCAACCCCCTTAGGGAGTCTTCCTATTCCTGTCCCCATTCCGGGTATGGCTATGCTCTTAAAGCCCATGTTGTCTGCAAGCTCAAGAGCTGCTCTTACCGCTTTTCTGACTTTCTCTTCTGTGGTTTCCATAACAGGCTCCTCCATAGTGGGCGCGTGAATCACACCTTTGAACTTGAGCCTTCCCGCAGATGTAAAGATGGCAGAACCCACGCTTATGGGAGCTTTGAGCATAGCTTCCTTTTCTATGATACTGCCACCCGCTTTTTTTATCACACCTGCCACACCACCCCCCATAATCCCCAAGGAGTTGGCAGGGTTTACTATAACATCCGCCTCTACATCCAGCAGGCTTCCCTCCAGTATAACTATCTCCATCCTTTAAAGCGTCCCCGGGCGGAGTCGAACCGCCGACCTCGAGATTAGGAATCTCGCGCTCTATCCTTCTGAGCTACGGGGACTGCTATTTATTATACTTCATCAGAAAAGATGGTACTTGGTATATCCACATTTATTATGCCCCTTTCTCTGCCAAGACTCAGCAAAAGTCTAACCGCCTGCCTTCCATCCTCTCCGTAATCTACCGTCCTGCTATTTACATACATGCTAACAAACTTGAAAGCTTTCTCTTGGCTTTCCTTTATGTCCCTTGCGTAATCTCTGGCATACTCCAAAGCTTTGTCCACATTAGAAAGAGCATACTCTACACTCCTTCTCATAAGCCTCTCTATCTTTCTGATGGTTTCCTCTCCCAGGTCTTTTCTTACTACATTACAACCTAAGGGTAAGGCTAATCCAGTCTTTTCCTTCCACCACTGACCAAGGTCCACAAATTTCAAAAGTCCCCTGTCGGCATAACTTATCTGACCTTCATGTATGACAAGCCCAGCATCCGCCTCTTGTCTTTCTACCTTGTCCATAACTTGGTCAAAGGGAACCACTTCTTCACAAAAGTCAGGCTCGTAAAGCTTTAGCACCAAATAAGCAGTGGTGAGCTTTCCCGGAATGGCTACTCTTTTGCCTCTGAGTGTGTCAAGCGGTTTTTTGGAAACTACTATGGGACCGTATCCATCGCCTACGCTTCCCCCACTGGGAAGCACCAGATACTTGTCAGCTACATAAGGATAGGCATGAAAGGATATGGCAGAGACTTCATAAGTTCCCTTGAAAGCTTCCCTGTTTAGGGTCTCTATATCCGCAAGCACATGCTCTATCTGAAATCCCTCAGTGTCTATCTCACCAGACACCATCGGATAGAACATAAAGGCATCGTCTGAATCTGGACTGTGGGCAATCCTTATCCTCATAGCTTAAGTTCATTATAATACCTCTTGGGCTTTCCATCAACATAGGCAGAGCTTACCTATGAGTTCCTTTAAAAGGATGACGTTTTCCGATCCTTTGTAACCTTCCAAATGTTCAAAGCTTATACCTTCCTGCTTTAGCTCGTCCTGATAGTGCTTTGCCCATTCAAGAACCATCTCCTTATCTACCTCTATGTGGAACTGTAGTCCCACCGCCTTCTCGTAAACAAAAGCCTGATTCTCGTACTTTTCTGACGAATAAACTCTGACCGCACCCCTGGGAAGCTCAAAAGTGTCACCGTGCCATTGAAAAACAGTAAGCTCATCTGGAAAGTCTTCAAAAAAAGGATGATGCGCCCTTTTATACACTTTCAACCAGCCTATTTCTTTACCCTTTTCTCCCCTGTAAACCCTTGCACCAAGTACTTTTGCCAACATCTGTGCGCCCAGACATATGCCTAAGATGGGGGTGGCTAAACTTAAGGCTCGCTCAATAATCCTATATTCGTAAGAGAGAAAGGGAAAGATGTTCTCCTCGTATGCTCCCATGTACCCTCCAAGTACAATAAGTAAGTTATAGTCTTCTAAGGGTCTTTTTAATGTTTGTCCTTCTGCAGTATCCAAATACTCAAATTCAAAGCCAAGCTCTTTAAGCACACTTTCAAGCATACCAAGATGCTCAATTTTTACATGTCTTATCGCAAGAGCTTTCATAACTTTGCCTCCAATGCCTCAGGAAGTTCTTTAATGCTCTGTATAATAAGGTCTGGTTTTATACCCCTTTCAAGGTCTTTATCCCTAAACTTTCCCGTCTTTACAAGACATCCTCTCATTCCAAACTTTTGCGCTCCTAATACATCAAACTCTATGTCATCACCTACCATAAGGGTCTCCTCAGGCCTGGCTTTTAAATACTCAAGTACTACAGTAAAAAACTCATGCGATGGCTTGCCTATCACAATTGCATTTTTTTCAGTTGCATACTCAAGAGCTTTGATAAAGGGTCCTGCATCAAGGGAAAGCTTTCCATCCTTGTCCATAAAGTACTTATTGGGAGCTACGGCTATCAACTCCGCACCTTCTAAGAGAAGCCTGAAGGCTTTGTTTAAGTTTTGGTAAGTAAAGTTGCTGTACGCATCCGCAACTACCACATACTTTAGAGGATAGCTCTCAAGCCCAGTAAACTCCTCTTTCGCTTCATCGGTGGTAAGAAGATAAGCATCAGCCTTATTCTTAAGCAGAAAACCCTTTGTCACTTTTAGAGCTGTAAAAAGCTCACTTTCCCGTATGTCAAAACCCAAAAACTTCAGCTTCTCAAAAATGGTTTTGGAGGGCACCCTCGTAGTGTTTGTAACAAGAGCAATTCTATATTTTTTCTTAAGCTCCTTTAAAGCTTGAGGTGCACCCTCTATAACTTCATCCCTTATACATAAAACGCCATCAATGTCCAAAAGCACTGCCCTCAAGCTCATGACCTAAAAGATAAAGCCTACCTCTACCCCAAGGCGCGTTTGGTTTTTCTTTCCGTTGTTGGTAAAGGGTTTGTCCGCGCTAACATAAGAGAGCTCACCTCTCAAAAAGAGAGGTCCTTTACTGTAAGCTGGTGTCAGGGTAAAGCTCCACCCCTTGTTGCCATCTCCTAGACCTACTAAGTCTATACCTCCAGCGTCCGAATTGTCTTTCACATACTCAACCCTCCCCGAGAGCTTAAAGGGTTTGAGGTCGTAAGAGAAGTGGAGGCATCCACCACTTGCCTTTGCCTTCTGAGGAACTTGGGCAGTGTTGTCTTTTGGAGCCTCCACATACATGGCATCCGCTCCAAAAGAAAGCTTCCCCAAGGTATAGGATGCTACAAGGTTAAACTCCCTTTTGTTGGCTGGTGCGGATGTGCTGTTGGGTCTTGCACTCTTATCTGGCAAGAAGAGATTAAAGGAAAGGGAAAAGTCCTTTATAGGTGTTATACCAAGGCTTCCTTCAATGGCTGGTTTGGGATGTGTGGTGCTGAGTGTGTAAAAACCGTCATTAACACCCACCTTTACAAAGAAAAGGTCAGAGGTGTAAGTCAGTCTTACGCCGTTGTTTATAACCGGCTGCATGTTCCAGATTAGCCCCCTTTGGATGTAGTTATTCTGGTAGGTAAAGGCAGACTCGTAGCCTATAATGGTGGGTAGCTTGCCCGCCTGCAAGGAAAGTCCTTTAACTGGTGCAAATTCAAGGTAAGCTATAGGTAGCGCGCTAAAAAGGTCTGTATAATTAGGTGTTTTTGAGATGCCAACGCCCACCACTGGTAGTGAGTAGGCACCGCCTACGAGGGTAAAGCCAAAAGGTTCAGCAGGCTTGGATATGCTTAGAAGAGCAGAGCCTATGTCATACCTTGTTTTTCTATCCGTGCCTGCTCTGTTATTGGTGTAAATACCATAGCCCGTCAATGCTCCACCTATGTTGAAGCTGCCAAAAAGGTCTGTCTTAAGCTCAAGAGCTGGTGAGAGACCCACGCAACCACCAAGAGTAAATAACATCAATCTTTTCATGATAAGCCTCCTTCTTAAGTTATGTTGTAAGCGTTCTCGCCATGCTGGGACTTGTCAAGTCCCTGCACCTCCTCTTCGCCATTTACCCTCAAACCTACAAGTATCCTAAGGACCACAAGTATGACAAAAGTGGCTATAGCATCGTAAACTATGGTTGTGCCTATAGCTACAAGCTGGACTATCACCTGTCCTGGGTTGCCGTATAAAAGCCCTTTACCAGCTTCGTTTATAGAAGGGTCTGCAAAGATCCCTGTAAGTAAAGCGCCTAATATACCAGCAGCACCGTGTATGCCAAAAACATCAAGAGCATCATCGTAGCCAAGCTTGTGTTTGACAACTGCAACCATAAAGTAGGGAATTGTGCCTGCAAGAATGCCTATAACTATAGCACCTACTACATTGACAAAGCCTGCTGCTGGAGTTATGGCAACAAGACCGGCAACTGCACCCGAAGCAAGACCCAAAAGAGTGGGCTTTTTGGCATGCAGCCATTCAGTAAACATCCAAGAAAGAGCAGCCATGGCAGTTGCCGTGTTGGTATTTAAAAAGGCTGCTGCCGCAAGTCCATTGGAGGCAACCGCAGAGCCTGCATTAAAACCAAACCAACCAAACCATAAAAGCCCTGCACCAAGCACCACCATAGGCAGATTGTTGGGAATGAGGGTTGCCTCCTTTCGCCTCCCCAAAAGTATGGCACCCACAAGTCCTGCAATACCAGCGTTTATGTGAACCACCGTACCACCCGCAAAGTCAAGAGCACCTAACTTTGCCAGAAAGCCTCCACCCCAAACCCAGTGAGCTATGGGTACATATACCAGGCTGACCCAAAGGATGCTAAAAAGCACCCAGGTGGAAAACTTTAATCTTTCCACATAGGAACCACTCACAAGGGCAACAGTTATAGCTGCAAATGTAAGTTGGAAGACCACAAAAATAAGCTCCGGCACAGTCCCCTGAAGGCTTTTTACACCAACTCCGTTAAGTAGCAGTTTTGACGGGCTTCCTATTACGCCAGAGATATCCGTGTTGAAGGCAAAGCTATAACCGTAAAGAACCCAGATCACAGATACTAAGCAGTAGGCTACAAAGGACATAGCTATGGTGTTTAGCGTATCCTTTCTTTTTGCCATACCTCCGTAGAAAAGGGCAAGCCCGGGCAGTGTCATGAGCATCACCAGTGCTGTAGATATGAGCATCCATGCTGTATCTCCAGTATCAAGCTTTGGAGCTTGCTCCTGTGCAAAGGATAAGTGGACCAAAAGTAGTGGTATAATACCTGCTACGCGACGCATTTTATCTCCTCCTCTGCCCCACCCATTGGGGCGGGGCGGTTTTTTTACTTAAATGTCAAAGTAAAGCTCAAACTCCTTAGGATGGGGTATGAACCTTATCTCGTCTATCTCTTTGCGCTTGGAGTCTATCCAAGTTTGTATGAGATCTTCAGTGAAGACACCACCTTTGAGTAGAAACTCGTAGTCTTTTTCCAGAGCCTTGAGAGAGTCTTCCAGAGAACCGGGCAGTTGAGGTATGTCCTTTAGCTCTTCGGGTGGGAGGGAGTAAATGTCCTTGTCAAAGGGCTCTCCGGGGTGTATGCGGTTTTCTATGCCGTCTATGGCAGCCATCAGGATGGCAGCAAAGGCCAGATAAGG
Organism: Hydrogenobacter thermophilus TK-6; assembly: GCF_000010785.1. GTDB lineage: Bacteria > Aquificota > Aquificia > Aquificales > Aquificaceae > Hydrogenobacter > Hydrogenobacter thermophilus. Next base: position 1,449,507 of record NC_013799.1, on the reverse strand, counting down.
GTTGCAGGTGGGGTCTGGGAAGCGTATTTCAATCCTTTTAGCCTTTGGAGACTGGGAATACATGGGTATCCTTATGGCAGCGGAACGGTTCCTTGCAGAGTAGGCAAGCCTTACGGGCGCTTCAAAGCCGGGTACAAGCCTGTGGTAGGAGTTTATAGTTGGGTTGGTAAAGGCTGTAAGAGCGGGTCCGTGTTTGAGAATACCACCTATGGCATAAAGACAGAGTTCCGAGACCCCAGCATACTCTGAACCTGCAAAAAGATTCTGCCCTTCCTTCCATATGGAGAAGTGGGTGTGCATACCAGAACCGTTGTCGTTGGGTAAAACCTTTGGCATGAAGGTGGCAAACTTGCCGTACTTGCTGGCAACCATCCTAACTACATACTTGTATATAAAGAGTTTGTCAGCCTGATTTACCAGAGAATCGTAGCGTATGTCTATCTCTGCCTGTCCTGCTGTTGCCACCTCGTGGTGGTGTAGCTCCACCACTATACCCAGCTGAGACATGATGGATACCATCTCACTCCTCAGGTGGTGAGTTTTATCTAAGGGTGGTGCTGGGAAGTACCCCCTCTTGTGGGGTATCTTATAGCCAGAGGAGGTTATCTCTCTGTTCCACCAGCCTTCTTCGGAGTCTACCTTCCAAAAGGCGTAGTTAGCAGATGTGCCAAACTCTACAGAGTCAAACATAAAAAACTCCGCCTCTGGTCCGTAGTAAGCTGTATCTCCTATGCCAGTTTGCTTGAGATACTGCTCTGCCTTCTGGGCTATGTAGCGCGTGTCTCTGCCGTAGCGCTCCCTGGTTATAGGGTCGTATATATCACATATCATCACGAGGGTTTTTGGCTCCATAAAAGGATCTACAAAAGCTGTAGAGGCATCAGGAAAGGCAAGCATGTCTGACTCGTGTATGGACTGCCAACCTCTTATGGAAGAGCCGTCAAAACCTCTTCCGTTCTCAAAGGTGTCCAGAGAAAGTTCGTATGCAGGTATGGTAAGGTGTTGCCACTGACCAAAAAGGTCAGAAAACCGCAGATCCACATACTGGATCCCTTCCTGCTCAATGAGGTTTAGCACCTCTTCCGGCGAGTACTTGGGCATGGTTTACCTCCTTTATAGAAGTTTTATATTGCCTGCTCACCTCTTTCACCCGTCCTTATCCTTATCACATCTTCTATAGGTATTACGAAAATCTTACCGTCCCCCACTCTTCCCGTTTGAGCAGTTTTTGCAATAACTTCCACCACCTTCTCCACATCCTCGTCCTTTACCACCACCTCAATCTTGACTTTGGGTAGAAAGTCAATTACATACTCGGTGCCTCTGTATATTTCTGTGTGTCCCTTCTGCTGACCAAAACCCCTCACTTCGGTAACCGTCATACCACCTATACCTATCTCCACAAGGGCATCCTTGACCTCGTCCAACTTAAAAGGTTTGATGATGGCTTCCACCTTTTTCATGCTCAACCTCCTTCATATGTACTTGCAAAGAGCATACCAAAGGCATCCCTCTGCTGGTGCTTTATTTTATTACCTTTTGATGGCAGTGCATAGGTTTTCTTTTGTGTAATTGTTAACAATTTTGTTGGTGTGTTAACTCTTCCTCTGGACAGTATATTATCTCTACGGTGGTGTGGATTATGTTGTCAACTTCTTCAATGCGTTTGATGTAATCCTCAACGGATCTTTCTTTACTGGTAGTTATACCGAGTATGCAGGCATACTTATCGTGATGAACCCTCAAAAGGTGTATGTCGTGGACTCTGCTTGCGCCATCGCTCTCTATCCTTTTTATAAGTTCCTGCACTATCGGTGAGGTCATCTCTCTGTCAAGGAGTATCTTGGAAGTATCTTTTATGAGACTGTAAGACCATGATATGATCACAAAAAAGCCCACCATACCAGAAAGGGGGTCCAAGTACCACATGCTTAAGTATTTTCCACCCAGCAAGGCACCAATAGCTAAAAAGGAAGTCAGAGCATCAGCCAAAACATGAAAGTATGCTGCACTTAAGTTAAGGTCGTGGTGCTGATGGTCACCTTCAGACAAAATTACCGCACTTATAAGATTGACCACAAGTCCTGCAAAGGCAACAAAAAGGGCTTCCTCATACCTTATTTCCTCTCTCTTTATGAGTTTTAGCAGCGCTTCCTGAAGGACTAAAAAAGCCATAACTCCCAGCACCACTGCGCTGGTATAAGCTCCGAGAACTTCCACCTTCCAGGTGCCAAAGGAAAAGCTCTTATCCCTTGACCACCTTCTGGCCAGCACATAGGCACTGAAGGCTATACCAAAAGCCACCGCATGCGTACCCATGTGGATACCATCAGCAAGAAGCGCAACAGAACCAAAGGAGTAGCCAGCCACTACCTCAACTATCATAAAAACAAGTGTCAGAAAAAATACGAGGAGCATCCTACCCTCAGTTTTTCTCTTGGGCGTGTAAAATACATGCTGGTGTTTGCAAAAGGGCTTTTCCATAAAGTTAAATATTACACTTCCCAAAATTTCTTCAGATGAAAAAGATCATGTTAAAAAAAATCTAACCCTTGTAAATCAATAGCTTGAAATCCAATTGAGAAGTCCTTTGTAAGGGACTTCTCTCCTTTGAGGCGAGTAAGGTTAGCTCGCTTTCAGCATGGGCGGGCGACCAGAGTATTGAAAAACAATACTTTGGGAGTTTTTATATGTGCTGTTCTATGTAGGCGTAGGTGATGATCCTGTCCTTAGTTTTATCCCTTCTGTGGGAGGGGTAATTGGTGTGGCATATGGTGCATACATTTAGTTTAACAAGCTTCTTTACCCCACACCTCTTTAGTCTTAAGATGGCTTCTTCCTGAGTATCCAGAAAAAGAGAGCCGTTCCTGTAATAAGTGGCTATAAAGCTCTTTTTAAAGTCTTCACCTACTTGATAGCAACACGCCTTTGCCGATGGACCTACAAAGGCTATCAGGCTATTGATAGGTTCAAACTGCTCAAATATCTTTAAGGTTTCTTCAATTATCCCAGCTTTTAGACCTCTCCAACCTGCATGCACAACCCCAACGGTTTTTTGCCCCAAAAGGGCAACAGGTACGCAATCTGCCGTTTTTACACCCACCTTTATACCTCTTAACTGAGTGATTACCGCATCAGCCTCTGGACTCTTGGGAGTAAATTCTGTAAGCACGTAAACTTCCTTAGAGTGAACCTGCTGAAGCGTAAAAATATCGCTCCCTTCTTCCCAAGGTATTATGCCAGCACATATGCTCCCTATTTTGAAACTAAACCCTACTGAAGCTTTTTTGTTTTTTCCCATGCTCTGTGTACGCATTCCATCAGTATGCCAGAAAAACCTCCCTCTTCAAGCACCTTTATACCTTCTATGGTAGTTCCCCCGGGTGAGGCTACTTTTGTGATCCACTCCTCCGGATGGCCACCAAACTTCTTTAGGACTTCACAACTACCTATTACTGTGTCAAGCACTATGCTCTTGGACATCTCATACGAAAAGCCTTCCCTTATGCCTGCCAAAATGAGGGCGGAGAGAAATTTAAAAACAAAAGCTGGACCAGAACCTGCCAGAGCTGTAAAGGCATCTATTAGATCCTCCCCTATTCTGTATAGGCTACCGCAGGAGGAAAAAACTCTTATAAACTCCTCCTCATCTTCATGGCTTACCTCTGAATTACAAGTATAAGCAATTGTCCCCCTCTGGACTGCAACATTAAGGTTAGGCATAGCTCTTATTATCTTCCCCTCTCCAACTATGCTCTCTATCTCCTTCAAACTAAGGCCTGCCACTATGCTCACAAGCACCCTATCTTTGAGTTTTCCCCTCAAGCTTTCCAACACACCTTTAGCATCCTTTGGCTTTACTGCCAAAAGCACGAGATGTGCATCTTTTAATAAAAACTCCAACTTTTGGGCAACTCCAAAACCATCTTCTAATGCTTTTTGCATCTTGTCTTTATCAATATCGTAAACAACTACCTGAACTTTTTCCATAAAGCCTTTTGCAAAACTGCTTCCCATATTACCATAGCCTATGATCCCCACATGCATAATGTTATATAATAACAGGTATGAGCTTACTTGTCCTCTATGATGAGGAAGGAAAGGTTTTAAAGGTAGAAATGGATCACGATAGCATAGTTAAAACTCTTGAAGACCTGTGCATAATCTTTCAAAGGTGGCAGGTAAAAAATCTACCAGAAGATGCCTCTGAGGAAGATGTCCTAAAAGCTTACGAGAAAGAGATAGAAAGCATTAAAAGTTTTTATAAATTTGTTTCTTTGGATGTGGCAAGTATCACACCCGACCATCCCAAAAAGAGCGAGCTTAGAAACATGTTTTTGAGGGAGCATACCCACTCTGACTTTGAAGTGCGTTTCTTTGTGGATGGAATGGGTACCTTTTACCTTCATTTGAGGGATAAAGTTTATGCCGTTGTTTGTGAAAAGGGAGATTTTATAAGCGTTCCTGCCAATACACCCCACTGGTTTGACATGGGCAAAAATCCCTCTTTTAAAGCTATACGCTTCTTTTCTATTCCAGAGGGATGGGTAGCTAACTTTACAGGTAGTGATATATCCGAGAAAATTCCCGACCACGACAGCATAGTAAGTTCATGGCTATGATTTCGGCAATACTTACCGACATAGAAGGCACAACATCTTCTATTTCCTTCGTAAAAGATGTGCTTTTCCCGTACTCAAGGAGAAAGCTAAGAGACTTTTTAAGAGATCACACTCAAGACAGGGAAGTGCAGGCCATCTTAGAGGAGCTTTTCAAAAAGGTGGGAAAAAGGTTAAGCATTGAAGAAACAGCAGAGCTTTTAACTCAATGGATAGACGAAGATAGGAAAGAGCCAATACTTAAAGACCTTCAGGGGCTTATATGGGAGGAAGGATACAGAAAAGGAGAGTTGATAGGACACATATACCAGGATGCATATCAAAAGCTCAAAGAGTGGCACCAAAAGGGCATAAAGCTTTATGTGTTCTCATCAGGTTCCGTAAAAGCGCAGAGGCTTCTCTTTTCCCACACACCTTATGGTGATATCACTTACCTTTTTTCGGGATACTTTGATGCTAAGATAGGAAGTAAAAAGAGTTCTGAATCTTACCTTAAAATAGCAAAGGCAGTATCTTTAAAGCCAGAGCAGATGCTGTTTCTTTCTGATGTGGAGGAGGAGCTAAACGCAGCCAAGAGCGCAGGCATGCATACCGTAAGACTGGTAAGAGATGGAGAAGCATTCTCAAAACACACAATTGTGAAGGATTTCTACTCCATTGCTATTTAAAGCCAGTAAAGCGGACATCACAATCGCTGATATAATAAATAACATGCATGCAGTTATCGCAGCACTAGTTGATCCGTACGCTTTTAAAGGGGGTACCGAGAGAATCGTACTACATACAAAGGACCTTTTGGAGGAGGAGGGTTTTAAAGTTGACATTGTACACAAAGACAACAGCCAAAAGTTTGGGGACTATTTCCCTCTTTGGGTTGGTAGAGAGGCTTACCTTAGGTGCGATAAGTGCGACCTTGTTATAGCTAACAATATTGCAGGTCTGGGCTTATTTCCAGGCAGAGCTAAAAGATTTGTGGCTATGTTCCATGGGCTATATCTGGGATTCTTCGGGATGTATGAAACTGAAGCTATAAATTTCCCGGATTATTTGGGTAATAAGTACATAAATGGGTATATAGCCGAAGTATTTCTGGCAAACGCCGCAGACAAAATAGTGGCAGTTAGTGAGCATGTCAAAAAAGAGATTGAACAACACATAGGTGTTGATAAAGATATAACAGTTATTAACAATCCTGTGGATGATGCTTTTAAACCTATGGATAAAGCAAAAATCAGGTCCATGTTTAACATACCAAAGGATGCTTTCGTAGGACTTTACATAGGTAGAAATGATACAACGAAGGGATATGACATATTCAGGGAGGTTGTAAACTACACCTACAGAGATGTCTTTTGGCTTCAGGTCATCTCCTCTGGTGGTTTAAACCAAATCCCAATACTTGAGGATATAACCACCTTTAGGCAGGTCCCCTTTGGAGATATGCCCCTCATATACAACATGGCGGACTTTGTCCTTTTCCCATCAAGGTATGAAGGGTTCCCGCTTACAATTGTGGAAGCTCTGGCTTGTGGAGTGCCTGTTATAGCATCAAAGTTGGCTGTTCCAATTGAGGTGGAAGATTACCTTAAGGACCTGGTGGTTGAGCAGATGAAAGCTGATGAGTTTGTTGAAAAAGTAATGTCCATAAAAAAGCAAAGATGGCTTGGGGAGTACTACAGAGAAGTTATATCCGAAAAAGTATCAAGGAGGTTTTCCTTAGAGTCATGGAAGGAAAAAATGAAAAAGGCTATACTGTTGTAATAGCGCCTCACTTTGATGATGAAGTGATAGGATGTGGTGGAACCATTTATCAACACACTGCTAAAGGTGATGAAGTGCATCTTTATGTCCTCACAGACGGTTCTAAGTTATACGAAAAAACCGATACCAACAAGAGAAAGGAGGAGTGTCTTTCTGCCGCGCGCCTTTTGGGAATAAGCACGGTAAACTTTTTGGATTTTAAAGAGGGTGAGCTTGCCAACCACTTGGATGAGCTAAAGTCCGCTCTTGGTGGAATACTGAAAAACTTCCAGAAGGTCTATGCTCCTCACCCCTTTGACCACCATTCGGACCACATTGCTGCGTCCCTTGCAGTTCTTTCTGTGTTTGAGGAGAGTCCCACTTTTGAACTCCGTCTTTATGGAGTTTATAACACTTTCAGACACAATCTCCTTGTGGATGTGACGGATGTTTATCCAATAAAAAAGAAGGCTCTTTTAAATTACTCTTATAGCTTGGGGAATTCTTACATATGGATAAAGAGAACGGAAGCCTTTATGAAGTATCCAACCATATACACGGTGGAAGATAGACTTTACGAGGCTTTTTTAGTTATTGACCAGCCCATGACGGTAAACGAGATACTAAACTTTTTGTCTTACGGTGTTGTGTGCGATGACCCTCACAATCAACTTTTGAAAAAGATAAAATCTGCCCAGATGCTTATGGGATTGCTAAACGAAGAGAGGAACATCAGACTATCTTTGGAAGATAGCCTAAAGACTAACCAAGAAGAGTTAGAAATGCTGAAAGTCCATTTAAAGAACCATCAAGAGGAGCTTCAAAAACTCAAATCTTCCATCTTCTTTAAGATGTACGATGTTTATCACACGTTAAAGCCCAAAATCTTTCCTGAAGGCTCACTGAGAGAGAGAATCTACAGAAAGCTTGTAAACATTATAAAAGGTGTTTAACTCTTTAAGGAGATTTTCAAGAAACTCCCCCTTTAATAGCTCTCTGTTAACATCTTTTAAAAAACTATCCTTCAATTCAGTCATAAACTTATGAAAAGGCACAAAAGCGTGAGCAAGCCTTATACCTTCAAAGATATCTTTTGACAACTCTTCAATTGGCGAGTTGAGATTTATAGACTTATAGGGTGGAAGCAGATTTGAACTTGGTGGCACTTGGGACATAATAAGAAGGGCTCTGTTTATGGGATCTTCCTCAAAAAAGAAGTGTAAAAAGGATTCTTGGTAAGATGAAAACTGTGGCAGAGGAATATCATCAACTATGAGGAATATGCCCGGCACGCAGACAAGCCCACTTAGTAGATTAAAGGAGTCTGATGTCAGAAAGTAAAGCACTGCATCAAAGGAGGATAGACAAGACACATAAGGCTCTTTTGCAGAGAACTCTACGAGAGGGAGATCACAAAGATGATACAGCCAGAGATTACTTCCCTTAGGCGTCCACACAGACAGGTCCGAGTACTTCCTTATTGCTTTGAGGACTAACAGTGCACGTTTGCTCTCTTCCGCACATACAAAAGCAATTTTCATATTACACTTAGAATTCTATCTACTACATATTCCCAAGAGAGAGACATGGAGAGAATTTTTTCATAAGCTCTTTTTCCCATCCTAACGGCTAAGCTCTCATCTTGGGCAAGCCTGTCTATGGCATCAGCTATCTCTTCTGGCTTGGGACTTACCACAAAGCCGGTGATTTGGTGTTCAACAAACTCTGTGGGACCTCCAGAATCTACGCAGGTTATAACAGCCTTCTGTGAGAGCATGGCTTCCAGAGTTACATAGCCGTAATCTTCATCTAAAGGAGGGAAAAGCACAGCCAGACATCTTGAGTAAAGGTCTATCTTTTCCTCTTCGCTTACTTCCCCCAGATAAACAACTCTGTCTTGCACATCCTTGATACTTTCAAGAAACTCCCTGAGCAAATCCGGACTATCTGCTCTACCGCACACTACGAGCTTGACAGGACTTTTTACATATTTGATAGCTTCCAGAGCTAAAGCGTGCCTCTTTAATGGGCTTATCCTGCTTGGAAAGAAGATAAACCTTTCGTAAGTTTTACAGTGGAGCTTTTCTGCGTTAGGCGGGGGGTGATAAAGCACTTCTGCCTCCAGATCTATGTACCTTTTGAGCCTTTCTGCCACAGTTTTTGAGTTGGCAAAGACCTTCTTTGCCTCCCTGAGGTGTTTTCTGTCCATCTGAAGTATAAACTCCCTTATGGCATAACCTCCTGGGTCCCTTGGAAGGTCTATGTAGGGTCTGTCCCAAAGCTCGTAGGCACTCTTGTGAGGATGTACAAGCCATACAACTTTACAGTCGTGCTGTATGTAATAATTAGGGAATCTCATGGCTATCAAAAGGTCTATCCTCCTTCCCGCCACTTCCTGAAGATTCAGCATTCTTGTAATAAAGGCTTGCTTTATAAGATGCTCGGGTGGATACCAATTGAAGGGTATTCTCACTACTTCCACATTATGACCTGCTTTTAAAAGAGCTTGTCTCAAACCCTCCGAGTGCCTTTCTGCGCCACCTTCCAAAAAGGGAATATGGTTCTCTACGATAATTATATTCACGATATCCACCTGTAAACTCTCTTTGCCAACCTTTCAAGGAGAGGGTATTTTTTGAAAAGCATTTTGTTCCTCAGGCCCCACTCTATTATCTTTCCTCTGATTCCTTTAGGTTTGTACTCTCTGTAGCAAAGAATGGTATCCACATGAAGATACCTTAGCTCATTTTCCCTAAAAAAACTTTTCTGCAGGTCCCTTTTGAAAAGAGCCGGTAGCCATCTGTAAGATTCGGGTGGGTCTTCAAGGAGGGGTCTTACGCGAGGCTCTATATTATAAACATCCAAGAAGTTAAAGGAGATTATATCAAAGTTGTCTTTGAAAACACTCATAACGCTCCAGACAACGCTGTCAAAGTCATCAACTTTCTTGTAATTATCAGGCACTATTAATTCGTATTTTCCCCAAATACCGTAATGGCATGGCTTTACCTGAGAAAAGTTGGTTTTTATGGAATTTCTTATGCTAAAAAGCATCTCCTCAAGGGTTTTTTCTGCGGCTATTTTGGAAAATCTGTCGCGCACATACTTTAGCCCTTTTTTGGCAAGCTCTTCCCTCAAAGATTCGTCGTTAACTATGCTTACCACCATATTTGCAAATTCCTCAGGTTCTTTTGCCACAACAATGCCTGAATTTTCAATATCAGGAAAACCTTCTGCGCCTATGGGTGTTGTTACCACTGGGACACCCCACTCCAGACTGTTTAGTATCTTCCCCTTAACACCTGATCCCGATACCAAAGGTGCTACAGAAAGCTTATGCTTTCTTATCTCTTTACCTATATCCTTTACCCAACCCACTAAGTGAACCTTTTTCTTGTATAAATCCAACAGGCTTTTGTCTTCTACCAGCTGGTCAAGTCTAAGTTCATCCGTCCTGTCCCCTATGGCGTAAAACTCCACCTCCTCATCGTACTTTAGTATGTATGGATAGATGGTGTTTAGGAAGTATCTTATAGCTAGCAGGTTATTGTAGTTTAAGATGCCACCTATGAAGCATATGCTCTTGCCCTCCGCTCTTGTGGGAGCATCTGCTGGGTGATGCACATTTGAAATTACAAAGGTCTTTTCTCTGTTTATGCCAAACTCCTTTATTGCAAACTCTCTTTCTTCCTCAGATACGAAGATTACCATGTCAGCCAAATGGTAAAGTTCTCTCTCTATGGTGCGTGCTGTCTCTATCTCCTCCTGGGTGAAGCTTGCCCCTGCATCTTTACCCCTTGAGAGTTGCTTGTATATAGAATCCATAATGTCCAGCACCACCGGCACATGATAAACCAGCTTGGCTCTTTTGGCTAAAACTAAGGCTTTACGAAGCCTCTCAAGGTCCCACGCTTCCGTTATCCAAAGCAAGTCATGATCCCCTATAGCAGACAGATGTTGGTATATGGGTATGAGCATGTTAAAGTTCCGATAGGAGCTTGCCAAACCCTTTATCTCTATCTCTACATCTTTTGTAAAAAAACCATGCGTATAAGTTATGTTAGTGCCTTTTTCAAGCAGTATATTTATTATTTCGTAGTCTCTCCTGCAGGAGGATGTTTTTGATGGCATTAAGGGAACTTCCGTGTAATAGAGTATGTTTAAATCTTTATAATTTATACTGCTTATCCTTTCCTTTCTGGGGGGCAAAGAGAGTATGTACTCTTCAAGCTTCTTTATCTGCTTTTCAAAAGAGAAGTTTTCTTTTATAAATTTTACCGCTTCTTCTGACATAGCTTTTAAATTATCTTCCTTTTTTATTGCATTCTCTATTACCCGTGCTAAGTTATCCACGCTCAGAGGTTCTACCAAAAAGCCTGTTTTGCCATTTAGAAAGGTCTCTGGAAGGCCTCCGCTCTTTGTCCCTACAACAGGACAACCGCATGCTTGAGCCTCTAAGGATGACCTGGGAAGGGATTCTTGATAAAGCTCCGGTACTGTAGGTATTACACAAAGGGCGGACTCACTGTATGCTCTTATTACCTCCTCCTTACTCACCTTACCGTGAAAGAACACTCCCGGCAGATATTCGTTTACTTTTACACCTTCAGCAGATCCCCATAAGGTGGCGTCTCCATATATGTGTAATTCCAAGTCCGGCAAGCTTTTTTTTAACCCCTTAAAAGCTTCAAGGAGCAAGTCTATTCCCTTAGCTTTTATAGTTGCTCCTGCAAACATCAACCTTTTGAAGTTTCTCACAGATAACGGTCTGTAGCGATCTGTGTCTATACCGTAGGGAATCTTTGCCAGTTTTTTCTCACTTATACCCCACTGCATGTATGCATTTTTCTGATAATCAGACAGACATACTACACCATCCATGTACTTGTTTATAAAGTAAGGCTTTACTCCGTGCTCTATAAAACTCATATCCTGTGGTATAAGGAAAAATCTCTTTATATTCTCAAAGCCTAAAAGGGTTTTTACCGGGTAGGCATGTACGCACAGACAAGCGTCAAACTCCAGATCTCTGTATTCTCCGAAAATCTCGTAAAGACGGTAATCCTCCCCGTAATTTATGAACTTTACACCCTCCAAAACCCTGTTTCCCTTTGGTAAGTATCCAAAAAAGTAAACATCCCATCCTAACTTGGCAAACCCAGAGGCTATCTCTACGCTGACAGTTTCAGCACCACCCAAAACTCCCTCAGGATCAAAAGGAAAGAACTTATGAATTATAGCTATCCTGCCTTCCATAATTATACTCTGTTAATTATACCACACTCACTCATAAAGGCTATGCACAAGGGTTTTTAAAAATTTTAAAGAAGGTAGAAACATAAGCCCCACAAAAATATCGGCATAAAGAATGCTTTTTGGATTTATAGGAACCATGAATATACCGAATAAAGCCATTAGGTTTGATGCAACAATTGATAAGATCATGGCAAGCATAAGATATTTTGAAGGAGGTACTTTTATAAAAAGTCCCCTATCTCTAATAGATAGTATGCTTACGGGGATGCTTAACACTATTGTCAAAAAGGCAAAAGTTTTTGTTTGTTCTATATTGAGGTGTAGTAGATTTTCCCCCACAAAAAGTATTAGGAAGGGTATCCAAATAGTGCAAAATAAACCTAATAAAAAAGAAGTAAAGGTTAATTTTTTTATATTCCATTTTTCAGGCTTATTTGAATACTCTACATTGTCCGTAGCTAAAGAAATTGTTATAAAATCGTTAAAAAAGAATAATGAGAGCACCATTTTTGTAGTTAAAATATATTCATTATAGATTATATAATAAACAAATATGCTCAAAATAATCATAAAAACCCTTATAGTTTTTGAAAAAACATATGTAAGAAGTCTTTGGTATATTTTTCTTGATAAAATTATAGCTGAAATCATATTGGTTAAGCCATCCTTTGTGAGAACGGCGGAAGCGGACGATTTCGCAATGTCCGTTGCATTCGAAACTGCAATGCCAAAATCTGCTTGTTTTAAAGCTGGTGCGTCATTTATACCATCCCCCGTCATACCTACTATATGCCCTTTATTTTGATAAGCTTTTACAATAGTAAATTTATCCTCTGGAAAAACCTCTGCAAAAACACCACATTCTTCCTTTATGTTTTTTATATCACATACATTGCCCTCAATTCCAACTAAAGAGGCTATTCGTTTTGCAGTCTCTTTAGTATCACCTGTTAACATTTTTACATTTACACCAAGATTTTTTAACTTTTCTATTAACTCCTTTGAATCCTCTCTTATAGGGTCAGAAAAACCTAAAAAACCTAAAAATTCTACTTTTTCTCTGGATTTTCTCCCTCTTTAGCCATATCTTCAATAAATTCATGTGCATCTTGTGGAGTTGGTGCAACTTTCGGAGAACCTTTATAAACCTCAAAATAATCTTGGTATACTTGTACAACCGATTTTGAGTACTTATTTGAAGGGTCAAAAGGTTCAAAACTTATTACCTTGTAATTCTCCATGCAGGATTCATCATTGTTTAGATAGTCGTATATGGCGTTTTCTATTGGATCTTTTTGTTTCGGATCGGAGGCCAAGGCTGCCATGCATATAACTTCTTTTTCGGAAAATCCAGAATAAGGTATAATTTTAGCTACTTGAATTTTATTTTTTGTAATCGTACCTGTTTTGTCAACGCACAAAATATCCATTCCCGCAGCGGATTCTATAGCTGAAAGTTTTGTAATCAGCACCCCTTCTTGAGCAAGTTCCTTTGCTCCGAGTGCAGTAGCTATGGTGAAAGCTGTAGGTAAAGCAACGGGTATTATTGGAAGCAATAAGACCGTTAATAGCGGAAGAACTTCCTCTAAAGGTTTTTTGCTTGATAATGATAATCCAAGAAGAATAACAATTAAAACCAAACTGAAGATAAATAGATACTTTACAAGTTCAAACACTATAATTTCAAGTTGTGTTTTGTTTCTTGCTTCCTGAACAAGTCTTGCAGATTTCCCGTATAAGGTTTTAGACCCTATGGCGATAACTCTGCCTATCGCTTCTCCCTTCACCACCAAAGAACCCATGTAAGCTGTATCTCCCTTTTTTAGGTTTTTGGGAAGAGATTCCCCTGTTATTGAGGACTGGTCAACACTAATATTACCTTCAAGTATCTCTATGTCTGCCGGTACAATAAACCCACTCTGAAGAAGCACAACATCATTTAGTGTTAAAAAACGAGAAGGAATATCTGCCCATTTATTATCCCTTAAAACTCTGGCTTTTATATCAAGGCGTTTTTTGAGCTGTTCTATAGCTTTATCCGCCTTTAATTCATGAAACAGAGATAGGACTATGTTGAAAACTAAAAGTCCAAAAATTACGAAGATATCGTAGTATTTCCCCAGGACGATAAGAAATAGCATGGTAAGCTCTAAAAGCAAAGGTATTGGAGATATAAACTTTTTAGAGATTTTCATAGAAATCGATTCTCCTTTTTCCTCTATTTGGTTCAAACCGTATCTTTTTATATTCTCAGTGGCTTGCTGTGATGTAAGCCCTTGTACTTCCATCAAGGGATTATTATAAAAGTTCACATCTTGCCAAAGGGCTGTGTGCATATATCTTTATAAAGTAGGTGAGGTGTAAGAAATGTTTGAGAAGTTTACTGAGAAAGCAAGGCAAGTTATTTTGCAGGCAAGGGAAGAGGCTCTTGAGCTTGGACATACATACCTTGGTAGTGAGCACATCCTACTTGCTCTAATAAAGGACGAAGACCTTCCCACCATCATACTCTCCAAGTTCGGACTCACCTCTGATAAAGTCAGGAAAGCCATCATGGGACAGATAACAAGAGGCTCTCACTCGGGAGAGATACTCTTTGCTCCCGATGCCAAAAGGGTGCTTGAGTTTGCGGTTGAAGAGGCTCGCATACTGCACCATCAGTTTGTTGGTCCAGAACATCTTCTCATAGGTGTGGTCAGAGAAAAGACAGGTTTGGGCGGAAGAATTCTGAGAGGTTTTGGGCTTGATGAGTACTCGGTGAGAAGAGAAGTTCTGCAGATACTCGGTGAGCTACCACCTCAGGAGAGTGTGAAATACGCACCCACTCCAAACCTTGACAGGTTTTCAAGAGACCTAACCCAGATGGCAAGAGAAGGAAAGCTTGACCCGGTGGTAGGCAGGGAGAAGGAGATAGAAAGGGTAATACAGATACTGGTCAGAAGAAGGAAGAACAATCCAGTGCTTCTGGGAGACCCCGGCGTGGGTAAAACTGCAATAGTGGAGGGACTGGCACAGAGGATAGCCAACAGGGAAGTGCCAGAGCATCTGCAAAACAAAAGAGTTGTGGCTCTTGACCTTGCTGCTTTGGTGGCGGGTACCAAGTACAGGGGTCAGTTTGAGGAGAGACTCAAAAACATTCTCAAAGAGCTGGAGAAAGCTCCCAATGTTATACTCTTCATAGACGAGATACACACCCTTGTAGGTGCTGGCTCTGCGGAGGGCTCCATTGATGCATCCAACATGCTAAAACCAGCTCTGGCGAGGGGTGAGATACAGGTTATAGGTGCCACCACCCTTGATGAGTACAGGAAGTACATAGAAAAGGATGGTGCCTTGGAAAGGAGGTTCCAGCCAGTTTTGGTGGACCAGCCCAGCGAAGAAGATGCCATAAAGATACTCTACGGGCTAAAGCAGAAGTTTGAGGAGTTTCATAATGTGGAGTATACATCATCTGCAATAGAAAAGGCTGTTCAGCTTTCTGTCAGATACATAACGGAGAGGAATTTGCCCGATAAAGCTATTGATGTTATAGACGAGGCCGGATCTCTGGTAAAACTGAGAGCTATGAACTTACCACCTGACCTTAAGGCTCTTGAGGAGAGGATAAAGGAGATTGAGCTGGAGAAGGAGAACGCTGCCAACGAGCAGGATTATGAAAAGGCTGCAAGACTCAGAGATGAAGAGTTAAGGCTAAGAGCTAAGCTTGAAAGCCTAAAAACCAAGTGGAAACAGGAAATTGCAAAGAATAGACCGCAAGTTACCGAAGAGGATGTGGCAGAAGTGGTATCAAGGTGGACAGGCATACCCGTAAAGCGTGTTCACGAGAGTGATATGGAAAAGCTCCTTCACATAGAAGAAGAACTCAAAAAGAGGGTGATAGGTCAGGATGATGCCATAAAGGCAGTTGCAAGAGCAATAAGAAGGTCAAGAGTGGGGCTAAAAGGCAGACACAGACCCATAGGCGTTTTCCTCTTTTTGGGTCCTACTGGAGTGGGTAAAACGGAAACTGCCAAGGCATTGGCAGAGTATCTATTTGGCACAGAAGATGCTCTTGTGAGGTTTGATATGTCCGAATATATGGAGAAGCACACGGTTTCAAGACTCATAGGAGCACCCCCAGGCTATGTAGGTTACGAAGAGGGGGGACAGCTAACCGAAAGAGTTAGAAGGAGACCCTACTCGGTTCTTCTGTTTGACGAGATAGAAAAAGCTCACCATGATGTGTTTAACATCTTCCTGCAGATTTTTGACGATGGCAGGCTTACCGACGCTATGGGCAGGACGGTGGACTTTTCTAACACCATTATCATCATGACCTCCAACCTGGGTGCAAGGCTGATAGCTCACGGTGGAAAGATGGGCTTTGAGCAAAAATTCGGCGTTATAGACTTTGAACAGATGAAAAAGAATGTGATGGAGCAGGTAAAAAAGACATTTAATCCCGAGTTTCTCAACCGGCTTGACGAGATCATAGTTTACAGATCTCTGGAGAAGGAGGATGTGGCAAAAATACTGGAGCTTCAGCTCAAAGAGGTAAACAAAAACTTGCAAGACTGGAGTATAAGTGTAAAACTCCACAAAAGCTTTGTAGATTGGCTCATAGACAGAGAGTATAAACCTGAGTACGGAGCAAGGAGTCTAAAGCGTGCTCTGCAGCACCATGTTGAGGACCTTCTGGCGGAAGAGCTTCTTAAAGGAAGTCTCAAAGATGTGGATACGGTAGAGATCAGGATAAAAGACGATAAGCCATATATTAAACCTCTGAAGAAAAAGGAAAAGCTGGAAGCCATATTCAGTGAGAAGGTGGAGTAAAGCCTCCACCTCCCCGAATTATAATATCCTTCATGAAAGTGCTCATAACAGGTGGAGCAGGATACATAGGTTCTCATGTGGTAAAGCTTCTGGGAGAGGCAGGGCACCATCTTCTTATCTACGACAACTTATCTACGGGAAGCCAAGAAGCTGTACTTTACGGTAAGCTTGTGGTTGGCGATCTTTTAGATGAAAGGAAGATAAAAGAAGTTATCCTTGACTTTAAACCCGACGTAGTTATGCACTTTGCGGCAAAGGTGTCTGTTCCGGAAAGCGTTAAAGAACCCTTAAGCTATTACAGCAACAACTTCTGTGGAACCATGAACCTTCTGTCTGCCATGATGGAAGCTAAAGTGAGGTACCTTATATTCTCCTCTACAGCAGCGGTTTACGGAGTGCCACCTTCCATACCTGTAAAGGAAGAAGACCCTGCTTTTCCCATAAACCCCTACGGCTGGAGCAAGCTTATGGCAGAAAGATGCATAATGGATGTGGCATCTTCGGGCTACTCCTTAGGCTTTATAATTTTAAGATACTTTAATGTGGCGGGAGCAGACCCTGAGGGCAAGCTTGGTCAAAGAGGTAAGAAGGCTACACATTTGATACACAGAGCGCTAAAGGTTGCCAAGGGGGAGCTTCCTTATCTGGAAGTTTACGGTACAGATTATCCTACATATGATGGGACATGCATAAGGGATTACATACATGTGACAGACCTTGCAAGAGCGCACCTTGATGCCATGTACTACCTTCTTGACGGTGGTAAAAGTGATGTGTTTAATGTAGGCTACGGGCGTGGATACTCCGTTCTTGAGGTGATAAACAAAGTTAAAGAAGTAACCCATGTAGATTTTGCTGTAAAGTATGGTCAAAGAAGGGCGGGAGATCCTCCACAGTTGGTGGCAGAAAGCACAAAAATTATGAAGAAGATAAACTGGCAACCTTTGTACGACGACCTAAGCTTTATCATAAGTACTGCATGGAAGTGGGAAATGAGCTATATTTAAATAGACCATGGAGCAGGAAATTTACGAAAGCTTAAAGGCTATAAGAGACCCAGAGATACCCTTGGATATTGTGAGTCTTGGATTGGTTTATGGTGTGGTGGTAAAGGATAATGTAGCCTACATAGATATGACTTTAACTGTACAGGGTTGTCCTGCAAGGTCTTACTTTGCACAGTACATAAAGGAGCATGTGCTGAAAAACTTCCCCCAATTGAAAGATGTGGTGGTAAACTTTGTGTTTGAACCTGCCTGGAGTAAGGATAAAATATCCGAAGAAGGGAAAGGATTACTCAGGAGTATGGGATGGAGTATTTGAGAGATAAGTTTCGTGCTCTGGCAGAAGCTATTGAAAGAGAGTCCGTTCTTGTCCACCGTGCAGCTCTCATAGACGGATACAGGGACCTTCACAAGCTATCTAAGCTGGGCATTGAAAAGGTGATAAAGAGAGCGGCAAGCTACGGAGGTAAAAAAGGAGCCAAAATACTCAAGGAAAGGTATAGCGTTTATACAGACAGGCTTGATGAGGCTTTTGAGATACTTACCGTAATAGCTGAATCTTCAAGACTGCTTGACATTTTTGAGTACGACATAGACACCATGGAAATAAGGGTAGAAGGTTCTATTCTTGTGGAAGCGGTGGGCAAAAGCAAGAATCCCGTGTGTGAGCCTATGGCGGGCTTTTTTGAGGGATTTTTGAGTGAGCTTCTTGAAAAGAAATTTGAGGTTAAAGAGGTAAAGTGCAAGGCACAAGAAAGCGAAAAGTGCGTATTTAAGATAACTCAGAAGTGATATGAGTGTTTTTAGCGTGAGGACAACCAAAAGGACAAGTATAGTAAACATAACTTCATATGTAAAGGAAGAGGTGAAAAAGTCCGGTATAAGATCCGGATTTTGTGTGGTATATGTCCCTCATACTACAGCAGCAGTGTTTATCAATGAAGGTGCAGACCCTGATGTGGTAAGGGACATAGCTTACATGTTAGAAAGGCTCATCCCTTGGGAAGATCACACATATGCTCATTCAGAGGGCAACTCGGCAGCACACATAAGGAGTGCTATAATAGGAAACTCAAGGGTTATACCAGTTGAAAACGGTGAGCTTTTGTTGGGCAGATGGGAGTCCATATTTTTGGCGGAATTTGACGGTCCAAGAGAGCGCAAAGTTATAGTAAAAGTTATAGGAGAGAAGTAAAATGGAAACAATTTTAGCTTTTCTTGTATTAATAGGAGTGCTGGTGTGGTTTCATGAGCTTGGCCACTTTCTGTTTGCAAAGCTCTTTGGTGTAAGAGTGGAAGTCTTCTCCATAGGTTTTGGTCCAGTACTGCTTAGCAAAAAGTGGGGGGAAACTGAATATAGAATATCAGCAGTGCCCCTGGGTGGATTTGTAAAGCTCTACGGTGAGGAGGATGCCGTTGATGACCCCCGCGCTTTCTCATCTAAAAAAAACTATCAAAAGATCTTCATAGCCTTTGCAGGTCCGCTTTTTAACTTCCTCCTTGCCATCCTTGTTTTTTCCCTAATTTTTGTTGTGGGAAGACCTACCCCATCCTATGTACTTAAAGAGCCTTTGGTGGGGTATGTGGTGGAAAACAGCCCTGCCCAGAAGCTGGGACTGCAGGAGGGTGACCTTCTTTTGGAAATAAACGGGAAAAAGGTAAGCACTTGGAAAGATGTGGAGGCAGCTGTGCTTGAAAGCATACTGAAAAAAGAGTGGAAGGTGGACATTCTTAGAAACAGTCAAAGGGTGATACTCTCAGGGAAGGTGGACCTTTCTAAGGCAGGTTCCTTTGGTGCAGAACCCTATATAGCGCCCATCGTAGGTAGAGTTCTTCCGGGTAGCCCTGCAGAGCAAGTAGGTATTAAGGAAGGGGATGAGATATTAGAAGTGGACGGCAAAAAGGTCAAAAGCTGGTACAGTGCAGCATACTACATAAAAAGTGCTAAGGAGAATGTGATAAGGTTAAAGATCCGTAGAGATGGGCAGATTTTTGAAAAGCTGGTAGTGCCTGTAAAGGACAAAAATACCGGCATACCCATCATTGGTGTATCACCACGCATAGAAGTAGTCAAGGTAAAAGAGCCACTTGGTAAAGCTGTTTTTGAAAGCCTTGAAAAAACTAAAGACTTGACGGTACTATCTTTGAAGGCTGTCTGGGGACTTATAACGGGAGGAATATCTGTAAAGACGCTTGGCGGTCCTATAGCCATAGCCCAGCTTGCCGGCGAATCCGCTCAGCAGGGACTCATTGCCTTCCTTGGCATGATGGCTTTTATATCCGTTCAATTGGCTGTTTTTAACCTTATCCCTCTTCCAATGCTTGACGGCGGTCTCATTCTGCTATTTCTGATAGAATCCATCAGGAGAAAGCCGCTATCTCCAAGGTTCAAAGAAAATTGGCAAAAGGTGGGTTTTGCCATCATAATAGCCCTGTCTGCCTTTGTCATACTAAATGATATTGTGAGGCTTATAACGGGTAGCCGTCTTTAAAAAGGTTTGTCCGGCACCTTTTCCCAATCCTTCAGAAAGAGTTCTATACCTCTATCTGTAAGTGGGTGGTTGAAGAGCTTTTTCATAACCTCAAAGGGCATAGTGCATATATCCGCTCCTATAAGAGCTGCCTCCACCACATGCATAGGGTGGCGCACACTTGCCACTATTATCTCCGTATCTATGTCGTAATTATCAAAAATGGTTTTTACCTCCCTTATAAGCTTCATGCCCTCTCCAGATACATCATCTATCCTACCAATAAAAGGTGATACGAAGGTGGCTCCAGCTTTTGCAGCTATAAGAGCTTGAGCAGGTGAGAAGACAAGAGTTACATTTACGGGTATACCTTCAGATTCCAGTATTTGAACAGCTTTCATGCCTTGAGGTGTCATGGGTATCTTTACCACTACATTATCGCCAATTTCTGCCAGCATCCTTCCCTCTTTTACCATACCTTCTGTATCAAGAGATACTGTCTCCAGGCTGACAGGTCCATCAACCAGCTTGACTATCTCTTTGGCCACTTGCATAAAAGGTCTTCCCGTCTTGGCTATAAGACTTGGATTGGTAGTCACACCATCAAGAATCCCCCAATCTAAAGCCTGCTTTACTTCATCTACATTTCCTGTATCTAAAAAGAACTGCATCCCGAACCTCCTAGTAGTTATTATACAACAGTACGCCCCTTAACTTCCAAAAAGTCTATTACCCTCTTTGCTATGTGATGTGAAACTCTTATACAGTCTGCAACGGAAACACCATAAAGATAATTGCCACTCAAGAAAAGTCCGGGTTGCTCCATCTCTATGGAGTTTGCCAGCTCAAGATACCTTCCGTACCCCACAGTGTATTGGGGTATACCCTTTTTCCAGCGCGTTATTTTTAAAAGATCCCAGTCTCTTATATCTACGGTCTCTCTTAGTTCCCTCTCCAGCACACTTACAATGGCTTCATCTTCGTATTCTATTATTTCTGGGTCTGTGGCACCACCAATATATACGGTGATAAGACTCTTGCCCTCTGGACTCCTTCCTTCAAAAAGATTAGATGAAAAGATCACCCCCAGTATCCTTTTGTTTTCCTTTTTTGGCACTAAAAAACCAAAGCCTTCTGGCAGAACACCAAACTTTACTGCCACATGCACCACCAGAACAGGAGCGTAGTATATTTTGTCAAACTCCTCGGATATGCTCCAAGACAGATCCCTGAGCAGATAACCTGTAGATGTGGCAGGAGTAGAAACTACAACCGCCTTAGCCGTAACCTTCCCCTCCTTGGTATCTAGGATAAAAATATCGTCCTTTCTCCTTATCCTCAGAACCACATTCTCTTTATGAACCTCTAAACTTTCAGAGAGCTTTCTTATAAGAGTTGCATTTCCTCCTTCAAAGGATATGAGCTTTCCCGATGGACCAAGAGCTTTGAGCTTTATGGCTCCCTTTATAACGCTTCCGTACTTTTGCTCCAGCTCGTAAACCTTTCTAACTGCGTATTTAACAGATAGCTCCTCTGGGTCTCCAGCGTAAACTCCAGACACGAAAGGAGCTACTACATAATCTAAAAACTCCCTCCCAAAACGCCTTCTGACAAACTCCGCTATACTTTCTTCCTGCTTGGGAGACCTTGGAACAAAAGGCTCTTTGAGGACTCTTAGCTTTCCGCCGAGGGACAGAAAAGGTGATAAGAGAAATTCTACGGGTGATAGAGGAAGAGCCACCAACTTACCCTTCCTGTATATGTATCTCTTTTTGGAAGAAGGATTGGCATATATGGGCTTTATACCTGCATCTTTTAAAAACTCTTCTACTTTACTGTCCGCAAGAATGGTCTGAGGTCCAAGCTCGCAAACATAACCGTCTATGTATGCTGTTTGTATGTTTCCACCTACGGCATCTTCTTTTTCAAAAACCTTTACCTCAAGTCCAGCCTTTTTAAGGTGATAGGCTATGGATAGCCCGGATATACCTGCCCCTACTACCGCTACATCTATCATGACTTGTAGGGAACGCCTTTGAGAGGAGAGGAGGGAACTGCATAGGTTCTCTTGGGCATTCTTCCGGCAAGGTAAGAGAGCCTGCCCGCTATAACCGCGTGCCTCATAGCTATAGCCATCTTTATGGGATCCTTTGCTTCCGCAAGAGCTGTGTTGGTAAGCACTCCATCCACGCCCAACTCCATAACTGGGGGTATGTCCGCAGCACTTCCTATACCTGCATCAACGATCACAGGCACAGAAACGGACTCTTTTATAAACATGATGTTATATGGATTTTGAAGCCCAAGGCCTGAACCTATAGGTGCAGCAAGTGGCATTACTGCAGCACAACCCACATCTTCAAACTTTTTGGCATACACAGGGTCATCAAATATGTAAGGAAGAACTACAAAGCCTTCCTTCACCAAAAACTGTGCAGCCTTTAGTGTCTCTTCCATATCCGGCAAAAGGGTTTTCTGGTCTCCTATCACTTCAAGCTTTATCCAATTTATACCAGTTGCCTCTCTTGCCAGCATAGCCGTTTTTATGGCTTCTTCCGCAGTGTAGCATCCGGCAGTGTTGGGGAGTATTAGATATTTCTTGGGGTCTATGTAGTCCAGCAGGTTTTCTTTATTGGGATCAGTTATATTCACCCTTCTTACCGCTACCGTTATTATTTCTGCACCACTTGCCTCAAGCACCTCCTTGTTTTGCTGAAAGCTCTTAAATTTCCCAGAGCCTATTATCAGCCTTGACTTGAAAGTCCTTCCCGCTATTTCCAGAGCGTCCTCTTCCAGAAACTTTTCCAGGTCAAACATACCAAACCTCCAAGAAGTTAAATTTTATCTCAACCACCACCTACTATGTGTATGATCTCAATACTATCACCCTCACTGACCCTTCTATTTTTGTACTCCGACTTAGGAACTACCTCACCGTTTACGGATACAGCCAAACCTACTTCTCTGTACGTTATGCCCAAGTACCCCAAAAGCTCGTGTAGGTTCATATCCCCACTTATCTCCTTCTCTTCGCCGTTTACATAAACCAGCATGGATAAAAAAATATAACTTAGAACTTCTTCATCAAGTGGTCTATACCTTGTATAACTTTTCATATCAAAAATATATGATGTTTATCAACGGTTTTTGCGCGAGATAATAAGGATTATTGATTGGAAAAATCAGAGAATATACCATATTTATATGCAAAAAATCTTATACTCTTTACAAAATTCAGAGAGTTTATAAAATAAATCATACAATTTAAAAGGAGGTGGAACATGAAGGAAATATTGGAGTCAAGAGAGTTTAAGGAGTTAGCGTCAAAGAGAAACCGAGTAGCTGGATTTTTAACATTCCTCCAGCTCCTCATTTACTTTGGTTTTATATTCGTATTAGCTTTTAAGAAAGAAATACTTAGTCAAAAAATAGGCGAAGGTTTAACCGTTGGAATACCCATAGGGATAGCCATAATAGTTATTTCCTGGATACTTACAGGTGTGTATGTTTACTGGGCAAACGGTTTTTACGACAGAGCTGTTGAGGAAATAAAAGACAGGCTCAGGAGGTAAGCCATGCAGCAGACAACCCTTGGACAACCTAACTTGGTAGCTATATTCTTTTTCTTCCTTTTCGTGCTGATAACGCTGGGTATAACTTACTGGGCGGCAAAGAGAACGAGAACTACCACCGAGTTTTACGCAGCGGGAAGGAGTATCTCCGGTCTTCAAAACGGGCTTGCTATATCTGGCGATTACATGAGCGCTGCATCCTTTTTGGGGATAGCTGGACTGGTAGCTCTAAAAGGCTATGACGGACTCATATACTCCATAGGCTTTCTGGTAGGCTGGCCTATAGTTATGTTTCTTATAGCGGAACAGCTGAGGAACCTCGGTAAATACACCTTTGCGGATGTAGTAGCTTACAGACTATCTCAGAAACCTGTCAGAATTTCTGCATCTCTGGGGGCTCTGTCCACCGTCATACTCTACCTGATAGCTCAGATGGTGGGTTCTGGTAGCCTCATAAAACTGATGTTTGGACTTCCGTACGAAGTGGCGGTGGTCATAGTGGGTACTATTATGATAGCCTATGTGCTGTTTGGGGGTATGCTTGCCACCACTTGGGTTCAAATTATAAAAGCGGTGTTGCTTCTGGGTGGTGCAACTCTTCTTGCTCTTCTTGCTCTTGCTCAGTTTGGTTTTAGCCCTACTGCGCTCTTTTCAAAGGTGGTGCAAAACTACGGAGATAAGATGCTCATGCCAGGTGGACTCGTGGCAAATCCGTGGGATGCTGTTTCTCTGGGTATTGCCCTCATGTTCGGCACAGCAGGACTGCCCCACATACTCATGAGGTTTTATACCGTTCCGGATGCAAAGGAGGCGAGGAAATCCGTCTTCTATGCTACAGGTTTTATAGGATATTTTTATATACTCACCTTCATAATAGGCTTTGGTGCTGCGGCAATGGTGGGGCAGGAGGTCATATCCAAGATAGATAAAGGTGGAAACATGGCAGCACCACTGCTGGCGGAGGCTGTGGGGGGAACGGTATTCTTGGGGTTTATTGCGGCGGTTGCCTTTGCCACCATACTGGCGGTGGTTGCAGGTCTTACATTGGCGGGAGCATCAACTCTCTCCCATGACCTATATGTCAATGTGGTAAGGGGAGGCCATTCCTCGGAGGAGGAAGAGGTCAAAGTTGCCAGAGTCGCAACCCTTGTGCTGGGTATTCTCGCCATCATCCTTGGCATACTCTTCAAGGGGCAAAATGTAGCCTTTATGGTGGGTCTTGCCTTTGCCATAGCAGCGAGTGCTAACTTCCCATCCTTAGTTATGTCCATATTCTGGAAGAAGTACACCACAGCTGGCGCAGTTGCCAGCATACTGACCGGAACTTTCTTAGCTGTGATTCTCATAATACTCAGCCCTACGGTATGGGTGGATATTCTTAAAAATTCAGCTCCCGTATTTCCTTGGAAGAATCCTGCTCTGGTGTCCATGAGCGCCTCCTTCTTAGTAGGTATATTGGTTTCCCTGCTTACCAAAGAAGAAAGCGCGGAGAAAAAGTACGAAGAAGAAAAGGTGAGGACTTACTTGGGTATAGGTGCGGAATGAACAAAAAGGCTCGCCTTCCGGCGGGCTTTATTTTTTTAAGATATGCTTGACCCTGAGAGGTTTTTAAAAGAGACCTATCCCTTTGATAGGCTCCCAGAGGAGGAGATAAAGCGCATCAGTTCCAATCTGCTTGTAAGATACTACTCTAAAGGTGAGACCATCTTTACGGAAGGTAGTCCCCCTCTTGAGTTTCTGTATGTGATAAGAAAAGGTGCTGTTGTATTAAAGAGAGACAGGCAGAATGTGGATTACCTCCACGAAGGAGACAGTTTTGGATATATTTCCCTTCTGGGAAATACAACTTCTTCCTCAACTGCGGTAGCGACAGAAGATACCATACTTTTCATGATTCCCAAACCCATCTTTTTAAGGTTGGTAAAGGATTATGAGGACCTTAGAAACTTTTATACCAACAAGCTTGTCAACAGAATACGCAAAGAAAAAACCACCATCAGAATAGGCTTTGAGAGGTTAGCCAACTTACCTGTTAGAAAAATAAAGCTATCCCCTCCACTATTTGTGGAGGGCGAAGAAAGCCTTTCGGAAGTGATCCTGAAAATGGTCAGGGAGGGGCTCACCTTTGCTTTTGTGCGTGATGGTGATGCGGTAGGCATAATTACCGAGAGGGACATAATCAGAAAAGTGTTGGCGGAAGGGCATGATCCAAAACAAAGGAAGGCAAAGGATATTGCCTCTTTTCCTCTCATAGAGATAGATGCGGACGCTCTCCTCTTTGATGCTCTCCTACTTATGGCAAAACATAACATAAGAAGGCTTGCAGTAAGAGACAGGGGAAAGATAGTGGGCGTGCTGGAAGACAGAGACATAATA
Source organism: Hydrogenobacter thermophilus TK-6 (assembly GCF_000010785.1). Classification (GTDB taxonomy): domain Bacteria; phylum Aquificota; class Aquificia; order Aquificales; family Aquificaceae; genus Hydrogenobacter; species Hydrogenobacter thermophilus. Next base: position 1,423,657 of record NC_013799.1, on the reverse strand, counting down.
TCTTACGAAAGTAAGAATCTTTTATTCCTGATTAAGGATATAGGTAGGGCAAAAAGCATTGAAGACCTTGCTTACATATACTCCCTTGTATTCCAAGTTGCCGTTGAATACATAACAGAAGGTGCGGACCCAGAGTTGGTAGGCAGGTATATATCCGAGATAAACGACAAAATCATGCAGAGAGTAGTGTTTCTTACCATAAAGGAGATGGGAGCCGAACCACCTACAGCTTTTGGCATACTTGTGCTTGGAAGTGAAGGGAGGAAGGAACAAAGCCTCAAAACTGATCAGGACAATGCCCTTATATATGAAGACAGACCTATGCTGGATATATCTGCCAAAAAGTACTTTGAGGAATTCTCAGGTAGATACACAAAAAACCTTCTCAAGATAGGTTTTCCTCCCTGTCCGGGTGGTGTTATGCTCTCAAACCCTGTATGGAGAAAGAGCTTAGAGGAGTGGATTAAACAGGTGGATATGTGGATAGAAAATCCGAAAGGTCAGCACACACTTAATGTATCCATATTCTTTGATTTCAGAGGCGTTTTTGGGTCCCAATCCCTTGTGGAAGAGCTACGTGAGCATGTGCTTAAAAAAGTGAGCGATAACCCCGTCTTTCTTGCCTTTTTGGCAAGTCAGGCGGCGAGATTTAGGGTACCGCTGGGCTTTTTTAGGGGTTTTGTCGTAGAAAAGTCTGGAGAACATAAAGGCGAGTTTGACATAAAAGCTGGAGGAGTACTTCCCATAGTGCAAGGTGTAAGAGTTTTGGCTCTTGAACACAAAATAAGGCTCACCAACACTTTTGAGAGGATAAGAGAGCTTTCTTCTGAAGGTGTTATCTCTGAAAGATTTTCAAGAGACCTTGAGGATGCTTACAAGTTTTTAATGGGATTGCGCCTCAGGTTCCAAGCTCAGGAGATTATAAAGGGCAAAGAACCCACCAACTACATAAACCCTCAGGCTCTCTCAAGAGCTGAAAGATCTGTACTAAAGGATGTTTTTGGGATAGTAGAGGAGCTTCAGAACCTTCTTCGCCACAGATACCAGCTGAGATACTTCATGTGATGTTTTACTATCCGGACTTTTTAAACAGGTGTATAAGGCATGCTTACAAAAATATACACGGGGAAAAGTTTTATGCGTGTAATTGGGATGTGGATATCAAGGCAAAGATTAAAGATACCACCTTTGTAGTATGCGATACGGAAACTACTGGACTTGACCTAAAGAAGGATGAACCTATAGCTATAGGAGCTTTGAAAGTAAAGGACCTATGCATTGATCTTAGTCAGAGCTTTTATCGGCTTATAAAACCCCAAACACCACCCAAGAGGTCATCCATAGAGGTACACGGCATAACTCCATCTGACCTTGACATTGCCAAAGAGCGGGAGGAGGTAAGTAAAGAGTTTTTGGAGTTTTCAAGGGGAAGTTTGTTGGTAGGCTACTTCTTTTACATAGACCTGGTGATGCTTAAAAAACTCTTAAAGAGCTTCTGTAGTGTTCCCTTTGTCCCTTACTCTCTTGATGTGCTTGATCTTTACAAGAGCGAAAAGCACATCTCCTTAGACGAGATGCTCTCACTTTTTGACCTTCCTTCCAGCTCTCATCACTCGGCCTTAGAAGACGCCTACATGACGGCTCTTGTCTTCCTTAAACTGATAAAACCTTACGAAAACAGGAGGCTAAAGGACCTACCTATAAAAGTGTGGTAAGTATGCTAAAATAAACCTATGCTTATGCTTGTATTGGTATTTTTGCTTTTAATACCTGCCTTTGGAGGAGACTTATACTCGGAATTTGTAAGGGAGCAGGTGAAAGAAATACCCTTAAGTAAAGCCATAGTTGTGGGAAATGGAAATAATAAGCTCATAACCTTTATAAATCCAGACTGTCCTCATTGTAGGAAAGAGTGGGAGGAGCTAAAACCCCACCTTAATAGGATCAAGATTTATGTATTCCTGTTTCCCTTCAAAACAGCTCCCGAAAGCTATCCCAAAGCCTTTTATATAGCATGCTCAAAGAATAAGCTAAAAGCCCTTGATGAGGTGCTATCGGGCAAGTTGGATGGCAATCCACCTAAGGTAAAGGAGTGTCCATTAGTATACGAACATATAAACATAGCGCAAAAACTCGGCGTTAGGTCAACACCTTATAACATAGTGCTAAAAGAATACAAAATCATAGAGGGATACAATCCTGAGCTTCTTAAACTCCTTGGTGTAAGATGATAGTGGTGGTTATGGGATTTTCTGGGAGTGGCAAGTCCTTTATAGCCAGCATACTCCACCAAGATTTTGGTTTTGAGTGGATAAGAAGCGACGTTATAAGGAAGGAGCTGGCAGGTTTAAAGCAAGAAGAGCGTGTAAGGGTAGGTTTTGGTGAGAGCATATACTCGGAAGAGTGGACAAAGAGGGTTTATCAGGAGATGATAGAGAGAGCAAAGAAGGCTCATGCCGCCGGGAAGGATGTTGTGTTGGATGCAACCTTTCTTAAGAAGTGGCAGAGGAAGATGGTAGAGGAGTATTTTGATAAAGTTTTATTTTTAATGGCAGAGGCTCAGGAAGAAGAGATAGAGAGAAGACTACATAGCAGAGAGGACATATCGGACGCTGACTTTAGCGTTTATTTAAAGCAGAAGGAGATTTTTGAACCTCCCGAAAAGGCTCTGATAATAAATACACAGAGGAGTAAAGAAGAAATTAAGGCTGAGCTACAGAAGGTTCTTGGAATACCTTCTGCATCAGACAGTCAAGAGCCATGCTGAGCCCATCATCACCGTTAGCTTTTATGACGCAGTCTGGGAGAATACCCATATCATCTGTTATGCTTCTCCCGTTGGGAAGTTTCATTTCAAAGGTCACCAATCTGAGAACATTACCGCAGCTGTCCAGTTGATACATATTGCTACCTACATACTTGCCCACCGTTAACTCACCTGCCACAACTGCTTTGGCATAAGTCCTAAGCAGCACAGTTAAAAGCTCAGCTGCTGAAGCGGTCCAACGATTTACAAAGACAAGTATGGGTTTTTTGAAGAGAGGCTCACCACTTTTAAACTCGTATATGCTTGGTCCACCGCTCCTTGATTCTAAGTAAAACATGACACCCTCCCCCCTTATTAACATGTCTGCTATAGCTTTAGCAACGGAGATAAGTCCCCCGCCGTTGTTTCTAAGGTCCAGCAAGAGGGCATCCACCTTTTGGGAGTTTAAAAACTCTAAAGTCTTCTTGAAGTCCTCAATAGCAGGATTAGTAAAGTTTGTCATAGCAATGTAGCCTATCCTTTTGTGATCCAATAGGATCACCCGTACATCTTCAATAGGTGGTACGGTAAATTCCCCTTTTATTATGCGAAAGTTTATAGTGTTTTCCCCCCTCTTTACAACCATGTTTATTATGTTTCCTACTGGCACACTCCTTATAGTCTGACTCCAAAGCTCTTTATCTTCTACTCCGTTGACGGAAATTATTATGTCTCCTTCCTTCAGTCCAGACTTCTCTGCAGGAGATCCTCTGAAAACACGCCTTATCTGCCCATCGTCGTCCCATCTAATTCCTACGCCCAACATCTTGGCTTTTGAATACCAGAGCCTGTCCTCCTCAAGCTTTGTTATGGCAGTCCATCTGTCCCCCTTTTTTCTCAGATATGTGATAGCCTCGTCAAGACTTCCCCACTCTACACCGTCCACTCTATCCTTCCACAGATAATATTTAGTAAGAACCTCTTTAAACCTACTTAAGGCTTCCTCTTTGGAACATACTTCCTGAGCATAGACTATCTGCAGAAGAAGGATCAGAAGAAGCAGTGGAATACTCATACTCTTAGGTTAAAAGAATATAAAACAGCTTGACATTTTTTGCAAGAACTTTAACTTAATAAACTCCGATAAATTCCTTTTTAGGAGGCAAGGCATGTACTATGTGGCGGAGGTGATAAACGACGAGTGCAGTAAGTACAACTGCAAGCAGTGTACACTGTTCTGTCCAGAGCCCAACACTCTCATGTACACGGATGAAGAACATCACGCGTATGTCATCCAAGACAGATGCAAAGGCTGCGCTTTGTGTGTCTATGTTTGTGTAAATCTTCTTAAGCGCAATGCCATTCACATGATCATGCCAGAAGTGCATGCGGAAAAGTAAAACTTTTTAAAGGAGGTTTATTATGGCAACGCTTGGACCAAGCGGTTTTTCACCCTACCCTGTAGCTGTCTATGAAGGGGTTTTAAACCCACCTCCAGGTAAGGCTCTCATGTTTAACGAGATAGTGGATGAAGATATAGCTATGAGGGAAGCGGCAAAGGCAATGCTCACAAGACAAAATCCTACCATCTTTCCTGGTCCTCAGGTGCTCTATGCGTGGAACGAAGAGGCTAAGGAGAAAGCCAAGCTGGTGAGAAAGATGGCTGAAGTTCTCGGAGCAAAAATTATCCCCATGTACGATTACAGACCCAAGTATCCCAAGATAAACCCAGCAGTGGAGATAAACCCTAATCATCCCAACCTCACTATATGGCACAACAAGATAAAGGCATGCATCTTTGTGGGAGTTCACTGCCACTATGCCAATGTGGCGCTCAAGATAATAAGAGCGGAGACGGACTGCTTTACCATAGCCATGTGCGGTATGGCGGGACACGAGGATGCTATGATAACTTTGAGGGATCAGCATTTGGAGGAGATGGAGAAGTTCATAAAGATAGCAGAAGAAGTGAAGAGGGATCTGGGTAAATGACCAACATCATGCCACTGGCATACTTTTTAAGTAAATTTAAGAAAACCCTTTGTAAGGAGGTGTAATATGCAAGCAACAGAAAGCATTTTATATAACAGGGCAGGACAAAAAGTTGTCTCACCAGATTACCTTCTCTTTGAAGCTCCAAGGACCAAGCACTTTATGACGGGCTCGGAAGCGGTAAAGGAGGCGGTAAAAAGGGCTTCCGTTGATGCTTCCGTATCCTATCCTATAACTCCTCAGTCGGAGGCTGCACACCTCATCGGTGAGCTTTGGGTAGAGGGCTATGTGGGCGTTTACTTCAGAGGTGAGTCCGAGTTTGGTGTCATGTCGGAAATTGCAGGGTGCGCTTTGGCTGGAGCAAGGACCATAACCACCACCTCAGGACCTGGAACCCTCAGGGCTATGGAAAACTTCCCCATGTGGGCTGGTACACGCATACCAGTCCAGCTGGTGCTTATGGCAAGAGGCGTAAACGCACCTTTATCTATACAGCCGGATAACCTGGAGGTCTCCTTCCTGCTGGACACAGGTTGCATGATATGGTATGCAGAAACTGCCCAGGACCTCTTTGACATGATACTGGCAGGCTTTGTAGTGGCGGAGCAGCCTGATGTGCACGTGCCTGTTATAACTGTGGTGGACGGATTTTTTGTATCTCACACCAGAGAGACGGTAATGCTACCACCGGATGACATAGCTCTGCCACCTTACAACCCCTACAGGGCACCTATGCCCGTAATAGATGCAGAAGTCCCACCCGGCAGGTTCCTCAGAGACCCCTTTGTCATGAAGTCCAACTACATATCTTACGCAACCCACGCCAGTTGGCAGTGGGAAGTGCGCGCTGCCATAGAAAGGTCAAGACCATACGCCAAACACTATCTTAGAGGTCTCATAGAGCATTTCGGGGATCCGGAGGCAGACCTGGTCTTTGTTGCCTGCGGTACAGCATCCGCACAAGCAAAGGAAGCGGTAAGAATGTTGGAAGATGAAGGTATTTCTGCAAGGGTGGTCAAGCTCAAAACTATAAGACCCTTCCCCATTGAGGAATTAAGAGAGGCAACAAAAGGTGCCAAGTACATATTCGTTCCTGAGTTTAATGTGGTAGGCTGGCTTGAAAGGGAAGTCAGAAGATACCTATACGGACACTCCAGCGCAGAGATCATAGGTGCTCCCAGAGTTGCTGGCGGTATGACCATGCCTGCAGAAGTCATAGTGAGAGAGGTGCTAAAACTTACCGGAAAGGAGGTCAAGCATGTCATATAAAATATACGAGATAAACGAAGCTCTTAGAGAGTTTATACCAAAGGAGATAGTGGACCTTGAAGAAAGAGCCACCTGGGGTAATCCCAAGAGGGGCGTGATGGACCTTCCCTACACTAAAGAGCTCATAGAAGAGCACTCCCTGTGCGCGGGATGTCCCGAGTCTATGGCTCTCAGGTACATACTTGCCTCCCTGCCCAATCCAGAAGATACCATAATAGTCAACTCCACAGGATGCACATCTCTGGTTTTCCCACACATAGCGCTCCACACGGTCCACTCCCTGTTTGGAAACCAGAATGCGGTAGCTTCTGGCATAAAGAGAGTGCTGGAGTGGAGATTCCCAGACAAGGTAAAGGATGTGGTGGTGCTGGCAGGTGATGGTGCAATAGTTGATATAGGTCTTGACTGCACACTCCAGTCTTTCTTCAGGCAGGAGAAGATCACCACCATATGCTTTGACAACGAGGTTTATGCCAACACAGGCGGGCAGGAGAGCGGTATGACGGTCAAGGGACATGTGTTTAAAATGGCACCCAAGGGCAAGCAGTGGGATAAAGTACCCATGTGGCAGATAGCCATAGACTCAGGATGTCACTATGTGGCAAGGCTCACCGTGTCTTCCCCCAAGAGAGTAGAGAGTGTTATAAAGAAGGCTATATATGTAGCGCGGGAAGTAGGACCTACCTATGTGCACCTCTACACTCCATGCATACTGGAGATAGGTCTCAACTCCGACGACGGTCTTGACGAGATGAGACAAAGGGACAAAGAGAGATTTTCCTTCTTTGAGTACATGACGCCTCAGGCTGAGGAAGTCATAAACAGAGTGAAGGAGGAAGGACTGCTATGAAAAGGAGAAGGGTGAACATAAGGATGCCTGCTTTAGGCGGTCAGGGTGCAGTTACCGCTGCGCACATCATAGCCACCGCAGCGGACTACGAGGGCTATTATGCCGTTTCCAACCCCTTTTTTGGCGCGGAAAAGAGGATGGCACCTGCGGAGAGCTACGCGCGTATAGGTATAGAGCCTATATACGACAGAGGCGAGGTGGTCTACCCCGATGTGATAATGGTCTTCCACCCTCAGGTCATCACTATGGGCAAGTCCTACACCATGCCCTTTTACTCGGGTATAAAGAAAAACGGGCTTATCATCATCAATTCGGAAGAGGACCTGCTTACCGACGAGGACAAGGAGTTTCTTGAGTCTTTAAATGTCAAGGTCCTTAACTTCTCTGCCACCAAGTTTGCCATTGATATAGCTGGCACTGAGCTTTCTACCAACATGGCTATGATAGGTGCGCTCTTTGGTGCTGTTGGGTGCGTGGGGCTGGAAGCCATAGAGCATGGTATAAAATCAAGGTTTCTGAAGAAGTTTGTAGCCTCTGGTGGTACCGCATCCCTTGACTCGGCACTGGAGAGAAAGTTCAAAAAGAAGCTGGAACTCATAGAGAAGAACCTCAGCACAGCCAAAGCTGCCTACGAGCTGGGAAGAAGGTGGGCACAGGAGCAAGGCTTAGAGCCTTTCTTACCCAAGCCTCAGGAAGCGCTAACTGAGTAAATTCTGTGGGGTGCCTCCTGGCACCCTACATCATAGAACATATAAAACCACTGCGGTTAAGACAACGTTGGCAAGAGCTAAAGGAAGAAGCACCTTCCAAGCTATCTCGGTTATGTCCCTTGCCTGAAATCTGGGCAAAGTCCAGTGTAGCCAGAGAACAAAGAAGACTAAGGAAAAGGTTTTTATAAGAAACCACAAGTAAGGCGAGAAAGGTCCAAAAATGTTTGGTCCAGACCAACCACCGAAGAAAAGAATAACCGCAAGTGCGGAAAGAGCCATAACATTCAGATACCACTCGGCAAGGGGGAAAACTCCAAAACGCATGCCACCGTATTCTACATTGTATCCGGTTACCAGCTCCGCCTCAGCCTCCTGAATGTCAAAGGGAACTCTCCCCGACTCTGCCAGCATGCAAAAGAGATACAGAAGGAAAGCGACAGGTTGGTAGAGTATATACCAAACACCGCTCTTTATCTGGGCTTCCACTATACCTACAGTGCTCAAAGTGCCCGCCAAAAGCACAACACCTAAAACTGAAAAACCCAGTATCACCTCGTAAGCTATCATGACCGCACTCTTTCTCAGAGAACCTATAAAGGCGTACTTGGAGTTAGAAGCCCATCCTGAGAATATGGTCCCATAAACCGCAAGAGAACCCATGGCAAATATAAAAATCAGAGCGATGTTTACATCAGATATGACAGGTTTTACCTCATAACCGAAGAGATTAAAGCCCGGTCCGAAAGGTATTACGGAAAAAAGCAGTAAAGCAGGTGCCAAGGATAAAACTATGGCAAGGTAGTAAACCGGTCTATCTGCGCCTCTGGGTATGATAGACTCCTTAGTGAGAAGCTTTATGCCATCAGCAAGAGGTTGCAAAAGACCAAAAGGACCCACCAACTTGGGACCCATGCGCGCCTGAATATGTCCAGCCAATTTTCTTTCAAACCAAGTAAGATAAGCACCAAGCCCAAGCAAAATGCCCAAAAGCAAAAGCACCTTAATAAGAGTCACAATAAGATCAAGGCTCACCTGCGCCATAATTAAACTCCTTTACTAACATTCCACCCTGCAGGAGTCCAAAACCTCCTGCCTACTACCCCCTATCCACAAGAACTCGGGGGATACTTTAAGGTTCTCATAAAATTTCATTTTAATCCGCTTAGCGGATACCCTCAATAGTGTCCTTAAAGTATAACCGTTTGACTATATCCTGTCAAGAGTTCCCAGGAATTTTATTTTATATCATACACTTTCGGTATGCGAATTTTGAAGCGAGTACCTTTTCCTCCTTCCATCTCCATGCTCCCCTTTAAGTGTTCAAGGAACATACCTATGAGCTTAAGTCCAAGTTTTTCATCCTTTCCCTTGTCTCTCAACCCTACACCATCATCCCACACCTCAAGTAGTATACAATCATCCGTATCTTTAAAGTGTACATAGATATTACCACCGTGACCGTGCGGAAAGGCATGCTTTAGTGCATTCACCACAAGTTCGCTCAATATTATCCCTACTGAGGTTGCTATGTCTATACTTAAGAGTGTATTGCTAATCTCACTATGGATGCGTACATCTTTACCGTAAAACATGTACAGATTATTGAGCAAATTCTCTATGTAGATGCCTGCATCTATGCTGGTTATACTTTCGGACTTGTAGAGGCTTTCGTGTATAAGGGAGATAGCCATTATGCGCTGATGTAAGTCCTCAAGTACTGCCCTTGATGATGCATTTTTAATGGTTCTGAGCCTCATGCCTATCAAGCTAAGCACTATCTGTAAGTTATTCTTCACGCGATGGTGCACCTCTCTCAAAAGTATGTTCCTTTCTTCAAGTGAAGCCAACAGCTTTTCTTCAACACGCTTACGATGTGCTATTTCAGAAAGTAGGTGTTCTGTTCTTTCTCTTACCTTTCTTTCAAGTTCTTCGTGGGATTTCTCCAGCTCCCTTTGAAACTCTTTTAGCTTTATTATCGTGGGCATCCACTTTTTGAGTCCAATAGCTAGCAAAAAAAAGCCTAAAAAATAACCGAAAAATCTCTCAAATAACTCAAAAAAAGGTTTATGTGAGATTTTACCCAAAATAAAGTAGCTATTCAATTCAGGAAAGTTGTCGCCAAAGTCTAAAAGCGTACCTACAAAGACTAAGAAAAAGCCCAAAAGTATGTAATTCCAGCCTTCCTGCTTATTTATGCTTTCCCTTCTACCTGCCCAAAAGAGGTAAAGAAGTATGATTAAAAGTAAGAGAGTGCTAAAAAGCTCCAGCAACAGCACGTGTAGGTACATAATTTTTAATAATATGCTTAAGGGAAGGCTTCTCATAATTGAGGACGAGGTGATAGTAGCAAGGTATATGAAGGATATATTAGAATCCTTTGGTTATTATGTAGTTGCCTGCCCTTCCGGTGAAGAAGCTATAAAACTGGTGAAGGAGTTCCATCCTGACTTAGCTTTTGTGGACATAGTTTTAAAGGGGAGTATAGACGGGATAGAGACTGCCCGTTACCTTAACACCACTTTAGGCATACCAGTTGTGTATGTGACCGCTTATACTGATGAAGAAACACTATCAAGGGTTAAGGACACGGATTACCTTGGCTATCTGGTAAAACCTTTTGACGATAAGGACATATATGTATCCGTTGAGCTTGCCATGCATAAGCGCAGAACCAAAAAGATGCTAAAAAAACCCCTTCGCCGCGTCTTAGGTTCTTTGAATAAGGACGAACTTAAAATTCTACTCTTCTTCGTAACTACATGCAGCACAGACAGCTGGATACACATACCTTTGCACAAGATAGCAAAGGAAGTCAACAGCGATATAGGTAATGTATCAAGAGCCATAAGATCCCTGTGTAAAAAAGGGTATGTGGAAATATTAAAAAGCGGAAGGGAAAACTACTATAGACTCTCAAAGGACTTAGCTTACGAAGAGAATATATGATTTATATCATTGTAAATATTATAACTTTTTGGTAAGCTCTTTAAAAACACATTTTGGAGGTGTGCTATGAGAGGACTTTCAAAGGGGATACTTTTTTTAATTTCTCTGGTTTTAACATCCTTTGCCCAAGAGAAAGAGAGGGAGCTTGAACCTATTGAGGTAATAGGGATCTCACCTTTACATGGTGTGGATGTCTCAAAAGAGAGGTTCCCATCCTCTGTGGAAACGGAAACATATAAAGAGATTGAAAAGCAGAGAACTGTGAACTTAAGTGACTTCTTAAACCTAAGGTTCAGCAGTATCCACCTTTCAACAGATAGGAGTAATCCCTTTCAGAATACGCTTATGTACAGAGGATTTACATCTTCTTGGATGATAGGCCAGCCTCAGGGTCTTTCTGTATATCTTGACGGTGTGCGTATGAACGAGCCTTTTGGGGATGTGGTAAATTGGGACATAATACCTGATAAAGCCATAAACAGCGTAAATTTGATACCCGGCTCTAATCCAATTTTTGGTCTTAATACCCTTGGCGGCTCCCTTTCCATAGAGACAAAGAACGCTTTTAGCTTTTCGGGAAGCGAGGTGGGTGCCTATGTGGGTTCCTTTGAGAGAAGATCCGGCTGGTTTCAAACGAGTTATAAGCTTAGAGAAAATCTTGGACTTTACCTTACCGGTGATTGGTTTAAGGGAAAGGGATGGAGGGATTTTTCGGATACGGATATAAAAAGAGGTTTGGGTAAGCTCTCTTACCTGCTTGATAGAGGTTTTCTTGACTTCTCCATAATTGCTGCGGATAACAGCATACAGAGCACAGATGTGCTATTGGAAAAGTTTTTGGGCATTGACAGAAAGATGGCTTTCACAGCAAGGGATATATACAAAAATAATACCTACATCTTTACTCACCGTGGTAGTTATGAACTAAGCGATCATATAAACCTTGACTGGAACCTCTATTACAAAAAGAGCAGGTTCAGTTTTGACAGCGGTGATATGACAGATTTTGAGGTAGAGGATAGCATACTCGTTACAGAAGATGAACAACCTGTATTGGATAAAAGGGGTAATCCTATACCATTTCCCGAGGGACTAATACCTGGCGTGGTAAACAGGACGGTAATAAAACAAAATGTTTATGGTGGTACTATTCAGACAACACTGAAGGGAGGTATAAGAGGTATAAAAAATAGCTTAACGATAGGTGCGGGGGTAGATGTATCTGATGCGAAGTATATATTTGATCGCGAGGTTGGAGCCTTCAAACCCAACAGAGAGGTGTCAGGCTTTGGCATACTTTTAGGCTCCGCTGGAGATGAAGTTTTCTTCAGGGATGTCAAAAACAGAAATGCAGTTTATAGCCTTTACTTCCTTGATATTCTCTCTCCCTTCAAGCCTCTTGACCTCTTTCTAGGTGGAAGGTTCAATCACATTAGGGTGAAATTAGAGGATAGGACAGGGCTGTTTCCAGATATAAACGGTACCAATTCCTACTCAAGATTTAACCCTGCTGTGGGGGCTTCTTATGAGGTTCTGCACAATACATTTGTTTATGCCTCCTACTTTGAGTCTTCAAGGGCTCCCACACCTGTAGAAATTACATGTTCTGACCCCAACGAGCCCTGCAGACTCCCCTCCGCTTTTGTGCAGGACCCACCCCTCAGGCAGGTTGTGGCAAAAACGCATGAAACTGGAATAAAGGGCATCATGGCAGGAAACATTTATTGGTACTTATCTCTCTTTAATACGGACCTCAAGGATGACATACTTCCTGTTGCAGGCGGGAGCCTTGGACAGATTTACTTTAAAAATGTGAGTAAGACAAGAAGAAGGGGTTTGGAATTAGGACTTGAAGGCAAGATGGGAAAGTTGGAGGTCTTTGCAGGATATACTCTTCTGGATGCGGAGTTTAGAACTCAGGAGCTTTTCAGTAGCCCAAATCATCCCTTGATACGCGAAGTATGCAACAGTGGTGGTAGCAACCCAAGAGTCAACTGTGATCTGAGAGCTTTGGTGGTAAATCCTGGGGACAAAATACCTGGTATACCTAAGCATAGCATTAAACTCGGAATGAGCTATGAACTTTTAAAGGGTTTGAGTGTAGGAACGGACATACTCTATACATCGGGTGTGTATCTTTTGGGTGATGAGGCAAACCTTGACAGAAAAACCAACAGTTACACTCTGGTGAACCTTACAGCCAATTACAGGCTTGGAAATCTGACTCTTTTTGCAAGGGTTGAAAATGTATTTGACAAAAAGTACGAAACAACCGGCAGATATGTATCTTTGGAAGATGCAGCAAAACTGAACCCATTTCTGCCAGTACCTGTAGACCCGCAAAGGGATAGTTCAAGAGCCTTAGCCCCTGGCATGCCAAGAAGTTTCCTCGTAGGCTTTAATTACTCCTTCTGAATGGAGTAAAATATAAGTGGGAGGTTTGGTATGTTTGAAGGATTTGAGGAGATAACTGACAAGGAGCTTTACGATAAGGCTGTTGCAGGAGATAAGCCCGCTGTAGTCATCTTTACAAAGCCTGATAGCAGTCAAAACGAGACCTTTTATCATGTGCTGTCAAAGTTTCAAAAGCTGTATGGAGACAAGATTAACTTTTACTATATGGATGCGACAAAAAATACTAGTGCGGAAGACTTAGGAGTTTATGCCTTTCCCACTGTGCTTTACTTCAGAGACACCATGGAGCTGGAAAGACATGACTATCTTCCTTCTGAAGAGGATGTGGAAAAAGCTATAAGGAGGCTCTTAAGGCTGTGAAGATGCTTTGGGCACCTTGGAGAACCAAGTATGTGGAAAACATAGATCAAATTACCCAGTGTTTCCTATGCGAGGCTGTAAGGCAACCTGAGGAAAGATGGAGAGAGTTCTTAGTTTTACACAGGGGGAGGAGGGCTTTTGTAATATTTAACAAGTATCCTTATAATGCCGGACACCTTATGGTATCACCTATAGAGCACATGGGTGATATACTCTCTCTTGATGATGAAACTGTTTTGGAGATGCACAAGCTTACAAAGGCGTGCATAAGGACTCTTCGGATATGCATAAAACCGCACGGTTTTAACTTAGGATACAATCTTGGGAGGTCTGCTGGAGCTGGGCTTGAAGACCACATACACCTCCACATAGTGCCAAGATGGAACGGTGATACTAACTTTATGCCTGTACTTTCCGAGACCAAGGTTATTTCTCAGGACCTTTATGAACTTTATGACAGGATAAAACCTGTTTTTGAAAGTGTGATAAATGCTACTTGAAGTGGAGAGCCTAAACCTTTGGTATGGTGAAAAACACATTTTAAAGGATGTGAGCTTTGGCATTGATGCTGGGGAAGTTCTGTGTATAGTGGGAGAGTCTGGCTCTGGAAAATCCTCCATTCTTGCCTCAATAATGGGTCTTTTGCCAAAGTACGCTAAGGTTTCTGGGAGCGTAAAGTTCAAAGGTAAAGAAATTCTGGGACTTGCAGAATCAGAATATAGAAAGCTAAGGGGAAGATACATCTCTACCGTTTTTCAAGAGCCTTCCGCTTACCTTGACCCTCTTTTTAAGATAGGCACTCAGATAGAGGAGGCTTACATTGCCCACTTTGGAAAGAAAGGAGCTAAACAAAAGTCTTTGCAGGCACTAAAAGATGCAGGCATAGAGGATGCAGAGAGAGTTTATCGCCTGTATCCTCATCACCTCTCTGGTGGTATGAAACAGAGAGTTTGCATAGCAATAGCTACCGTATGCGACCCAGAGGTAGTGCTGGCTGATGAGCCGACTACCGCGCTTGATGTATCGGTGCAGGAGAAGATACTTGCCCTTTTTAGGCGTCTCAGAGAGAGAGGAAAGGCTGTGATAATAGTGACACACGACTTTGGTGTTGTGGCTGAAGTGGCAGATAGGGTGATAGTTTTAAAAGATGGGCAGGTGGTGGAGCAGAAAGATGTCTTTAGCATCTTTGACTATCCTGACCATCCCTACACCAAAGAGTTGCTGAGCGCTCTTTAAAGAAAGATGAAAAACCAGGTTCTTATAGTTGGAAGACCAAATGTGGGTAAATCCACCCTCTTTAACAGGATAGTAGGCAGGAGGAAGAGTATAGTACACGGCATCCCTGGCGTTACGCGAGACATTATAGAGTCCGAAGCTTCCTGGAAGGACAAGAAGTTTATGGTGGCAGACACAGGTGGCATTTTTGAAGGGGGTGAAGAAATGTCAGAAAAGGTGGAAAAACAAGTCAAGAAGGCACTTTCCGAGGCTCAGGTGATCCTCTTTGTTGTAGATGGAAGGGAAGGTATAACAGCAGGAGATGAATACATAGCCAGAATGCTTTATCCTTACAGAGAAAAGGTATTTCTCGTAGTCAATAAAATAGACAGTGAAAAGCTTCAAAAGAATGTTTATGACTTTTACGCATTGGGTTTTGAAAAGGTTTTCCCCGTATCCGCACAGCATGGGATAGGTGTGGCTGAACTTCTGGATGCTCTGCATTCTCTTCTCCCAGACGAGCCTGTAAAGCTTGAGTATAGTGGTATAAAGGTATCCTTTGTAGGAAGACCTAATGTGGGCAAATCCTCTCTGATAAACGCTATTCTGGGGAGCGAAAGGGTTATAGTGTCTGAGGTGGCAGGTACTACAAGGGATGCGGTGGAGGTGCCTTTTGAGTATAAAGGTAAGGAGTTTGTTCTTATAGATACTGCAGGTATAAGAAGGAGACCAAAGGTAGAGTATGGTGTTGAGTTTTTTGCGGTAGGCAGGTCCATAAAGGCAATAGAGATGTCGGATGTGGTGTGCTTGGTGCTGGACATATCAGAAGGTATAACAAACCAGGATAAAAAAATAGCCGGACTGATAGAGAGAAGGTTTAAGGGATGCGTGATAGTGGCAAATAAGTTTGACCTTGTGAAGGCAACCAAAGAGCAGGCGCAGGATTACATAAGGAAAGAGCTTCACTTTCTTGATTTTGCTCCCATTGTGTTTACCTCTGCCATAAGGCAAGAGGGAATTCAAGACATACTTGACAACGCCATCTTGGTTTATCAGGACTACACTAAGCAACACAAAACATCTTTTATAAACAGAGCTGTTCAAAAAGTACTCAAAGAGAAGGCACCGCCTTTGCACAAAGGGAGAGAAGTTAAAGTCTATTACGCTCATCAGGAGGAGGCAAAACCTCCCACGATAGCCATAATAACCAACTATCCAGACGGCTGGAGGGAGAGCTATAGAACATTCTTTGTAAGGAGGCTGAGGGAGTATCTGGGCATCAGGTACTCCCCTCTAAAGCTCATAGTGCGAGGTAGAGAAGATTAAACGCTTACAAAAGAAAACCCATTTTCGTTATATTCCACCTTCACAGTGGAGCCGTCCTTTATTTCACCCTTTATGATTTTATCCGCTAAGGGTGTTTCTAAGTACCTCTGCAGCACCCTTTTCAGGGGTCTTGCGCCGTAGGCAGGGTCATACCCTAACCTTGCCAGCTCTCTCTTTGCCTCTTGGCTAAGGATAAGTTTTATGTTTCTCTCCTCCAGACGCTTGTTTACCGATGCCACCAGAAGGTCCACTATCTGGAGAAGCTCCTTCATGGTGAGAGGCTTAAAAACTATCACTTCATCTATCCTGTTTAAAAACTCCGGTCTGAAGAAGTACTTTAACTCTTCCAGCACCTTTGTTTTTGCTCTTTCAAACTCGCTCTGCAAAAACTCTTCGTCACCATCAACAGATATGCCTAAAAGATACTGAGAGCCTATGTTGGAGGTCATTATTATGACAGTGTTCCTAAAATCAACGGTCCTTCCGTGAGAGTCTGTTAGTCTTCCATCATCAAATACCTGCAGAAAGAGGTCAAAAACCCTAGGATGAGCCTTTTC
Source organism: Hydrogenobacter thermophilus TK-6 (assembly GCF_000010785.1). Classification (GTDB taxonomy): domain Bacteria; phylum Aquificota; class Aquificia; order Aquificales; family Aquificaceae; genus Hydrogenobacter; species Hydrogenobacter thermophilus. The sequence goes on along the minus strand of NC_013799.1, from coordinate 1,407,271 downwards.
TATCTCGTCCAGCAGGATCACCGAGTAAGGCTTTCTCCTTACTGCTTCTGTTAGCTTTCCGCCTTCTTCATAGCCTACATAGCCAGGTGGTGCACCTATGAGTTTTGCAACGCTGTGCTCTTCTTTAAACTCCGACATATCAAGCCTTATGAGAGCCTCCTCGTCTCCAAAGAGAAGCTCTGCCAAAGCCTTGGAAAGCTCCGTTTTTCCTACTCCCGTAGGTCCCAAGAAGAGAAAGGTGGCTATGGGTCTTTTGGGGTCTTTGAGTCCAGCCCTTGCCCTTCTTATGGCTTCTGCCACAGCCTTTACAGCGTGCTCTTGGTCTATAACCCTTCTGTGAAGCTCCTCCTCAAGCCTCAGGAGTTTTTGCATCTCCTCCTCTTTAAGTTTAGACACAGGAATTCCCGTCCAATCGGATACTACCTGAGCTACATCGTCCCAATCTACCACCAGAGCCTGAGCCTTTTTGCTCTCTAGCTCCTTTAGTTCCTTTTCCAGCTTTACCTTTTCTATCTTAAGCTGTGCCTCTTTTTCGTAATCACCCCTTTCGGAATGCCTCAGGATCTCCTGTTCAAGCTCTTCTATCCGCCTCTTTATCTCCTGAATTTTTAGGTCCGTGCTACCAAGCCTGCTTAGCAAATCCTGCTTTTCTTTCTCAAGTTGCACCTTTTTTATTTTTAGCTGTGCTTCTTTTTCGTAGTTGCCTTCAAGGTATGCTTTTTGCACCTCCTCATCCAACGCCTTTATCCTTCTTTCCAGTTCCTGCACCTCTGGAGGCACAGAAACAACTGATAGCTTTTTCCTTGCACTTGCCTGATCAAGGGCATCTATGGCTTTGTCAGGAAGCTTTCTAAAGGTCACATACCTTTTGGTAAGCTTGACCGCAGCCTCTATAGCCTCGTCTGACACTTTTACTTTGTGGTGCTGTTCAAGTTTAGCTCTCAATCCTTTGAGGATCTCTATGGTCTCTTCTTCCGTAGGCTCATCCACATATATGGGTTGAAAGCGCCTTTCCAAAGCTGGGTCTTTCTCTATGTATCTTCTGTACTCGTCCACCGTTGTTGCTCCTATGACTCTTATCTCACCTCTTGCAAGGGGAGGTTTTAACATGTTGCTGGCATCCACCGCACCCTCTGCCTTTCCTGCACCTACCACTGTGTGTATCTCGTCTATAAAGAGGATAATATTCCCCTTCTGCTTTATCTCTTCAAGAAGCTTTTTAAGCCTTTCCTCAAACTCTCCGCGATACTTAGACCCTGCCAACAAAGAAGCCATATCTATGGCGATGATCTCCTTATCCTGAAGCTCTACAGGCACTTCCTTTGCCACTATCCTCTGAGCCAAGCCCTCCACTATAGCGGTTTTACCTACACCAGGATCACCTACAAGCACGGGATTGTTCTTAGTTCTTCTCAAAAGCACCTCAATCACCTGATTGATCTCCTTCTCCCTTCCCACAACAGGGTCCAGTTTCCCCTCCCTTGCCATGTTGGTCAAACTCACCCCAAACCTCTCCAGAGGCGATTTTTCTTCTTCTTTTAGCTGCTCCGTAACATCCTTCATCTTTTCACCTCCTATTACATCTTCTAATAATTTACCTCCTATGGTTTCCTTTGCTTCTATGAGTGAAGAAGTTATGTGATAAGGCTCCACCTGAGCTAACCCTTCTTGCAGAGCCTTGTTTTGGGCATTTTCTATAACCTTTACCAAGTTCTCCGAATAGTCAAAGGTAGGCTCCTTCCCAAACACTCTCTTGGCAATCATATCCTTTACCCTGTCTGGAGAAAGACCAAGCTCTTTTACCTGTTTTAAAAGTGCGCTATCCTCCAAGGCTTTCCTTATTAGCCCGTCTATGGTAAGCTTGTTATCAAGAAAAGCTTTAACATCTCCCTGTTTAAATACTGTAGAGAGGCTTCTCTCTACGCTTTCAAGCTGGCTTCTATACTGCCTTTCTATGCTTTCCAGCCTTGCATACTCCACCTGAAGGCTCTGCAAGCCCCAGTAATCTCCGTACCTTCTTGCCCTCTCCATCTCCCTCTGCAGCTCTTCCTTTGACCTTTTTATTTTTTCAAGCTCCACCTGAAGGGTGCCTATATCGGACTTTATCTGCATAATCTTGCTTCTGAGGTCAATAAGATGCTGTGCTTCTTGCTGTGAAGCCTTTTCCACCTGCTCCCTAAGTTTTCCCAAATACTCAGAAACCCTCCTGTAAAACTCCTTCCTATCTATTCCCATCTTCTCTAAGTACTTAGAAAGAGGTGAGTTTTCATCCGATAAAAGAGCCAGCATGAGATGGTCAGTATCCACTCTGCTGTCTTTGTAAGACCTGGCTATCTCCTTAGCCTTTTTTAGGTACTCAAGAGACCTTGCAGAAAGAAGGTTTTCGCTGAACATGTCCCTTACCTCCAAACTTAAATCATTTTTATAATATTTCTTTAGTGTGTTTTTGTCAACTATCCCACATGTAGGGGAGTATTATGTCTTCATCATCAACCTCGAAGCCTTCAAGGTTCAGCTTGGTAAGCTCTCTTAAACATCTGATGTTCATTTCAAGCTGAGAAAGTCCATCAACACCCACCACTATACCGTCCAGCTCTTCAAAACTCGCAACGAAAGAAAGGAGTAAGCAGGGAAGGTCCATACCAAGACCTTCTGCAAGCTTTTTTAAAGCTTTAACCTTACTCTCCACCTTTTTAAAGTTCCCCTCAAATCTTTTGAGGAAAAAAAGACCCTGCAGGAACACCGACCTTGCAAAGAGGATAAAGCCCTCTGATTTCCATTCTCTAAGATACTTGGTGAATCTCCTATCAAACGCATTAAGAGGAAATTCTACGGCTACAGATTCACCACAAAAGGTGTAAAAATCTATAAATTCCTGAGGATGGTATACAGATATGCCGTAATGTTTTATAATTCCTTCATTTTTTAAGTTTCTTAAGGCGTCAATCACAAGTTTTGGATGGCTTTTAAAAGTTTTATAAGAGTGTAGAAGTAAAAAATCAATGTGATCCACTTTTAACTTTTTTAAACTTTCTTTAACAGTGCTGTATATTTGAGCCTCACTTGTGTAATTTTTGTGGGGAAGTTTATTTATGATACGGAAAGTCTTGCCTTTTCTCTCAAAAAATTCTCCCAGGACCTCCTCCGCAGACCCATACACCATAGCAGTATCTACACCCCATATACCTGCCTCTTGGGATCTTTCCAGTATTCTCATAGCTTCGCCGTGTTCTACTCTGCCTTTAAAAGCTATACCGTACTTCATGCCAAAATTGGCCGTTCCCAATACAAACTTTTCAATCACTCAAAATCTCCTCCAGTTTTTCCACCACATAATAAAGCTCTTCATCTTTTATTGACGGGTAGATGGGTAAACTGACCTCCTTTGAGTAAAATCTCTCTGCTACAGGACAAAGCCCTTTTGGATAGTTCAGAAAGGGATGCCAATAGACAGGTATGTAATGCACCTGGACAAAAATGCCTGACTGCCTCAGTCTTCTAAAGACTTCTCTGCGCCTTTTTTCATCTCTCAGTCTTATAGGAAAAAGATGGTAAGAGTGGAAAGCGTAAGGTTTTTCAACAGGAAGGTCCAGGTGAGGATTGTTTGACAGTCTGCTTTTGTAAAACTCTGCCACCTTCCTCCTTCTTTCTACAAATGTGCTTAGCTTTTTAAGCTGAGAAAGCCCTAAGGCACACTGTATATCCGTAATTCTGAAGTTAAAAGAGGGAAACTCCACCGAGTATTCCCAATCCTCACCTCTCCTTATGCCATGATTCCTGCACTGAAGGAGTTTCTCGTAAAGGTCTCTGTCGTTGGTAAGTGCTGCTCCACCCTCTCCGGTAGTTATGTGTTTTACAGGATGGAAGCTAAATACGGTTATGTGAGAATACTTGCAAGAACCAGTCTTGTATCCTTTATAACTTGAGCCTAAGGCGTGGCAGGCATCCTCTACCACCCATAGGTTGTGCCTTTGTGCTATCTCCCATAGCTTTTGCATATTCACAGGATGTCCTGCGTAGTGAACTGGTACCACAAGCTTTGTATTTTGGGTAATTAATTCTTCCAGTAAGTTTACATCCATATTACCAGTATCTTCTTCTACATCGCAAAAGATGGGTTTTGCTCCAAGCATAACACCCATAGAAACTGTTGCCGTAAAGGTTATGGGTGTGGTTATAAAGCTGTCTCCTTCCTTTATGCCCAATGCTCTGTATGCACAGTATAGCGCAGATGTACCAGAGTTGAAAGCTACTGCGTATGTGGCACCGCAATACTCGGCTAATGCCCTCTCAAACTCCTCTACTTTTGGACCCTGCGTTATAAAATCCGAGCGTAGTATCTCTATTACCGACCTTATATCTTCCTCATCTATGTATTGCCTACCGTAAGGAATCATTGGAGTAAGCTATATCCTCTTTAGCTTTTTCTAAAAGCTCTCTAATTTCTTCAGCACTCAGCCACCAGTCATTTTTATCACTTCTGTAAAAAAAGCCTTCAGGCATCTTGGAGTATCCCCTCCATTTCTCTATGGCTTTTTTACTCTCAAAGGAAAAGGTGGGAAGTAATACATAGTAAGTTCTACCTTGGTGCTGCACCAGCCTCACATCCCTTGCTTCGTCTTCAGCTATAAGACTTTCGTGAAGTTTTTCTCCAGGTCTTATGCCTATGATTTTAAAAACGCAGTCTGGGCATATGGCTTTTGCCAAGTCTACCACCTTCACGCTGGGAAGTTTTGGAACAAAGACTTCACCACCAATAGACTCCTCAAGAGCAAAAAGAACAAGTCTTACACCCTCTTCAAGAGTTATCCAAAAGCGTGTCATCCTCTCGTCAGTTATGGGCAGTTCTCTGCATCCTTCAGATACAAGTTTCAGAAAAAGAGGCACCACGCTTCCCCTGCTGCCTACCACATTACCGTATCTGACTATGCTAAAGGAAGTGTCTTTTGTGCCTACATAGGCGTTACCTGCTACCAAAAGCTTCTCCATTGTAAGCTTGGTAGCTCCGTAAAGGTTTACTGGACTCACAGCCTTGTCGGTGGAGAGAGCCACCACCTTCTTAACCCCCTTTTCTATAGCCACCTCTATAATGTTCTGGGCTCCAAGGATGTTGGTCTTTACAGCCTCAAAGGGATTGTATTCAAGCGTAGGAACATGCTTGAGAGCAGCAGCGTGTACCACATAATCTACGCCTTCAAAAGCAAGCCTCAGCCTATCTTTGTCCCTTATGTCCCCAAGGAAGAATCTCATTTGAGGGTAATCACTTTCGGGAAATTCCTTCTGAAGCTGCCACTGTTTAAACTCGTCTCTGCTAAAAATTATCAACCTTTTAGGGTTTGCATGACGCAGGACAAACTTCACAAAAGCTCTACCAAAAGAGCCAGTACCTCCCGTGATAAGGATGGACTTGCCTTCTAAAAATCTCATTCTAAAAACTCCCATTTTAATGGTGTTCCCTTTGGTATGTCAACCCTCGCCCTTTTACCTAAGACATCCTTGAGATGTTTTGGATGCAAGCCATAACCCGGTCTTACGCTTTTTATGTTCTCCTCATTTATCACTTCCCCCGCCTTTATATCCTTTACGGCAAACAGGCTTCTTGCAAACTTGCGCATCTCTTCCTGTCTTTCCGTTAATTGGTAGCTCACCTGACCTAAAGCTTTTTCCACCTCTCTTATTGCTTTTACCATAGCTTTGAACTCATCAGGCTCTAATGAAAAGGCACTATCTGGACCCCCCATACTCCTGTCAAGTATAAAGTGCTTTTCTACAAGAACCGCTCCTAAAGCCACTGCAGCAATAGGCACAGATATACCAAGAGTGTGATCAGAAAGACCCACAAGAACTTTAAAGGTTTCCTTCATGTTGGGTATGGTTCTCAAATTGGCATCTTCAAAAGGTGTTGGATATTCAGAAACGCATTTTAGGAGAATAACCTGATGGTTTCCTACACTCTTACATGTTTGTAGAGCTAATTCTATATCCGAGAGGGTGGCAATACCTGTGGAGATAATTACCGGCTTTCCTTTGCTGGCTATGTACTCAATGAGGGGTATGTCGGTTATCTCAAAGGACGCCACTTTATAACAGGGAGTATTTAATTCCTCAAGGAAATCCACCGCAGTTTTATCAAAAGGTGAAGAAAATACTATAAGTCCCAGCTCTTTTGCAAACTCAAAAAGTTTATAGTGCCACTCCCAGGGCGTGTATGCCTCTTTGTAAAGGTCGTAAAGATACTTTCCATCCCACAGAGTCCCCTGCTTTATCATAAAGTATTCGTTTTTGACATCAATGGTTATGGTATCGGGCGTGTAGGTCTGGAGCTTTACCGCATCCGCACCGCACTCCTTTATGGCTTCTATGGTTTTCAGCGCTAAATCCAGGTTCTGCAGGTGGTTTGCAGAAAGCTCGGCGACTATAAAAACGGGTTGTCCATCACCTACGAATTTATCTTCAATCTTCACCGTGTGCATTTCTGTATTCCTCCTCCGTCATGCCCATAACTATAACATCAAACCACTTACCTTCCTTTAAAACAAACTCCCTCAGTATTCCTTCCTCCTTAAAACCAAGCTTTCTGTAAAGATTCAATGCTTTTATGTTATTTTCAAGAACTTCCAACCTTAGGGTATGCAGAAGTGCAATTTCAAAGGCGAGTTTTAAAAGAGCCTTTCCAAGTATGAAACCTGCTCCCTGAATCCTATTCTCTGGATTTGCGTAAATTCCAAAGTAAGCATTTCTGTTCCTCAGATCAACCCTTACCAAGTTTACAACGCCTATGTAAGCGTTATCCTTTACAGCAAGGTGATAGAAGTTTTTACTATCTTCCTTTAGCCTTTCCACGAATCTGAAATGCTCCTCCTTACTTATCTCTTGGTCGTTGTACATCCATTTTCTCACCTCTGGATGATTTCTCCATGTCCTCACCAATTCAAGCTCATCAGGATTTAGGTTAATAAAATTTCTTAAGGTTATATTCCCTACCCTCAAGTTTTCTTTCAGAATGCTTATAAGTTCCATAACTTACACTAAATTATAATGCAGGGTGTTCTCAAGGGGCAGATGTGATCCTTTTGATGGTACTTATGAGTCTGTCCATCTCCTCCCTGGTTCTTTTTTCTGTTAATGCAAGAAGAATTGTGTCTTTGTAGCCAAATTTTTCTAAGGGTACACCAAAGAGGAAACCCTCTTTGAGAAGCTCTTTGTGTAGCTTTAGCGCATTATTTATTCTGAGGGGAAACTCCCAAAGGTGCTTACCTGTGTAAATTTCTTCAAATCCCAAGGAAAGCAGATGATTTTTTAAGTAAATGGCTTTTGAGAGGCTTTGCTTTGCCACCTGCCTTATGCCTTCCCTTCCTAAAAATACCATATACATAAGATTGGCAATGGCTATGAGGTTTTGGTTTGTGCATATGTTTGAAGTGGCTTTCTCTCTTCTTATGTGCTGTTCTCTCGTTTGAAGCACAAGAGTAAACGCTCTATTTCCTTCCATGTCCTCCCCAAGCCCAACAAGCCTTCCGGGCATTTTTCTAACGTACTGAGTTTTTGTGGCAAAGAAGCCAGCGTAAGGTCCTCCAAAGTTTAGTGGCACTCCCATCTGCTGTCCTTCACCCACCACTATGTCTGCTCCGCAGTCACCCGGAGGTCTAAGTATAGAAAGGGCTATGGGGTCTGCTACAACCACAAAAGGCACTCCGTACTTTTTCGTAATATCTCCCACATGTTGGACAGGTTCAATAAAACCGAGAAAGTTGGGCTGCTGGACCACCACTGCATAAGCATCACCCTCCTTTATGAGGCTCTCCAGCACATTAACGTCTGTGGTGCCTTCCTCATTGAGCGGTAGTAAGATTATTTCATCCTGATAACCTTTAAGATAGGTTTTGACTACCTCTCTGTACATGGGATTTATACCTTCTGAGAGTAACACCTTCTTGCCTGTGTCTTTTATGGACTTTGCCATAAGTACCGCTTGTGCTAAGGCGGAAGCTCCATCGTACATGCTTGCATTGGCTACATCCATACCGGTAAGCTCGCATATGAGCGTCTGATACTCAAAAATAGCCTGTAGTGTGCCTTGAGAAGCTTCTGCCTGATATGGCGTATAGGCTGTTAAAAACTCTCCTCTGCTTAACAGCTGCCATATAGCGGATGGAATTATCCTATCGTAAGCTCCAAAACCGGCAAAGGAGATAAGTTTTGTGTTCTTCCTTGCAATGCCCTTAAAGAATCTCCTCAGCTCTTCCTCGGACATGGGCTTTCCGATGCTGGAGGAACTCAGGAGAGAAGGATGTATGTGGGAAAAAAGCTCTTCCAGAGAGGAGATACCCAGCTCCTTAAGAATAACCTCTGTGTCATCCCACGAATGGGGTATGTACATTACCTTTCCTTCTCCTCGTAAGGAAGCTCCTCCTCTGGCAGAGCATCAAGGGATTCTTCTACAGATGGTGTTATTTCCTCTTCTGGAAGTTCAAGAGATATGCTCTCTCCCTTTTCATCCTTTATAATTTCAACAAGCAGTTCAGCATAATCTTGAGCTGGCATGAGGTCTTCTACCTCCATAGGGTCGGAAAGTTCTATCACCGCTATCCATCCATCATCGTAAGGCGACTCGTTAATAAGATGAGGCTCATCTATCAGCTGCTGGTTAACTTCTACAACAGTACCCGACAGAGGCGAGTATATGGGTGCCACATTCTTAACAGATTCCACATTAGCTATAGTGTCAGCACTCTCGTAAGTTTGTCCTACGGAAGGAAGGTCTACATAAACTATATCCCCCAACTCCTTTTGCGCATAGTCTGTTATACCTATCCAAGCCTTGTTTCCCCTAATAAGAGCCCACTCATGCTCCTTTGTGTAGTATCTGTCCGTTCTTACTGTGTACTTTCCTACAGTTATCTCGTCCATGTTTAACCTCCTATAAGGCTTCGTATTCTATACCGTAATCTTCTTTTACCAGCTTCATTATCTGCAAAAAGTCCGTGTCTTCCTTTATAAACCTTTCCATAGTTCTAATTATATAATCCAGGTCTATCATCTTTAAAACAGCCACACCTCTCCAGCCATTCTGTGCCACTGACAGCAGATTTTTCCTCCTCTGGCTTATAAAGTTTATTATCCTCTCCTTTGTGATGGTCTCCTTGCCGTCAAGAAGGAGCACATCATTTCCCCTTAGCTTTCTAAGTCCTTTGTATATGCCGTAAAGGAGCGTTTCCTCATCATTCCTTAAAAACACCAATTCGGGAAACTTATCAAATAGGTGTTTCATATTTGAAGTTATAACCGCATAAAGACTGTCGGGACCTACCAGCTTTTTCAGTAAGCTTACCTTCTCTTCCAGCTTTTCCACCAACTGGCTATCTTCTGTCAGCTTTGAGTAAAGAACGATAAGCACCTTCATCATCAGGTATAATATTATAAAGTTTGCTCATTTTGTGGAGGTTAAAATGTCTAAGAAAATAAGGGTTGCCATAGCTGGTGTTGGCAATTGCGCAAGCTCCTTAGTGCAGGGCATTTACTATTATAGGAAAAATCGGGACGCTCAAGTTAACGGTCTTATGTTTGAGGATGTGGGAGGGTATAAGCCTTGGGACATAGAAGTGGTTGCCGCATGGGACATTGATGCCCGTAAGGTAGGTAAAGATGTTTCTGAAGCTATTTTTTCACCTCCCAACTGTACTGCGGTTTTTGAACCTGACGTGCCTAAGATGAATGTTAAAGTGAGGATGGGTAAAGTGCTGGACGGTTTTGCTCAGCATATGAAGTACTATCCACCTGAGAGGAGTTTTGTACTTTCAGAAGAGAGGGAGGATGAGCTGGAGGATGTGGTGAAGGTGCTAAAAGAAACAGAGGCGGATATCCTCGTAAATTATGTACCTGTAGGTTCAGAGCAGGCAGCGAGGTTTTATGCAGAAGCTTGTCTAAGGGCAGGAGTGTCCTTTATAAACGGTATGCCTACCTTTATAGTGTCCGACCCAGAATGGGCGCAGAAGTTTGAAAAGGAAGGCATTCCCGTAGTTGGTGATGACATAAAGTCTCAGGTGGGGGCTACCATACTTCACAGGACCCTCGTCCAGCTTTTTACAGACAGGGGTGTGAAGATAGAAAGAACATATCAGCTCAACTTTGGGGGCAATACGGATTTTCTAAATATGTTAGAGAGAGAGAGGCTAAAGACTAAGAAAGTGTCAAAAACTCAGGCTGTGTCTTCTCTTATACCATATCCCATAGGAGAGCACAACATACACATAGGACCCTCTGACTGGGTGCCGTGGCTAAAAGACAGGAAGATAGCTTACATAAGAATGGAGGGCAGGCAGTTTGGAGATGTACCTATGTATGTGGAGTTAAAGCTTGATGTGGAGGACTCTCCCAACAGTGCAGGGTCCATGATGGACGCCATAAGATGCTGTAAGCTGGCAAGAGACAGAGGCGTAGGCGGACCTCTTTATTCTATAAGTGCCTACACTATGAAACATCCACCCATCCAGTACCCCGACTGGCAGGCAAGAAAGATGGTGGAGGAGTTCATAAGGGGGGAGAGAGAAAGATGAACATAGCAGAGCTTATAAAAAGCCTTAAAGGCTTTGAGGGTTTGCTGGAAAGCCTTAAGGATGAGCTAAGACAGAGAAGGGAGATGATTCAAAAAGATGACCTTACCATCGTCTTTAATGGTCTTGGTGAGGTGCTTGAGATAAAGTGTAGCCAAGATGTGAAATTCGGCGACATAAGGAATACGCTTATGGAACTCCTCAATCAAGCACAAGACATATCAAGGGATATGATGATGCAAGCCATCAAAAAGAGATTTGGAGGCATTCTTGGCTTTTGAAGATGTCTTCCCAAAAGCTATGAAGGAAGCAATAGAAAGCATTATCAAGATACCCACCTACGGTGAGAGAGGTGCAAGCAGGTTTATTTACAACCTTCTTAAGCTCCCACAGGAGGAAAGGATCATCATAGTGAATACTTTACAAAATTTGGCGCAAAGCATTAAAAAGTGTGCCGAATGCGGACTGCTCACCGATAGAGAAGTATGTTCCATATGCTCTGATGAAAAGCGAAGCAAAAAGTTCATTTGCATCGTTGAAGAATCTCAGGACGCTTACGCCATAGAAAGACTGGAAAGGTATACGGGTGTGTATCATGTCTTGGGTGGCAGGATAGCACCGCTGGAGGGCATATCTCCACAGGACCTTAGCATTGATAGCTTAATACAAAGAATAGAGAGGTACAAACCCAAAGAGGTCATAGTAGCAACAAATCCCAATGTGGAGGGTGAGGCAACAGCCAATTACCTTATAAAGCTCCTCAAGAGAAGATTTCCAAATCTCAAGATAACGAGAATGTCTTACGGACTGCAGTTTGGGACCCTCATAGAGTTTGCGGACGAGCTATCCTTAGAAAAGTCCATAGAAAACAGAAAGTGATCCTTGGTGAGTATCACCTGTCTGACCTGGGGATCTAACTTTTCAACCCTGTAGGGAATACCAGCTTTTAAATTGTGTGCATGCCCTTTACCCACAAGGGCTACCACCTTTATACCAGGATTTTCCTTAAGTATCCTAATTATGGCATAAGCCATTACATTGTCCCATGCGTTTTGAACTTCAAAGAAGGACTTTTCGTCTGCCTTAGGATGGGACCTGAGTATACTCAGAAGATACTCTTTCTCTTGAGGAGTCTGGTCTATGATGGGTTTTGGTAAAAGCGGACTTTCCACATTATCAAGACCAACCTGCCTTATCTCTGTAAGAAGCTCAGAGGGTACATTGAGAGCATAAAGCCCTATCCCCTTCTCCTTGGCAAAGCGCCAAATGGGTGAGTAAAGGGAGGGGTCAAAGCCCCACCTTTTTCTGTACTGAGTTTTTTCAAGCATATCTTCTTCAGATAGTTTACAATTTATATACTCGTCCAAGTATCTCTGAAAATTTTGCTGAAACATCTCCATACCTATAACAAACTTGTAATCTTTATTTTGCATGTATTTAATAACCTTAAGCTGAAAAACATGATCCTCTCTGTTAGTGTGTTCCTCTGGAAGGTATATAACATCGGCACTCTCTATTGAGTCTTCAAGACTACCATTGAAAGCTATGAGATAAGACATTAAGAAAAGTGCTAAAATTTTAAAAAACATGCTAAAATAGAATTATAAATCTAAAAAGGAGGAGAAAGATGGCAAGAAGAGGTAGGAAAAAAGGTGGTCCAAGATACAAAAGGGTAGTGCTTTCTCTCCCCAAAAGGCTTTATTATGTGCTTAACGGTATAGCAATGGGTGACGAGAGAAAGCTCAACAGACTCATAAAGGGCATCCTTGAGGACAAACTCATGGAATCCACTGTTGGTGAGCTTGAACTTTACTTAGGCAGAGCAGAAGAAGAAGAAGAAAAGGAAGCAATTCAAGAGGAGGAACACCCACAAGCGTGATAAGTATTAGGATAAAGAACCTATCTCCTTACAAAACGGAGACAACACAGGCTAAGGTAAGACTTTCTTCTAATGAACTTCCCCTTCGCTTGCCAGAGGAAGCAAAGCAGAAGATAGCTCAGGAGGTTGCCAAGATTCCCATAAATAAATATCCGGACCCAGAGGCAGAAGAACTCAAAGATGTGTTATCTGAACACTTTGGTGTAAAGAGGGAAAATTTGGTTTTAGGCAACGGCTCGGATGAGCTCATCTATTACCTTAGCATAGCAATAGGCGAGTTTGACAGTGGTGTTTTCTATCCTATTCCCAGCTTCCCCATGTACCAAATATCAGCCAGGATGCTTGGCAGGAAGAGGATAGAAGTTCCGCTAAATCAGGACATGGACATAGACTTGGAAGCGTCTTTGAGAGCCATAAAAGACTCTTCCCCCATCCTAGCCTTTTTATCTTACCCCAACAATCCCACAGGCGCATGCTTTAGCAGAGAGAAGATAGAGAGGATAAGAGAGGAAGGTCTCTTTACGGTTATTGACGAGGCTTACTTTCACTTTTCAAAAAAAAGCTTTTTGAAAGATGCATTGAGCAGAGAGGACACGGTGGTTTTGAGAACTCTCTCAAAGATAGGCATGGCAGGTTTGAGAGTAGGCATACTTATAGCTAAAGAAGATGTAGCTTACGAGATAAACAAGATGAGACTGCCCTTTAATATAACTTATCCCTCCCAGGTGATAGCCAAGCTTATGCTTACAGAGTTTTACCCGCTTATAGAGGAGTGTGTAAGCACGGTTATAAAGGAAAGGGATAGGCTTTTCCAAGTCCTTTCCCAAATGGAAGGAGTAAAACCTTACCCTTCCGATGCCAACTTTATACTCTTTAGGTCCTCTGTACCCGCAGACAGGCTCCATGTAGAGCTTTTGAGGAGAGGCGTTCTGGTAAGGAATGTATCTTACATGGCTGGACTGGAGGGATGTTTAAGGGTGAGCGTGGGGCTTCCGGAAGAAAACGACGCTTTTCTTGAAGCGTTGGAAGACTCCTTGAAGAACTTCACCCCTTGACAATTGCAAAAAATTTGCATATAATAATAGATGTAAATTCTTTAAAAGGAGTGAGCCATGCAAGAGGTGTCATTAGGCGGTGTAAAGGATTTTAACTTTGACCTTAGGGACCCAAAGTTTTTGGATGAGGATGCCCTCTGGGAGGAGGCAAAGAGAGTTTTCTCCAAGTGTAAGGACTGCAGGATGTGTTTGCCTTACTGTCCTTCCTTCCCTGCACTCTTTGACGCTGTGGATAGACACGATGACGATATAAATGCCCTCAGTAAAGAAGAGCTTGCCACACCTCTGGACCTTTGCTTTCACTGCAAACAGTGCTATTTTAAGTGTCCTTACACTCCACCCCATGAGTGGAAGATAGACTTTCCTCATCTTTCTCTAAGATACAAAATATGGAAGTTTAAAAAGCAAGGAGCCAAATTAACAGACAAGCTGCTTGTAAATACGGACCTTATGGGTAAGATGTCTGTGCCTTTTGCACCTTTTGTAAATGCTGTGAAAGATTCAAAGCCAGTAAGGGTCCTTTTGGAAAACTTTATGGGGATAGACAGAAGAGCAAAGCTTCCGTCCTTTAATACTCAAACCTTCCAAAGCTGGTTTAATAAAAACAGGAGAGAGGTAAAAGGTGAAAATGGTAAAGTGGCTCTCTTTTACACCTGTCTTTTAAACTACAATTACCTTGATAAAGGTAAAGCACTTGTCAGAGTCTTTGAGAAAAACGACATACACATAGAGCTTCCTCCTCAGCAGTGCTGCGGTATTCCCTTCTTTGATGTGGGAGATATAGACACTGTTGTGCAGAAGGCAAAGCTCAATGTGAAAGCTCTAAAAGCTTACGTAGACAGAGGCTACGACATAGTTGTCCCCATACCTACCTGTGCCCTCCAGATTAAGTATGAGTATCCCCTTCTGCTACCTGATGATCCAGATGCAAAAGTGGTGGCACAGAGAGTTTACGATGTTCACGAATACCTGTGGAATCTTCACCAGCAGGGCAAATTCAGCAGGGACTTTAAAGTATCAATGGGCAACATAGCCTATCACATACCCTGTCATCTGAAGTCTCTCAATGTAGGATACAAGGCTGCAGCTCTTATGAGGCTTATACCCAACACTAAGGTGAAAATAGTAGAAAGGTGCTCTGGACACGATGGGACTTTTGGCGTAAAGAAAAGCACCTTTGACATGGCCTACAGAGTAGGGTCAAAACTCTTTGAGGAGCTAAATGCGAGCTCTGCAGACACTTTTGTCTCGGACTGTCCACTGGCCAGCAATCAGATAGAGCTCGGCACAGGAAAAAAGCCCCTACATCCTATAGAGGCGCTATGCAAGGCTTACGGAGAAGAGTTGTGATACAATAAAAGAATGCCATCCTTCAAGATAGCGCTTTTAAAGGGAGACGGGATAGGTCCCGAGATAGTAGAGAGTGCTGTAAAAGTTCTCCAAAAGGTAGGGAAGCTATTTGGGTATGATTTTATCCTTGAAGAAGGTCTTATAGGTGGCATAGCCATAGACAAAACAGGTGAGCCTCTGCCACAGGAAACGCTGGAGCTTTGCCTTTCTTCGGATGCTGTACTTTTGGGTGCTGTAGGTGGTCCCAAGTGGGATGACCTTCCCACTCACAAAAGGCCGGAGAGAGGTCTTCTTGGCATAAGAAAAGCCCTTGACCTTTACGCCAACCTGAGACCTGCCAAAGTTTACAAACCATTGGTGCCATCATCACCTCTTAAGGACCATGTGGTAATGGGCACGGATTTTATTGTGGTGAGAGAGCTAACAGGTGATGTTTATTACGGAGAGCCAAGAGGGATATTCAAGGAAGGTGAAAGAAGGGTGGGAATAAACACCATGAGGTATACAGAAGACGAAATAAGGAGGGTGGTAAAGAAGGCTTTTGAGATAGCAAGAGGTAGGAGAAAAAAGCTCACCAGTGTGGACAAATCCAATGTGCTGGAAGTTAGCGCCCTTTGGAGGGAAATTGTGGAAGAAGAGAGTAAGAGCTATCCAGATGTACAGGTGGAACACCTTTATGTAGACAACTGTGCCATGCAGATGATAAGACGCCCATCTTCCTTTGATGTTATAGTAACAGGTAACATTTTTGGTGACATTCTCTCAGATGAGGCTGCGGTTATAACAGGTAGTCTTGGTATGCTTCCTTCCGCAAGTTTGGGAGAGAGGTATGCTCTGTATGAACCCGTTCACGGTTCTGCACCAGACATAGCAGGTAAAGGTGTGGCAAACCCAATTGCTACAATACTCTCTGCCAGCATGATGCTAAGATACTCTTTTAACCTCAAAGAAGCATCCGACGCCATAGACAGAGCTGTAGAACTCGCCCTTGAAAGAGGTTATAGAACTCCTGACATATACGCGGAAGGCACAAAGAAGGTAGGCACTCAGGAGATGACCGAAGTTATAATATCCCTACTGGAGGAGCTATGCGAAAGGTCTGCCTAATAATACTTTTCTTTTTTGTATCCTATGGCTTTGCAGAAAGTCCCACAGAAAACATAAAGAAGTTCTTTTCAAGAGAAGGATACATAATAAAGTTGGAGGATGGAAAGGTTCTGCTGGACCTGGGCAAGGGCGGTGTAAAAGAGGGTGAGATGTTTTCTGTTGTGGAGGAGGGCAAACCAATAATCCATCCCATCACTGGCAAGATCCTGGGTAAGGAAATCAAGCAAGTTGGTGAGGTCAAAGTAGAGAAGGTGTATGATAACTTCTCAGAAGCTAAGCTAATAAAGGGAGAAAAGCCAAAAGTTGGCCAGAGGGTAGTACTGTCTTACACAGATGTGTGTTACGAAGGCAGCGACGAGGGTTTTTTTAAAGTAAGCTCCGCTGTAGAAGGTGTAAGGAAGGGTAGCGGATGCACCTACACGATAAAAGAGTTTAAGGATGGTTACGGTATAGAGTTCAACGGGTCTGCTGTGGCTTTTTATCCTTTGCCTCAAGTAGCAGCAGAAGGTGTGCAGAGAGCAAGTTTGCAAGACCTTAAACTTCTTGCAAGGAGCAAACTCATAAAGGCTTTACCTTCTATACCCATCTCGGCGGATGTAGGGGATGTTATGGGAAATGGGCGAGATTATTTGGTAATATTGTATTCTGGGAGGTTAGAGGTTTATGAGCTGCTAAAAAACGACATAGTGAAAAGGTCTGCTTACTCTCTGCCGGCCGGTACCGCCGTTAATGTCTGTGTAGGTAAGATAGGAAAGGAGGAAAAAGATTACATAATAGTCAACATGATCTCAGGCGACAGAGCAAGCTCCCTGATACTCAAAATGGTAGGCGACAGTCTTATACCCCTAAAAACAGACATACCCTACATTATGGGGGTGCTTGACAAAAGCAAACCTAAGGATACCTTTGTAGGGCAGAAGTTTGATTTTGACAACAAGTTTGGCCAAGCTGTCAGACTCTCCTTTGACGGAGAAAATATAAAAGAAGCGGGTGTTCTTAAAGCCCCAAGAGGTTTTAGAGTAGACAGCGCCTTTTACTACAAAAACTATCTTGTCTTTACCGATAGCTCAGGTAGGGTTAGGGTTTTTGACGGTGACAATGAGGTCTTTTCCTCCGATGAAGGTTTTGGCGGCTCGTACTCTTATGTGGAGGTGAGCGTAGGTTCCGCTGGTAAGATAAATTACATCTTCAATCCAAAAGGTGCTGTAGGTGATGTGCTGGACTTTAAAGTGGCATATGTGGTCAAAAACACTACGGGGATGGTTCAGAGATTTCTTGATATAGTAAAATACTCAAGAGGTGACATCTTTCTTCTTGATGAACAGAGAAAGGATGTGATACTTCTCAAACAGCTTGTAGGAGGCAATTTGGAGGAGGCTATTCAGTCGGTAGTATTCACAAAAGACGGGAGGCTTCTCGTACTTACTGGTAGGACAGGCACCATCCCTATACAGAACAAGGGAGAACTTTACCAAGTTGAAATAAGGGTCCTTTAATCAGAGCTTTTTCTGAATGAGCACCTTAAACCTCTCTCCCATACTGATCAGCATAGTTTTTAGGCGGGAAAGCCTCTCTATGTCTTCGGCTTTTTCGGATAAACTCAGTTTTTCTAACTCTTCCAAAAAGGTAGACGAAGACAGTAAAAACTCTCTCATATTCTGAAAGGACACACTTAAAAGCCCAAAATCCTTACCGTACTCAACAAGAGCGGAAAAGTTCACCATGGCACTCATATCAAAAGGTGGTGCTTCCTTTAATACATCCATAACTACTCTGTGAGCCTTGTAGCCCACAACCGTGCCGTTTGGATACTTAGCTATCTCTTCTGAAGTATACCCGTAATCTATGACTATGTGGTATCCTCTCACTATATTTGAAAGACGCCTGAGCAAATCTATACAGTCAAGGCACACCTCTATCACCTGACCCAAAGCACTGTACCCCATCCTATCCAAAAAGGTGAGTGTTCTTTCATCTGTTATATCTTCCCATATGGCTCTACCATCATCCACATAAAGCTCCTTTCTCCCTTTGATAACATGGACTGGCAAGCAATCAAAGAATTCATTGGAGAGGACAATGTCTGCCTCGGTGATGAGCTCCTGCGTCCAAAAGACCTTCCCCTCAAACTCTCTTAATCTATTTTTTTGCAAGCTGACCAATGTAGGACTCTCTTCGTATATATAGTAAGTCAGTTTCCCGTATAACTTGTTATCTTTTTCTCTAAAAAAGCTTAGAATATCGTAGGCAAGACTCCCGTTGCCACCCCCCAGTTCTAAGATTAGGGGATTATCCGCGTGCCTTACAAATTGGTAAAGGTGGTCCGAAAGAGCTCTTCCAAAGGATCTGTCCAGCTCAGGCGCTGTAAAAAAGTCATCCCCTACCTTTCTTTGAAGGTAATACTCCCTGACGCGCTCCTCCATAAAATCTCTAAAACTTTTCATCCAGGTGGCCAGCTCATGTGCCTACCGCCTATGAGGTGAAGGTGAAGGTGAAAGACGCTCTGTCCTGCGTCTTTTCCCACATTAAAAACAAGCCTGTAGCCTCTGTTTAGGTTCTCATCCGGTGCAAGTCCCAGCTTTTGAGCTATGAGTTTTGCCACATAGAACATATGGCCCACTTCTTTCTCATGCTCTTGCTCCATCTCCTGAATGCCCAGTATGTGCCTCTTGGGAACGATGAGTATATGGACAGGAGCTACAGGGTTAATGTCATGAAAGGCATAAACCAGCTCATCCTCATAAACGCCCTTTGACGGTATCTCTTTAGCAACTATCTTACAAAAGATGCAGTCCTGCATAACCAATATTATAGAGAATTACCTGGAATTTTCCAAAAGCTCCCTTTCTACCTCAAAGTATACATAGTAGGCATTTACAGGGTTCACATCAAAGAAGGCTCCCACCTGTGCATACTCGGGGTTTATCCTAAGCATCTCCTCGTTGGCTCTGTTTCTGACCTCCTCCACGCTAAGCCCCTCTTCGTAAAGCTTCTTCACAACGCTTCTTATGTCCTGTATGTACTGTCTTGTCCACATAACCTGTTTTTCTATCTCTTTCTCTCCTCTCAGATAGGGACCATGACCGGGAAGAAGAATCTGTGGCTTTATCTGTATAATCCTGTCAAGACACTCCAGCCATGTTTTTGAGTTGCCAGAGCCAAGAAAAGGCACTCTTCCTCCAAATACCAGGTCGCCCGCAAAGAGTACCCTCTTTGATGGCATGTACATAACTATATCTCCGTTGGTGTGTGCCCTGCACCAGTGGTGAACCTCAAACTTTTCACTCCCCAGATGTATGGTCAAAGATGAAGAGGTTGTTATGTCAGGTGGCAAAAGTTTTGTGCCTTCAAGCTCTCTGCCAAGGAGCTCTTTCCTCGCCATAAACATCCTCTGGCTCTCTTCACCGGATAGATACTCGTAAGACCAGGGATGAGCAACTAAGATAGCTCCAGCATCTTTGAGAGCTTTGGCTCCATAAAAGTGGTCCGTATGGTAGTGAGACACTACAAGGTACTTTATTGGTTTTTTGGTTATGCTCCTTATACTTTCAATAAGCTCCCTACCCAGCCTGTAGGTGCTAAGAGCGTCAAAAACTATCACACCGTCTTTTGTAACCACAAAGTAGGCGTTGGAGATAAAACCCCTGTTCTTCTTACTCACCTGCTCGTATGTGCCAAAAACACCATAAATACCCGGCTGTATTTCTTTCAAGGTTTGTCTAACACTGACCTGCGAAAAGCTAAAGGAAAAGATAAGTATCAGGCTCAGTAAGAGAGCCATCCCTACTCTCCCTTGACTTCCTTTATGGCGGACTTTATGTCTCTATCTGCCTTTTCAAAGACTTCCACCGCATCTCTGTGAAGATGCTTTCCGTAAAGTTTTATAAGTGTTTGAATGTTTATGTAGCCTACACCCACGCTACCGTCGGGTTTCTCATACAGGTAGACCCTGCAAGGTGCTAAGGTTCCAAAGTGGGGAAACTCTCTTAAGATTTTCTCTCCGTAAGTGAGGTTGCATGCAAGCATGAAAGAGTACTTAGGAGTCTCTTTTCTTATGTCTTCAACACCCAGTATGTTCATGTTTACTCCGTCAAGAGCTGTCTTGAGAAGAGTTTTTGCATCTTCAAAGCTCATACCCTTTATAGTATCTGAAGTTTCAAAGAAGACGCCTTTGAGTTGAGACATTATCTTTCTTATCTGCGCCTTACTTATGTGAGCCTTTTTGTATTTACCTACACTTGAAAGGACCCTTCTGAGCTCCATGTAGGTTTTGCTTATAAGTCTTCTATCATCCTTTGATAGTTCTTTGGAAAAAGCCTCAAGATAAGGCTTTTCGTTTATTGCAGTGATGGACACACTACCATCTTTGTTTTCATAAACTGCAACGGAGCATGGGATAAGGTTGCTCATGAAGGGCACTTTTATGAGCAGGTCCTCCTTTTCTTTCCTGTCGCACGCCAGAAGAACCGTGTAGTTGGGAAAGTCCTTCACTCCTCGGGCTTTTATAGCTTCCGATATGGTAAGAGTGCGCAAAACCTTAAGATCACTTTGGTTTAGCTTCTCTTTTAGCTCTTCCACAACGCTTTGAAAGTCTTTACCCTCTACCCTGTAGGTCTGAAACATCAGGCTGGTAATGTCACCGGCAAAGGAAAGCGTCAAAAGGAAAAGAAGAATGGGAAGGATCTTCATGCCTTCCTCCTTATCATGCCTTTTCCAAAGCCTTCCAGCGGAGACACATACTTGGCATCAAGCACCTTCACATTAGGTGTGGGGTCAACATATATGTGCCTTTTCTTCCTTATGTAATCAATGACTATGTCATAGACAGGGATGGGTTTGACATCGGGCAGGAGCGTCTCTGGTGGTGGTGTTGGTCCTCCGTAAACTGCCACTGTATACTCCTTCTTGGGGTCCAGCTCTTTACCTTTTATCCAAGCTCTCTTTATTCTCTGTCCCTGCTTGGCACCTATCTCTATTTCGTACTCAACATTATAAAGCCTTGACATGTCTCCGCCCTGCTGGTAGAAGGGGTCTGGGTTAAACACATTGTCTGCCACATCCTCCCAAACCGCTTTTAACTGCTCTCCCGTTCTTTTCATCAGGTAAACATTAGGATAAGTTATTGCTGTAAAGTCGTATACATCATCCACCGTGATTTTCTGCCCTGGCAGCACAGTAGTACCCCATCTGTAGCCGGGGGATGTGACTATGTCAACTCCATGGAAGTAGTCCGCTATTGCCATGCCTACAAGCCTGTCAAAGGTGCTGAAGAAGGTGTCTCTCTTGTAGAGGAGCACTTCCGCCACACCTATCTCCTCCGAGAGCTTTTTCTCGTATGGTTTATACCACTTCTCTATAAGCTCTTTTGCACCCTTGTCCGCGGGCAGAAGGTTGCTGGCTACTGGTATGAGCTTAAACCTGTAATTCCTTATCTTCCCGTTCCTTATGTCCAGGTCCAGCCTACCCACATACTTGCCGTGGGATCCAGCTATCACTATCATGGTGTTGCCCACAAAGTACGGTCTTGGCGTTACATCGTGGGTGTGTCCTGAGATGATGATGTCTATACCCCTTACCTTCTTAGCTAAGGCTATATCAAGAGGTAGCCCATCGTGGGAGAGGAGTATCACCGCGTCCACTTTGTGCTTTTCTCTTAGCTCATTCACAAACTTTTGCATCTGCTCTTCCCTTACGCCAAAGCTCCAGCCTTCCACAAACTCTCTGGGGTTTGCTATGGGTGTGAAGGGGAAGGAGTTTCCTATTATGCCGAGCTTTACCCCTCCTACCTCTCTAATGGAGTAAGGTTTGAAAATCAGGTCTCCAAAGTCCGCATCCACCACATTCTGGGATATGAACTCAGCCTTGAGCTCTTTGAGCCTTTGCAGGAACTTCTCCTTTCCGAGGGTAAAGTCCCAGTGTCCCACCATAAGGTCGTAGCCTGTGTAGTTCATCCAGTCCACCACAGCCTTGCCGTCGGTAAAGAGACCTATGGCTGTGGTGACCCAAGTGTCTCCTCCATCAAGGACAAGCACTTTGTCCCTGCCACGCTCGTTTACGATGGACTTTATTATCCAGGTGATGTGCTCGCCACCTCCCATCTTGCCAAACTTTCTGGCAAGCTCGGGGAAGTTTACACAGCTGTCAAAGTAAGCCTCAAGGGTGTTGGGAGCTATTTTGTACATTCTCAGAAAGTCTCTGCCCGCCACATATCCGGGAAGCCCCTCAAGTCCTTTGGGTGGGACTAGGTTTACAGGCTCTGAAAAGTAAAGGGGTTTTAAATGCGCGTGCATGTCTGTGGTGAACACCAGGGTAACATTTCCAAGGCTTTTAAAAGACATGAGGTCTTCTGCTCTTAGCTTTGCCAGAGCGGAAACAGGGTCCATACTCAGGTAAGCTCCTGTCACTATAGCCAGCTCAAGAAAGTCCCTTCTGGTAAGTTGCATTTTACACCTCCATATTACCTATTCACAGGAGACTCTGGACTGTGGAGGTATGCTACTATGTCCGCTATCTCCTCAGGGGTCAGTATGCCATGAACCCCTGCTCTGTACATTATGCTACAGGGTACAAAAGCCCAGGAGTTGTATATCTTTTCGTAGGTGTATTTGACATCGTTGTGGGTCTTGCCGTAGTGTCTGAGGATAGGTCCTATGTTGCCACAGGCAAGCTCTTTGGGGTCCGCGCAATGACAGGCATAGCAGTTGCCCTTCCTGGTGTTGGCAAAAAGCTGCTCTCCCTTTTTCCAGTCCCCCACCAGTTTCCCGTTGGCAGGGTATTTGATGAGCTTCTTCTGCTCTTCAAAAAACTTGGAAACCATATCAGCAGAGACTGTTCCTTGAGGGTTTGAACATAGCTTCTGCGCTTCATCCTGTTTTATGTCTTCCTCAAAGGTGTGTTTCCTCTCCGCTTTGGCTTGAGCTGGAGGTTTAGGTGCTTGTGTAGGTTTTGGCTTTTCCTGCTGTGTGGGTGCGCAGGCAAAGAGAGCCAAACTTCCCAAAAGGACAAGATACCTCTTCATGTCTCTACCCTCCTCATCTGACAAATCCCGGCGTTTCTATGGTGCCACCTTTGGACTCATAAGCCATATAAAGGCTAAGGGCGATCTGTGGCCAGCTAAAGTGGGGTGGAGGGGTCACTCTTATCTGGTTGTAGCATCCTCTGATTCTGTCTTCCATAGTCCAGAGCTGGTCGTTGGAGAACCTGTAGGCAGGCCAGTGGGTGGCTACCTTGTCTTCTTTCACCTTTGCAAGGGTTTGGAGTCTTATCCTCTGTCCTCCAAAGGTATCATGGCATATGGCGCAGGAAAAGTCCATCTTACCCACTCTTGCATACCATAGCTCTCTGCCCTTTTCGTACATCTCCCTCTCTTTTGGATGAGTGAGCTTTACATCCATTTTCATGCCGTTGGAAAGGGTAGCCACGTAGGTGGCTATACTCTTAAAGTTAAGGTCGTGCTTTACATTACCCACACCCATGTACTTTTCCATGCAGTACTTGATTCTAGTATCCAGGTCTGCCACGGCATCCATGTCTTTGTAATACCTGGGCATGTGCGCGTAAGCTCCCCTCAGATACCTGCCGTCCTGACCGTGGCAGGAAGAGCACGACTTGCCTGCATTTCCCATAGGTTTGTTAAACATGTCTCTGCCCTGCTCCGCATAAACATCTCCGGGAAGTATGCCCATCTCTTTGAGCAGGAGCTCTTTTTGCTTCTTTACCTCCTCCGCCGGATTCTCCTGCTGGGCTATGGCATAGAGACTCACGCCTCCCACCGCTCCCAGCAAAATGGGCAAGAACCAAAGCTTTCTCATGCCTTTACCCTCCTGATTCAGTTAGTAGATAAATCCGGGAACCCTTACTACACCCCCCTTTGCCTTGTAAGATAGATACAAATTCAAAGCTACAACAGCCCAATGGAAGTGCTCCGGCGGAGCTACCCTCATGTCACCAAAACATCCTCTGATTCTGTCTTCCATAGTCCAGAGCTGGTCGTTGGAGAACCTGTAGGCAGGCCAGTGGGTGGCTACCTTGTCTTCTTTAACAGCAACAACGGTTTGCAAGAAAACCCTTTTACCTGCTTCACTGTCATGGCATATGGCGCAGGAAAAGTCCATCTTACCCACTCTTGCATACCATAGCTCTCTGCCCTTTTCGTACATCTCCCTCTCTTTTGGATGAGTGAGCTTTACATCCATTTTCATGCCGTTGGAAAGGGTAGCCACGTAGGTGGCTATACTCTTAAAGTTAAGGTCGTGCTTTACATTACCCACACCCATGTACTTTTCCATGCAGTACTTGATTCTAGTATCCAGGTCTGCCACGGCATCCATGTCTTTGTAATACCTGGGCATGTGCGCGTAAGCTCCCCTCAGATACCTGCCGTCCTGACCATGGCAGGAAGAGCACGACTTGCCTGCATTTCCCATAGGTTTGTTAAACATGTCTCTGCCCTGCTCCGCATAAACATCTCCGGGAAGTATGCCCATCTCTTTGAGCAGGAGCTCTTTTTGCTTCTTTACCTCCTCCGCCGGATTCTCCTGCTGGGCTATGGCATAAAGAAATAACACAAAAATAATTGTTACCCACTTCCCCATGGTTTTGGTCCCATATCAAACAACTCTTATCTCTGCAGTCTTTTCCCATTTTCCACCTTTGTTGTCTTCGTAAGCGATCTTTACTATACCGCTCTCATCAACCTTTAAAGTGAGTCCTATGAAAGGATTGGCGCTCACACCCCCACCCATATCAACTACTGAAACTGTTTTGTCATTAAACAGAACCTCCAGCTTGGTAAGGTGGTAGGCAGGGATGATCTGACCCGTCTGTGGGTCCTTTCTAGTGCCGGGTTCCATAGGGTGAGTGATCACCATCTGCACTTTGACTATTTCCCCCTTCTTGGCTTCCTTTGGAACTCTAAGTATTCCAGCTCCTACAGCCATGCTTAACCTCCTTTAAGTTTTTACCAAATTATTATCCACAACCGCCAACTGTGACTTTGACCTCTTTGGTAGCCATAAGATAAGAGCCGTCCTTCATTTTGAGTATTGCCCTCACATTGGAAGTCTGACCCATCTTTATTCTAGTGGCAAAGTAAACTCTTCCGTTCATAGGACTGAGTTTAATGTCAGTTATCCAGGGAACGGGGTTGTTGTCCACAAATATCCACACACTGTCCACCTTATCCACAGGTATGTCGGACTCTACGCTGACTGGCACATTGGCACCGGATTCTGCAATGGTGGGTGCCTGAAGCTTAACCTCCGGAGACTCCTTAATCTGGGATAGAGAAACACCGAGCCTCTTCTGAAGCTCTTCATCCAGCTTGGACGCTCCAAAGGACTGCTTTAGCAGTCCGGGTGCGAAGGTTAAGCTGAGAATACTTACCGTGGAGAGCTGTAAAAACCTCCTTCTGTCCATCTTTATACCTCCTTAAAAAAATCTTACCAATATAATACATCATTACTGACAAGCCCTTACTTTCTCTCCCTTGACTGTTAACACTTTTTTGTGTTTGCTTTTTCACAAGTTTTCATTAGCAGGTTGATAAAATCCTCCTTACTTTTACTGCCAAAGGATATACTTATAACAGCATCCTTCTTTGGATCATAAAAAACAAAAGTGGGCGTGCCAAATACATTAAAGCGCCTTGCCCAAGCTCTACCCGTTGGGGTGTAGATATCTAAGGATATAACCACAAACTTATCCATATACTTAGACACCTTCTCATCACTAAAAACAAAGGTCTCCATCTGCAAGCAGTAGGGACAGTGTTCCGAATGAAAATAAAACATTACTGGTTTGCTATCCTTTTTTGCCTCCTCAAGTCCACCAACAGGATCGCTCCACCATTCTCCACCCCATCCAAAACCAAGGGAAAGCACTATTACAAGCAGCAACTTCCTCATGCCTGAATTATGTTAATTCAAGATACTAAACTTGGCTATAAATTTTGCTTATGATACCATAAGGTATATCTATTTAAGAATATAAACATACGTTGGGTGAGAAATTCAAAGAGCCTGTAGTTTCTGAGTAAAAAGCCCTTAATCCACAGCAGGCAGAAAACCTAAACTCATCACTCTTGCTTCTGGTAAAGTTGCTACTTGACAAGAAGATAAGAAGGTAGAGTCTGAGGAGCTTTACTATGGAGTGCTGGTTATGGTGGTGTGCGATACAGAGGGCAGAGTTTATGACCTTTGGTTTCATCCTGGGAGTTATCATGAGGTGAAAGCCTTAAGGCTCATAAGCGTGAGTGGCTGGAGGAAGGGCATAACACTACCTGCTTTGCTTTATGGTTATGTTATTGGCTATAGCTTTTTCAGAGGGAGCTATGAGGAGGTGCTTTATCATGCTTAGTTTCTCACACGGCGTATTATATAATAAACATTCCATGAGAGTGGTTATAGTAGGAAATGGACCTGCGGCCGCAAGCGCTGTGGAAGCCTTTAGAAGCATTGACAAGGATTCGGAAATTATTATGCTTTCTGATGAGGAGTACCCAACTTATGCACCTAACTGTATGGAGAATGTCATAAGGGGGGACATATCTCCAGAGGCGCTTTTTTACAAGGGAGGATATGCCTTTTACGAAAGGTATAATGTGGACTTTAGACCTAAGAAAGAGGTGGTTGGTATTGATAACAAGAGAAAGGTGGTGATAGTAAAGGGTGGTGAAGAGGTGCGCTATGATAAATGTCTTTTGGCTGCCGGAGCTTACAGTTTTGTGCCACCCATACCTGGAGCTACCTTAGAGGGCGTTACCACAGCAAAAAATTTGGACGATGCCAAGAGGATAAGAGATTGGGTTGTATCGGGAAGGGTAAAGAGGGTTGCCATTGTGGGTGCCGGACCTATAGGCGTGGAAGATGCAGAAACTCTTAGGCACATGGGTATGGAGGTGCATGTGATAGAGTTCTTTGATAGGGTTCTTCCTCGCATGTTGGATAAGTTTATGGCAGATAGATACATGAGGGTTCTTGAGGAGGAGGGAGTTAAGTTTTACCTGAATCACCAAGTTATAGCCATTCACGGAGAGGACAACTGGGTGGAAGCTGTGGAAGTAAAGCATATAGATTCGGACAAAAGTAAGTTTATACAGGTAGATATGGTGATACTCTCAACTGGCGTAAGACCAAGGACGCATTTGGTGCAGGACACAGACATAAAGCTTCACATAGACGAAAGCAGGGGAAGGTTGATTGGTGGCGTGCTGGTAAACGAGTATCAGCAAACTTCTGACCCAGATGTGTATGCAGCGGGAGACATATGTTCGGGAAGAGATGCGTGGGGCAACTGCAGGTGGATAGCTCTCTTCCCTGCAGCTCAGCAGGGGGGGGCTATAGCAGGTTATAACATGGCGGGACTAAGAGTAGAAAACCCGGGTTTGGTGGATTACAATGCTGTAAAGACCAGATGGGTAACTGCAGGTAGCGGAGGAACCTTTGAAGATGCAGAAGATGCCTTCACAGCGGAGTACGAAAATTACCTCATAAAGGTCTTTCTCAAAGAGGATGTGGTTTGTGGATACCAATTTGTAGGCATTCCCAAAAAGTTTGAACCAAACACAAAAAATGTGTTTTTAAAAAAGGAGGAAGCTCTGGAGTTTTTGAAAAGGGTAATCAAAGACAGGGGTTTGGGGCTTGAAGCTTCGGGCGTCCTTTTCCATCACTTTATGAGGTTCAAAGAGAGAAAGCTCTCAAGGGAGGTCATTAAGGCTATGAAGATGGGTATGCTAAGAGCTCTTGCCAACCCAAAATACGAAATTCCCATATTCCATGCGTAAAATATTCTTTGGTGGTAGCTTTGATCCCGTACACATAGGGCATCTTGTGGTGGCAAGGGATGTGTTAGAAGAGCTAAAACCAGACAAGATCATTTTTGTACCTGCCTTTCAAGCACCTCTTAAGGAACCCCATCAGGCAACACCTCAAGAGAGGTTTGAAATGCTCTCTATAGCTACAGAAGGGGTGAAAGGCTTTGAGGTAAGCCATATGGAAATAAAAAGGGGTGGAATATCCTATACTGTTGATACTGCGCAAGAACTCTTTATTAATTTTGGAGAAAGACCTACCTTTCTGGTGGGCGCTGATAGCATACTATCTCTTCACATGTGGAAACAGCCGCAAAAGCTCATTAGGCTGGCTGTGTTTATAATAGCGGACAGAAACAAAAGGGCAGAAGATGTCAGAAACTACCTAAGGGCAAACTTCCCAGAGCTTAAAGAGGAAAGGGACTTTTACATCTTAAAAACTAGAAACATAGATGTATCCTCAACGGAGATAAGAAACAGGGTAAAGGTAGGTAAAAGCATAAAGTGGCTTGTTCCAGAAAGTGTAGAGAGCTACATACTTGAAAAAGGGCTTTACACTAAAGAGCAACTACGGGCTTAAATTCGGTGGGTTTTACACTGTAGCACTCTCTGAAGACTGCATAAGGACACTTCTTTGCACAGTATTCGTGGTCAAGCCTTTTGAAAAGCTCCACTATAGAGTGACCCTTTGAGTCAAAGATAAGGTCCGTATCTATGTGTCTTTCAAATCCTATCCTCTCAAGTATAGGATACACATCGCAAGCTATATTTGCCATTGCAGGCTCAACTTTTTGTCTCCTTAGTTCGTCAAAAAGTCTTATAAGAGTATACGCACCTGTGGCGTCCATGTATTGAACTGCCTCCATATCAAAGAGAAGGAACTTCAAACCACCCCTCTCTTTCCTTTCCCTCACCTTTTCAAGCACATACTCGTACACATACTCAGCATTAGCAAAGTAAATGGGCATGTTGGGTCTTATGTAAAGTATCTGAGGACATTCAGGAAGCCTTTCCCTCTCTGCATTTACAAAAGTGTTAGATTGGGGATTTCTGGTAAGTACTACGAGCCTTGGGTACATGGTCTTGTACACAAAAGACCCAAGAGCTATAAGAGTCCCAAGCGTTAGAGCAACCCAAAGCTCCATAAAAAACACACTTACAAAGGTGGTACCTGCTACAAGTCCGTCCACCTTGTTTACTTTGTAGAGCTTTACTATCTCGTAAGGTTTTATAAGACTTATTACAGCTGAAAGAACTATAGAAGATAATGTTGCCTTAGGAAGATAGTAAAAGGCAGGGGCAAGTATGATCAGAGTAATGCCTACAACGCTACCAGTTATAAAACTTGCAAGGGGCGTTTTCGCATTGAGTTGGAAGTTAAGGGCTGACCTTGAGAAGGAACCACCCACAGGAAAACCCTTGAATATACCCGCCACTATATTGGCTATGCCTTGACCTATAAGTTCTTGGTTGGCATCCCACTTGTCTCCCGATTGAACTGCAAGGCGCTTAGCTATAGCGACAGCTTCTATAAGCCCAAAAGCTGCCACCACCATAGCTCCACCCCAAAGGGAGGCTATGGTTGAATAATCTACACTGGGTAAAGAAGGCACAGGAATGCCCTGCGGTACCTGTCCTACTATGGCTACTCCAAATCTTTCAAGGTCATAAAAGTAATTGAGAAGAGAGGTAATTATCACACTGAGGAGCGCTCCCGGCACCAGAGGATGGATCTTTTTGGATAGCCATATGATGGCATAGGCTAAGATCCCTATCCCTACCGTATAGGGGTTAACTTTCTCTATCTTTGAGAAGATGTCTACCACTACCTGATATATAAGGGTGCTTTGCGTTATCTTAAAGCCCAGCAGATGTCCCGTTTGACTAAGAGCTATTACGAGAGCACCCGCACTTACAAATCCAGTTATTACACTGGTGGATATGAGTTCCACCACAAAACCAAGCTTTAAAAGACCTATAGTAAGCCTTATAAAGCCCACCATAAGGGCTAAAACACCCATAAGATTTATCCACTTTTCAGAACCGGGTTCCGCAAAACCGTAAAGTACTGATGCAGAAAGTAGAGCAGTCATGGCAACCGGTCCTGTTGCAAGAAATCTTGAGCTTCCAAACATGGCAGCCAGAATGGTAGGTAAAAAGGAGGCATAAAGCCCGTATATGGGTGGCATGCCTGCAAGGAGAGCATAAGCCATAGATTGAGGAACCAGCACAGCAGCAATGGTAAGCCCTGCTATCGCATCTCTTAAAAACTTATCGCGGTCGTAATCTTTGAACCACCTTAAAAAAGGAGCCACTTCAAAGGATATGATAATCCTCATTTATCAGGTAAAATTTTACCAAATTTCTCGTAAACGAGGGGAAGTATTACGAGGGTAAGCAAGGTGGATGTAAAGATACCACCTATCACCACAACAGCCAGAGGTTTTTGGATCTCGGAGCCTATGTCGGAGGTAAAGAGTATGGGAAGAAGTCCCAAAGATGCGGCTGTGGCTGTTATAAGTATGGGTCTTAGCCTTCTACCTGCACCTGTAAGGACAGCTTCCCTAAGGTTATATCCATTTTCCAGAAGAGACCTTATATAAGATATGAGGACTACGCCGTTGAGTGTAGCTATGCCAAAAACCGCTATAAACCCTATGGCAGAAGGAACAGACAGGTTATAACCAGAAATGTAGAGGGCAAACACACCTCCTATGGTGGCGAAGGGCACATTGAGTATAACAATGAGAGCATCCCTCAGAGAGTTATAATTCAGATACAGAAGCACAAAGATGAGAAGTACAGCTAAGGGAACCGCTATAGAGAGTCTCTTCATAGCTCTTTCCTGATTTTCAAACTGCCCACCGAAAGCTATGAAGTATCCTGGCGGAAGCTTTATCTCCTTGGATATTTTCTCCTTAAGCTCTTTTACAAATCCGCCCAGGTCTCTTCCCGAAAGGTTTGACTGGACTAAAGCAAACCTTATGCCGTTTTCCCTTCTTATCTTCTGAAAACCTTCGGCTATCTGCAAATGGGCTACCTGAGAGAGATTTACTATGCTACCATCTTTTAAAAGCAACGGTAAATTTTTGAGAGTCTCCAGGTCCTTCTTACTCAAACCTATTACCACAGGAAAGAGTATGGTCTCTTGCTGAAAGTACCCAACCTCCCTTCCTCCCAAGGCGTAAGAGACCAGCTGCATAAGGTCAGCCGTTGTCAGGTTATACCTTTTTAGCTCCTCCATCTTGGGAATTATGCGCAGTTGTAATTTGCCAGATTGTGCCTCCGTCTCTACATCAACGGCTCCTCTGGTGTTTTTGACTATATTCTCTATTTTGTAAGCTATCTGGTTTATCTTTTGGAGGTCATCTCCAAAAACCTTTATAGCTACCGTTGACTTGACACCTGAGAGTAGCTCGTCTATCCTCATCTGTATAGGTTGAGTAAAGCTCAGCTCTACACCAGGAATATCCCTAAGTTTTTCCCTAAGAAGGTTTACAAATTCCTCTCTACTTTTAAAGCTTCTCCACTCGGACATGGGTTTGAGCATAATAAAGGTCTCTATGTAGTTTACATCTTCTGGCTCTCCCACCTCAGCTCTTCCTATGTTGGAAAAGGTTCTGACGACTTCAGGATACTCTAAAGCGGTACTTTCCACCAGCCGTGCAACTCTTTTGGCTTCGTCAAGCGAGACATTGGGATTTAGAAAGGACTTTATCAGAAGTGCACCCTCCTCCAGCTGAGGGGCAAACTCTGTGCCTACCCTTGATAGCAAAAACACGGAAAAGATAAAGGAAGCCAAAGTGATACCCATAAGTACCCATCTTACTTTAAAGGCTTTCTCCAAAAGCTTTATATATCCTTCCCTTATCTTGCCAAATAGATAAGTTTCCTCCTTTCCACCTTTGAGCAGATAATACGACAAAACGGGCATAAAAAGGAAAGCAACCAGCAATGAGGAAAAAAGGGCAAAGATGATGGTTATGGCTAAAGGTTTGTAGTACTTGCCTTCCACCGACTCCAGAGTGAATATGGGCAGAAACACCACCGCTATTATACCTACGGCAAATATCACAGGGCGCATCACCTCCCTCACGGAGTCCACTACAAGAGAAAATTTGTGTTTTTCCCTGCTTTCGGACATGTGCCTGTATATGTTTTCCACCACCACCACAGTCGCATCCGCAAAAAGCCCAACCCCAATAGCAAGACCCCCCAAAGACATGAGATTACCCGACATACCCGCCTGCTTCATAAAGATGAAGGTATAAAGCATGGTAAGCGGAATGGAAAGGACCACCAGCAGAGCTGTTCTTATGTTCCAAAGATAAAGAGTTATGGCTACGGAAACTAAAACTATTCCCTCCAAGAGAGCCTTCTCCACTGTGGAGAGGGCTTTCTTTGTCAGGTAAGCCTGGTCGTAGAGAACCTCTATCTTTATACCATCGGGAAGTATTTTCTGGATGTCATCAATTTTTCTTCTTAGCTCTTCCACAAGCTCCATAGTGTTGGTGCTGACCCTTTTGAGAACTATGTTTCCCTGCACTTCTTCACCGTTTAAAGTAAAAGCTCCTCTCCTGTTAGGAAGCTCGGAAGGTACCACAGTAGCTATCTGACCAAGCTTTACAGGAACACCTTCGGACTTCTTCACAGGTATGTTTTCAAATTCTTCTATACTTCTTACCCTGCCAAGACCTCTTACCACCAAATCTCCGTAGGGAGAGACCATAAAACCGCCACCTGCTATCTGATTGTATTCCTCAAGGGAAGAGATAACATCCATCAGAGTTATGCCATAAAACACCATAGCATCGGGATTTATCTTTACCAGGTAAGCTCTTTCTGGTCCCCATTGGGAGATCTCTTCAACACCATCCACCGACTTTATTAACGGCTTTACCTTCCACATCTCTATGGTTTTGAGGTCCTCAAGAGAATAGTTGCCTTTCTGGTCAATAAGAGCATAAAAAAGCACATTGCCAAGACCTGAAGTGTTGGGACCCATCCTTGGTACATAGCCTTGCGGTATCTGCGCCTGAGCCTCTGGAAGCTTTTGAGCTACAAGGTTCCTTGCCAAATACACATCCGTACCTTCTTTGAAAAAGGCAGTCACATAAGAAAGCCCGGGCAAGCTCACTGACCTTACCAAATCCACATTCTTTATACCAGCCAGAACAGACTCTATGGGGCGAGTCACCAAAATCTCCGTCTCTTCTGCAGAAAGCCCAGGAGTTTCTGTGTATATAACCACCTGTACGGGCGTAGGGTCAGGAAAGGTGTCTATGGGCAGTTTTAGAAAGCTCCAAACCCCTATCACAACACTCAGAAAGAGGAGCAGCAAGACTAAGAGCCTGTAGCTTAGCACTTTGCTCATCTTTCCACCTGGGACTTTAAAAATACAAGACCGCTGGTAGCTACCTGTTGACCTTCTTTCAAACCTTCCACCAGCACCCACTCTCCCTCCTGCCTTATCTTTCTTACTGTCTTTACACTAAAGCCTTCGGGAATTTTTACAAAAACTACATCTCTACCATTGACCTTCTGGACTGCCTGCAGAGGAAGCCATACTCCCGATACGCTACCCAGCTCAATAGTTGTCTGCACCATAAGTCCAGGTCTGAGCAGGTCTCTTACATTATTTACCAGCAATCTAACAGGCACTCTCTTGGTATTTGGGTCTACCTCATGGGATACATAGTCCACTTTACCTTCCAATCTCTGACCCTGCCAGAGGACATATCCCACCATCCCCACCTTGACCCTGGTGGCATCTTCGGGCGTTGCATAAGCGTAAACCCACAGCTTTTCGTGGGAGTGGACCTTAAACATCTCTTTTGAGATGTCAACTCCGCTTCCAGTAAATACCTTTTGCTCTATCACATATCCGCTTATGGGAGACCTTATCAAGACGGTATCGTTTATCACCTCACCAAAAGACCTCAAAGAAGCCAAAAGGGCTTCATACTCCCCCTTTGCTCTTTCGTAATCTATCTTTGCTCCGTAATACCTTGCGTAGGGAATAACCTCCTCTCTGTAGAGCATCTCCTCCCTTTTGAGGGTTTCCTGTGCGGTTTGGAGTTTTACCTTAGCCATCCTTATCTGAGCCTGAAGGTCGGCTATCTGGGGTGAGTAAACCAGAGCAAGAGGTGCACCTTTCTTTACCTTGTCCCCCTCCTTTACAAAAACCTTTTTTACTACACCACTTACGGGCGGAAACACCTCAGCTACAAGACCCGAGTACTCACTCACCTTTGAAGGAAGCGTTAAGCTATCTTTCACCCTTTCTATCTTGACCGTGTGGAGTTTTATGCCGAGCTTCTGTATCACATTCTGGTCAAGCTTTAAAGTCTCAGAAAACACCAGAACGGGAAGCATGATAATAAAAAGCACTCTCACAGCTCACCTCCCAAAGATAAGTACTTGGCATACTCCTCGTGAGCCTGCATGAGAAGGTCTGACCTGTACCTCAGGAGCTGTATGTACCTTCTTTTTGTGTCAGAAAGCTCAAGGGCAGTGATGGTTCTGAGTCTATAACTCTTTATTGCTAAGCTCAGCTCCTCACGGGATCTGGTAAGTAATTCATCATTTATCTTCCTTACTTCATCCTTTATGGCTTGGTACCTTTTGAGTAAGCGGTGGTACTCACTTTCTGCCTTCATTCTCTCTAAGTCTCTCAGTCTCTCTAAGCTTCTTGCGTAAGAAGACAGCTGAAGTATCTCTCCTTCCCTTCTGTAAAAGACAGGTAAGGTAGCAGAAAAACCAATTCTAAAACCATACTCGCTCTCGGATACTTTTTCACCAAGCACCTCCGTGCTAATCTGGGGTTTTGCCAGAGTTCTCTCCACCTCAATGCTGGTCTTTACACTCTTTATGAGGTAGTTATACTGCCTTATCTGAGGAAGGTCCTCTACCTTTATAACCTTCATATCCCTAAGATGCTCCAAGCTTCCCTCCACCTCTTTTACCTCTTCACCTACAAAGAGGGAGAGTTTTTTGAGAGCGTTCTGGTAATCGCTTCTGGCAAGTTCAAGCTCTGTCTTTGCAAGGTCCAGTTCCCTCTCCGCTCTGAAAAGCTCAAGCTTTGTGACCTCCCCAAGGTCAAAGAGTTTTTTTACAAAACTATATACATCATAGCTTATCTGGTAGTTTTCTTGAGCTATGCTGAGAAGATCCTTTCTGTAGAGAGCTGAATAAAAAGCTAAGTACACCTCGCCTTTAAGGCTATTTCTCTCCTGAGCTATCCTCTCCTCAAAGGCAGATGATTCGTACCTGACTGCCTCTCTTACAAAACTGCCCAAGGGATAAATAAGTATGGGTTGAGAGTAAGAGAGCCTGTATATAGGATTTGACCTAACGCCCTCCTTTGAAGTCCCAAAATTCCCCACCTCAATGCCGAGGGTGGGGTTTAAGTAGCTTTTGTAAAGGAGAGACTTTCCCTCTATACCCTTTCTTTCCTCTTCAAGAGCCTTCAAAGACGGGTAAAAGGATACAGCCCTTTCTATAGCCCCCATCAGGTCCAAACCATGGGAAATCCCCACCAGCAAAAGAAGAAACAGCATCATAGTCCAGTCTTTAAAAGGTAATCATAAACCATCATGCCTCCCCATCTTCCCTGCAGGAAAAGAAGTAGAACGCCTAAAAGAAGCAGTGAAGTGTACGCGTCCCTTATCCACCTTGCATTATACCTACCTAAGAAAAACCTCAGAGCACCCAAAAGCAGGAAGAGTATGGATAAAGAGATACCTAAGATTTCATGCGCCTCAAAGACAGGAATTTGGTGTAGCTTTTCCTCTATAGGCTTGTGAGCTATTATACCCGATGCTGTCCCTCCCAAGACCGCAAAAACGCTTACATAGGTGAGCATAGCATGCAAGCCGTCCGGACTTTTCTTGACCCATCTGTAGTAGATATCTGTAAAAAGCAAAAAGAGTGGAAAGGCTATGGCAAAATGTACCATCGGTGGATGAAGTTTAACAAGCTCCATAACTCTACCCCCGTCTATATTCTACGCAATTAATATTAATCCAAAATTAACAGTTAAGAGCCTTGGCTCAGTGGGATATGTAAGCACACCTTTACCAAAACATGATCATCCACCTTTTCCTGGCAAACTCTTAGCTTGCAGTTCATGATAAGGGAAAGCTTGTGCGCCATGTAAAGACCTATGCCAGTGTATCTCCCTTCAAAGGGCTTAAAGAGCTTTTCCTCGTCTATACCTCTTTCTGCGAGATTTTCAATGCACACGGAGGTGTACAAGTCTTCTTTCACAACTCTGAGAGTTATAAAGCTATCTCTTAGGCTATGGGTCAGTGCGTTGTCCATGAGTATGTTTAGGACCTCTAAGAGTATGTCCCTGTCGCAGAGTACATGAATACTCTCTTCAGCGCTTTCAAACCTTATCCTTCTACTTTTTGCGTCATACAGATGAAATACCTGCTTCATGAGAGATAAAAGCTCATGTTTTTCTATCCTCGCAAGATTTTGTTGGTTTTCCATCTTGGACATTCTGAGAAAGGCATTGACATTCCTTTCCAACCTCCAGAGTTCATCTCTCACCACTTTCAAATTGACATCTTCTGAATGCCTGATGGTATCCTCAAGCATGAGTATGGCGGTGGAGAGAGGAGTTTTTATTGAGTGACTAAGCCCAAGTATCACATTTTTCTGTCTTTCGGAAAGAGCTTTTAAACGATGGAGCGCATCCCTTATCTTCTCCAAAAGCGGTTTTAGCTCTTGGTAGATATCCTTACTATCTTCTAGCCTCTCTTTGACGACTGCATCACTGATAAACCTTATGGAGGTTATGACGGACCTAAGGACCAGAAGATAGGTCAGCACTATCAAAAGGGAGATACTGCTCCATGAGATAAACATGTAGAGTTTGAGGGACTTTAAGAATTCCGCTTCGGAAGTGAAGTTAATCGCATACTGCACATAAAAACCGTCTCCTCTTCTGTAGGTCAAAACCCTATAAAAACTGTCCCCGTATTTGACGGTGCGTATATCTGGCATGTGCCAACTTTCATCAAAGGGAAGTAAGACATTTTCCGTACTGTCAAGAACAAGACCGTCTGGTGTTCTTATGGTATAAACCTCGTAGTTGGTGTGCGTATCCTCATATCCTTTTCCCGAAAAATAGGAAAGTTCAAAGGCTTTTGCATCTTCTGCCATGTGTCTATCTACAGAAGAGAAGAGGACTTTCTCTACGCTCAGATAGAGCAGTACATGATAAGCTGTGAGAAGAAGGACCAAAAAGCCCAACAGTAAGACAAGTTGTAACTTAAGCGATTTTTTCATCCCACCCTGTAGCCAAAACCCCTCGAAGACTTTATGAAATCCTTAATTCCGAGCTTTTTTCTTATTCTGGATATGAACACCTCCACCGTGTTGCTCTCAGGCTCGTATCTGTAACTGAGGCATCTCTCAATAATCTCCTCCCTGCTCACATACCTACCTCTATTAAGACAGAGATACTCAAGAACTGTGTACTCTGTTGCAGTCAAAGGTACTTCCTGCCCATTAACCAGCACTCTCTTTTTGTTCATCTCTATTCTGACCTCCCCCAGCTCCATTATGTCGGAAGTACTCCCCGAGCTTCTTCTTATAATAGCCCTTACTCTTGCCAGAAGCTCTTCAAGGTGAAAAGGTTTTGTCAGATAATCATCAGCACCGAGGGCAAAGAGGTCCACCTTCTTAAAAAGGTCGGAGACTACAGTAAGCGTGAGCACTGGCGTCTTTACCCCAGATTCCCTAAGACTTTTTAGCACCTCCTCACCACCCATGGAGGGCAGGAGGAGGTCAAGAACTATGAGGTCAAACTCCTCGCAGAGGGCAAGCTCGTACCCTCTCCTTCCGTCTAAGGCAAGACTGACATGATAGCCTTCCTTTTCAAGAACTTCTTTGAGTGCCTTAGCCAGAGATGCGTCATCCTCTATAAGAAGGAGTCTCAAGGTTGGGGGCTAACCTCCATTAGCATCTTTTTACGAAGTTGGTAAAATTCTCTACGCATCTGCTCTCTTACATCCATCATACAGCTTCTCATGTCTTGGAATGTATTAGCTTTTTCTACGCATTCCCTTTCCTTGGGTATATACTTTTCCCTTATCTTAAGCGCTTCCAGTCTGTACTCTTTGCACTTTTCCCAGTTTTGCTCACACCACATATGCATCTTACCTTGCTCACCCTTCGGATAAGCCATTACACTCCCCGAAAGGATCACCAAAAGCATTGCTAACTTTCTCATCTTTTCACCTCCTACAGGATTTAAATTAAAGTCTAACTACCCATTATGAACGGTGGGTGAACGATGTAAAATCTTACCATGAAGGGTACAGTGCTGGTAGTTGACGATGAAAAGAACATAAGGGAGACGCTAAAAAATCTCCTTGAAGAGGAAGGATACTATGTAAAGACAGCGGACAGCATAGAAAGCACCAAAAAGCTTATACAGTCCGAATACTTCCACACGGTTTTGCTGGATGTGTGGTTGCCAGACGGAGATGGTATATCCTTCTTGAGCCATCTCAAAACTTATCTTCCAGACACCAGCGTCATAGTTATAACGGGTCACGGAAAGGTGGAACATGCAGTTAGGGCTATAAAGGATGGTGCCTACGACTTTTTAGAAAAACCCTTTTCTATGGAGAGACTCCTGCTGACAGTGGAAAGAGCTGTTCAGGAGGTTTTAAGGAGGAGGGGTGAAAAGGTTCATCAGGATGAACTTATAGGAACTTCCAAACCCATGCTGGAACTAAAGGAAACCATAGCAAAGATAGCCAAGACTAATATAAATGTGCTTATACTTGGTGAAAGTGGAACGGGGAAGGAGCTGGTGGCAAGAACAATACATCACCTTTCTGAAAGAAAAGATGCTCCCTTTGTGGACATAAACTGCGCATCCCTTCCCGATGACCTTATAGAAGCAGAGCTTTTTGGTTACGAAAAGGGAGCCTTTACTTCTGCATCAGCAAGAAAGCAGGGCAAACTGGAGCTTGCGCATGGAGGGACGCTCTTTCTGGACGAGATAGGTGACATGAGCCTGAAAGCCCAGGCTAAGCTTCTGAGAGTGCTTGAGACCAAGAGCTTTACGAGGCTTGGTGGCACTCAGGTGGTGCATTCCGAGTTTAGGCTTGTATCCGCATCCAACAAGGAGCTAAGCGAGGAGATAAAGAAGGGAAGCTTCAGGGAGGATCTCTATTACAGGATATCAGCTTTTGTCCTTTACTTACCACCCCTCAGAGAGAGGGGTGAGGACATTATCCTCCTTGCACAGCACTTTTTAGATAGGTTTTCTGTCGAGTATAAAAAGCCTAAAAAGTGCCTCACTGATGATGCCAAAGCTCTGCTGATGGCTCACCAGTGGAGAGGAAATGTGCGAGAGCTTAAAAACCTCATGGAGAGGCTGGTAATTCTCCATGCGGGAGAGGAAATTAAGGCTGAAGACATAAGAGTCCTTCTTGGTATTAACCCATTAGAGAGCTACGAGAGGCTCTTTCAAAAGGACCTCAAAAGTGCTAAGCGAGAGTTTGAAAAAGTTTTCATAGAGAGGAAGCTAAGAGAGTATGGCTATGACCTTAGAAAGGTATCGAAAGCTATAAACCTAGACCTTTCTAACCTTTACAGGAAAATAAGGCAGTACGGCATAGAGATGGATAAAGGGGGGGGCTGAAGCCCCCGCAGATGGCTCACTTCTTCTGCTCTTCCTTCTTTTCCTCCTTCTTCTCCTCCTTCTTTTCTTCTTTCTTCATGGTCTTCTTGTGAACTTTTTTGTGAGCCTTCTTGTGAGGCTTCTCCTCTTTCTTTTGCTCCTCCTTCTTTTCCTCCTTCTTCTCAGGAGCTTGGGCTTCTGCGGCTACAGCTGCACCGGCAAAGGCTACCGCTAATAGGGCTGCTAAAAACTTCTTCATGGTTCTACCTCCTATAAAAGTATTGATGTGTATAATTCTATGAGGAACAAAATGAAAAATTGATGAAACTTCAAAGTAGGGACTTTAGTATTATTAGAAAAAACTGATAAAGGATGGATAGCACACCTACCAAGTAATAGAGTTTTATAGCAGCATCCGTTATCACCCTTGAGATAAAAAAGCCAAAAGTCATAAGGAGGGGAGAGAGAGCAGTATTTACAAGATTGAGTATCTGATCCCTTTTTAAATTCCTCTGCTGCCTTTCCACGCTGACGAACTTCTCAAGGCTTATCCTGTATTGGGAAAAGGCAGTAAGGTAGAATTTCTCTCCTTCCTTTACGAGGATGCTTCCATCTGTAAAGACTATAGCATCGCTGTCCAAATGCGCACCTTTTGCTATTACCAAACTTTCACCCTTCTTAAAGAACACATCGCTTACATCATTGCCATTTCGCTCGCTCACATAAAAAGTCATGTCTCCCAGAGTGAAGAAGGTTTTTTCTGGTACCGAATAAACCATATTCATGTAATACTTGTAAGTTAAGTATCTCCTCATAAAAGATACATCTTCCTCACGAAGCATGAAAGATATGGCTATCAGAGATATAAATATGGGCATGCATCTTACAAACACTCTGGAGTATGCCAGGTAGGGAGCTATACCAAAAGATTCTATCACATGGAGCTTTTTGCTGTCTTTAAGTTCAAAAAACACCACGGAGGAGCTTATAAACATGGAGGTGGGCATAAAGTAAAAGAGGGAATATGAAGTCCAGAGCATGAGAAAGGGTAAGGTTTCTTCCAAAGGGAGGGAGAAGAGGATCTTGTCAATCCTCAAAAGCTGGAAAAGCATAAAGGCAAGGGAGAGTATGATGCTGATAAGGAGGGACAGTTTGAGCACCTTCCAAGCTAAAAAGCTCCAAAGCATCAATCTTTAAGCTTCTCTCTTAATCTCTCTTCCTGTCCGGGCTCTCCTCTTTTACCCGCTTTTATAAGCTCCATAGCTCTCTCGTAGTACCTTTTAGCATCTTCCTTTCTGCCAAGTTTTAAAAGCACATCACCCATATGTTCGTTTATCACAGGGTCTTCCTTTTCCTTTTCGTAAGCTTTTTTGAGCCACTCGTAAGCACCTTTGTAATCTTCCTTATAGTAAAGTACCCACGCATAGCTGTCCATGTAAGCAGGGTTATCTTTATCCTTTGAAAGAGCCTCTAATATAAACTTTTCTGCATCCTTTACCCTCGCTGGTCCGTACCAGAGAAGAAGCGAGTATCCCAGATGGTTTAAAAGCTCAGGATCACCAGGATTTAACTCAAGAGCCTTTTTTAGGTCCGCCTCCGCACTTATGACTTGACCAAGTTTATCGTGCACTATGGCTCTTAGAAAATACCCCCTATAGTCCTTTGCATTTAGGTTTATGGCTGTATTTACATAGCTGAGCGCTTGCTCAGACTTTCCTTCCTCGTTCAGGAGGCTCCCCATAAGCAGGTTAAGCTGGTAGCTTTTTGGGTCCAGTGAGAGACCCTTTTTTAGTATCTCGTGTGCCTTTTGATAATCTTTGGCATCTATGTATATGCCTGCGAGCCTCTCTATAACCTTTGTGTTGGTAGGATCCTTTTTATAAAGTCTTTCGTATACTTGGCGAGCTAAATCCGTCTTCTTTTCCATCTCCAAAACAAGACCGTAAGTATAGGCTACTTCAAGGTTGTCAGGATACTTACTGTAAAGCTCGCTGAGTATTTTTTCTGCCTTGTCGTATTTTGAGCTTCTTATAAGTACGAGGGCATACTGATAAGCGTAGTTTTCCTCCGGATAGAGTCTTGCGAGTCTTTCATAAATGTCCTGTGCTTCCTCAAGCCTGTTAGTGAGAACATACAAATTGGCAAGTCTCTCAAGAGCCACCTTGTTATCTGGCGAAGTTTTTAAAACATCCTTGTATAACTGCTCTGCCTTAGTGTACTCTCCACTCTCCTCGTATATGCTACCAAGAGTTATAAATCCAGCCTCAAAGGAGCTCTTTATCTGGAGGGACTTTTCCAGATAATGTATGGCAAGTTCTTTGTTGCCTTCCGAAAGGTATATTCTTGCCAGCATGTAGTAAGGCAAGGGGTTGTCGGGACTCTCCTTGGCTAAATTTTCAATTACTGCCTTTGCTTTCTTATTCTCTCCACTTCTTAAATACTCGTCTGCGAGGAATAGCATGATCTCTTTTGACTTGGGCAGTAAGCGATAACCCTCCTCCAGCGCAGAAAGAGCTTTGTCTTTCTGACCCATTAAGGAATACACGCTGTGCAAAGTAAGATAAGATGCCTGCTCCTTAGGATACAGGTGCTTCATCCTTTTGGCAAGCTCAAGAGCCTTTTCCTTTCTTTTGAGTAGGAGCTCAAGTCTTATGGTATCCACAAACAGCGTTGGCGTGGGCAACCTTTCCAAGGCTCTTATGCAGTAAGTTTCGGCCTTTTTTGGGTTCTCCTGCTGAAAGTATCTGCAAAAAAAGTAATCTGTGTAAGGATTGTAAGCAAAGGAAGGAAGGGAGAGGAGTACAAGGAGAAGTATTAGTATCATTGAAGGCTCCTGTGTATAAGTATGGGTAGCTGAGCTTTCCTGAGCACTTCTGAGGATGTGCTTCCCAGAAGAACTCTCTGAAGAGTGGAGAGTCCTCTGCTTCCCATCACTATAAGATCAATATCCGTCTTGTCCTTTAAGTATTCCAGCAGAGCTTCCGCAGAGCTTCTTCCCTTCACTACCTTCACATCACACTCAAAACCACCACCTTGAGCTTTTTCTTTGAGACTATCCAAGTATTTTAACTTTTCTTCCTTGTATCGTTCACTTATTACATCCCTTACATGAGCTACTACAGGTAGCTCTATGGTCTCTTCTGCGTGCAGAAGGGTGATGTGGCACTTGAAGGGTTTTAAAAGCTTCAGAGCAAACTCAAAAGCCTCTTGTGCATACTTGGAAAGGTCATGAGCCACAACTACCTTTTTAAAGTCTTCTACCTCTTTGCCCTTCATCACGAGAAGTGGTCTTTTTGTGTATCTTGCCACCTTCTCGGCGGTGGACCCCACAAGTATCTTTTCTATAAGTCCCTTTCTGTGGCTCCCCATGATGAGAAGGTCATAAGAAGATTCCTTTTCAAGGATAACCTCGGCTGGGTCGCCTATATCCACCACCATATTGGCAGGTACTGGTTTTAAGAAGT
Source organism: Hydrogenobacter thermophilus TK-6 (assembly GCF_000010785.1). Classification (GTDB taxonomy): domain Bacteria; phylum Aquificota; class Aquificia; order Aquificales; family Aquificaceae; genus Hydrogenobacter; species Hydrogenobacter thermophilus. Next base: position 1,364,407 of record NC_013799.1, on the reverse strand, counting down.
CCGCAAGTCCTTTAAGCTTTTGAGTTGCCTCTTCCTCCTTCTTCTTCTCCATATCAGAGAGAAGTTCAAGGTCCACAACGCTCATGCCAAAGCTTTCCGGATAGGGAAGGTAAAGTATGGGTGATATCACATGAAGTAGCGTCACACTGGCTTTATGGGGCTGAGCTAAGGCTTTTACCAGTCTCAAAAGCCCGTTGGTTATTTCGGTAAAGTCTACCGGCAGAAGAAACTTCATACCTTGGTCGCTCATTTTATAAACCCTCTAAGCTAAATTTTACTGCATTTTCTATGTAAGGATATGCATCTGGAGTGCCTGCTATCACATCCGTGGCTTTTGAGAGTCCTTTGGTGAGATAAACCCTCCCACCAGCCTCTTGCACTATGATGGTGCCGGCACACACATCCCAAGGATTTAGCTCAAACTCCACAAGACCGTCAAAGACCCCCTCGGCAACAAAACAGAGGTCCACAGCCGCAGCTCCGGGTCTCCTCATAGCCCCCACCTTATCAAAAAGATCCCTGAATACCCTCCAATAAATGTTCAAATCTCTCTTTGCTCTTGATGGAAAGCCATAAGCAACAAAAAACTGCCTTACCTGCCTCCTTTTGCTCACCTGCACCCTTTTACCGTTCTTGTAGGCACCTCCACCTTTTAAAGCCCAGTAAAGAGCATCAAAATACGGCAGATAAACAGCTCCTACTATGGGTTCTTTGCGATAGGTAAGACCAACAGAAACACCAAAAATAGGAAAACCAGCTATGTAGTTTTTGGTGCCATCCAGTGGGTCTATGTACCATACATACTCACCCTTATCCTCTCCTCCTTCCTCTTCACCTACCACATGGTGATGGGGAAAGTTGGACTTTATATACTTTCTTATCCTCTCCTCGGATATCCTATCCACAATGCTCACCACATCTTTTTCAAATTTTTCTTTTATGTCATCCTGAGAGAGCCTCCCAAAGTGTTCTTTCAGCACAAGACCCCCAATAAGTGCTGATTCTTTGGCAACTTTTAGAAAAACTTCCAAATTTTCCATTGGTTTGTTAAAAAGTATATCACACGAGCCTCAAAAAGGGTATCTCGCTTAAAGTAGGGTGAGGAAGCAAAACCTTTGACATGTGGCTAATGTTTAATTCAGAGTAAAGAGAGACGGTCAGGCTTGATATTATCTCTCCAGCACCCCTTGAGAGCACCTCACACCCCAGAAGAAAGCCTCTGCTGTCAAAGTAAAGGAAGCACATGCCATCCTCCGAGTGCTGTATGTAAGAAGATGAGAAGGCTCTCAGGCTAACGCTTTTTTCTGTATGCTTTATTCCTCTTCTTTCAAGCTCCATCTTTGTTAATCCAACTTTTGCGTAGGACAGTGGGACAGTATAAAGCACATAGGGAATATTTTCGGGTCTTATGTAAAAGCTTCTCTCCCCAAGTATTCTTTTGCTGACAATGAGGGATTGCATCCTCGCTGCATGAGCAGTTTCGGAAAGTCCATTAACATCTCCTACTGCGTAGTGATCCTTTATGGAGGTCTCGTAATGCGCATCAACAAGTATGTGGTTATTTTCATCTTTCTGTATGAGATCACCCACACACTCCGAATTGGGCACCCTTCTTTTAACAAGCAATGTAATGCTCTCCGTCTTAAAGTCCTTAATGGGGTGTAAGGCTATTCCCAGCAACTCCAATTCTTTGAGGAATCTGTTTTTTATGCTGGTATGGGCAAAGCTCATTGGGTTGTCAAAGTAAAGATTTACCTGAGAACCCAGCACTGCAAAGAAGGTGGCAAACTCAAAGGCTATGTAGTCATCCCCAACTATTTGCAGTTTTTCCGGCAGGCTCTCCAGATTGATAGCTTCATCTGTGGTGATTACACGCTTACCATCTGGCTCAAGTCCAAAGCCCCATGTTTGCCTTTTACCTGTATTCACTATTATGTATCTGCCCCTTATCTGCCTTTCTCCTACCACCACCGTATGCCTATCCGTAAGGGTACCATCGCCGTAAATTATGTCCACACCTTTGAGCAGCCTTTCTATGTCTTCCCTGAGCTTCTTTCTAAGTCTTTCTTTATACTCTACGAGTCTTTTAAGTTTTACATCACCACCCTTCCATTCCAAAAGCCTTGAGTTTTTCATATCGTATATCTTTTGAGCTTCAAAGAGGTAAAGCTTTGTAGGTACGCATCCTTCGTGAAGACAAACACCCCCTAAATGTTCCTTGTTTTTCTCCACTATCGCCACCTTTAAGCCTTTGTTTCTGAGTATCTCTGCCGCAGTGTAGGCCAGTCCACCACCTAAGATGATCACATCATAATCAAACATCTACAAACCTCGCTTTAGAGACTTTATGTAATTCCTGTCAAGCACCTTTTCTTTTAAGTGCTTTACAAAAAGCGCTCCATGCGTACCGTTGACTACCCTGTGGTCAAAAGTGAAGTTTATACTTGCCCTGCCGTTCTCGTCCAGCGCACCAACGGACACTATACATACCTGACCGTAAGGTATCACTGCATCAAAGGAAGCTATTCCAAACATACCCATGTTGGATATAGTCAGCGTCCCGCCTTTTACATCTTCAAGGGTTAGCTTACCTGCCTGAGCCTTTTCCCTTAGCTCCCTTGCCTCCTTAGCTATCTCCAAAAGGCTCTTCTTATTTACCTTCCTTATAACGGGAGCATAAAGCTCATCATCTACAGATATGGCAACTCCAACATCCGCATTGGGTGTTATAAGATAGTGATCTTCTTCAACTGTTGCCCTCAACCTATCAAAGTACATCATGGCATCACCCACTATCTTTATAAGCCAGTGGGTAAGAGTTATGTCCTTATCCCAAGGTATTAGAGACAGGTCAAAGGTTTCGTATATCCTAAAGTGGGGATGCTTTATACTTCTCGTGAGGTTTGCTATAAGGCTTTTTTGGACGCTTGATATGGGGACTCTCTTTGGTATGTTAAACTCCTCAATGTATTCCAAAAGCATGTCCTCTGTTATCTTCTCACCTTTGAAAAACTCCACAAGTCTTTTGGGGTCCAGATGGTAATCCCTTAAAGTTTCCAGTGCCTTTGGCGTAAAGTACCTTTCACTCAGAAGCTCCATTATATCTTTCTCATGAGCGGGTGATGGCAGCCTTCCCTCCTTTTGAAGTTCCTGTAGGTCTATGCCATACTGGGAAGCCAACACTTTAGCATAAGCGGATGCGAGACCAGGTGGTAGCTCAATTCTCTCCACCGGTTTAATTTCCTCCACTTTTTTCTCTACCACCTTCTCCACAGGTTTTTCCTCAGGTTTTTTTATTTCTTGTGGCTTTTCTACCACCGGTCTTTTTTCCGTCAACTCTATGATGGCTATGGTGGTTTTTACAGGAACTTCTTCGCCCTCATTTACAGTGATCTTTTTGAGGATACCGCTTCTGAAGGATTGGAGCTCCATAACTGCCTTCTCTGCCTCTATCTCAGCCAAAACCTCACCCTTTTCTACATAATCGCCCTCCTTTTTGAGCCAGCGCACCACTTTCCCCCTCTCCATAGTATCCGAAAATTGAGGCATCACCACCTCATAATCCATGCCCTTTCCCCCAACTTAGCATCTGCCTGTATATGCTCTCCTGTGTAGGTATGGCTGAAAGCTCCAGCTTTCTGTTATAAGGGATGGGAACTTCCTCGCCGGCTATCCTCAAGGGTGGTGCATCCAAAAAGTAAAACATCTCTTCGCAAACTCTCGCTGAAATTTCCGCACCGAGCCCAAAACTTTTAGGCGCTTCGTAAACCACCACAAGCCTCTTGGTCTTTTTCACAGAGCTGTAAATGGTTTCAAAATCTATGGGTCTTAGGGATATAAGCTCTATCACCTCACAGGATATACCATCTTTCTCTAAATTTTCACAAGCTCTTAATACATCGTGAACCATCTTAAGGTAAGACACCACAGTTATGTCTTTGCCTTCCCTTAAAATCCTTGCTTTGAAGGGGTCAAAGTTTTCCACTTTATAAAATTCAAAGTCCATAGGATAAAGAAGAACATGTTCAAGCAGTATTACAGGGTCGTCAAGCCTTATGGCATACAGGGTTGTGTGGTAAGCACCCGTTGCATCAGAAGAACAAAAAACATAAAGTCCTGGAATGGATGCAAACATATGTTCCAAGCTCTGGGAATGCTGAGCTGCAAGCTGTCTACCCACACCCTGAGGCATACGCACTACCATTGGCAGAGCTATTTTCCCACCGCTCATGTATCTGAGCTTTGCCATGTTGTTTACTATCTGGTCCATCGCTAACATGGAAAAATTCGCCGTCATAATTTCCGCAACCGGTCTTAGACCCATCATTGCCATGCCTATGGCTGTTCCCACTATGGAGTTTTCCGCTATTGGTGTGTCTATAACTCTCTTCTCACCGTACTTGGCAAAAAGACCGTCGGTTACCTTATAGTTTCCACCATAAAAACCCACATCCTCACCAAGGATTATAACTCTCGGGTCTACTTGCATAGCATGGTCAAGGGCTAAGTTTATAGCATCACGGTATAACATCCGCACATACTCCGCAGTATATGTCCTTGTATAGCTCCTCAAGGTCTGGCTCGGGGGAGTTTAAGGCAAACTCCACAGCCTCTTCTATTATTTGTGCTATTTTTTCGTCCATCATCCTTATCTGTTCTGGTGTAAGCCATCCCATCTGCATAGCTTTGTTTTTTAAGTTCTCTATAGGGTCTTTTTTTCTGAAAGTTTCTATTTCCCTGGGTGATCTGTAATCACCCTTGTCAGCCATAGAGTGGCCTTCATATCTGTAAGTTATGGCTTCTATAAAGTAGGGCTTTCCATAATCTTCCAGATATTTTTTAGCGTTAACAACAGCTTCGTAAACTGCAAAAACATCCATACCATCCACCTGAAGGGCAGGCATGTAATCCTTTGCCTTTAAGTATATGTCCCTAAAGGCTGAAACTCTATCTATCCTTGTGCCTATGGCATAAAAGTTGTTTTCACATAAGAATAGTACGGGCACCTCCCACACGACAGCCAGGTTTATGGACTCAAAAAAGCTTCCACCGTTGGTAGCACCGTCACCAAATATGGCAAGGACTCCCGCCTTTTCTCCCATATACTTTCTGGCATATGCAGCTCCAACCGCATGAGGCAAATGCGCGCCTACTATGGCATTTCCACCGTAAAAATCAAGCTTTGGCTCATAAAGATGCATAGAACCACCTTTACCCTTTGATACACCCGTGATTTTACCAAAAAGCTCAGCCATTATGAGCTTTGGGTCCATTCCCCTCGCAAGGGCAAGCACATGCTCCCTGTAAGGACAGAAGAGGTCCCCCTTACCAAATCCAAAAACAGCACCCACGCTGACAGCTTCCTGCCCTATATCAAGATGCAAAAACCCTCCTATATTCCCCTTCGTATACTCTTCCTTTGCTCTTATCTCCAGCTCCCTACCCAGTTTCATATAAAAGTAAAACTTCTCAGCCAAACTCTGGCTCATCTTATCCCTCCCAGCAGTTATAATTATACTCAAAAGACTTCCAGCTGCGGATTTACAGGAAGCGTGCCGTACTTTGCTCCTATTACTTGAACTTTCCTACCTTCCACCTTCACCCTTCCTTCTGCCATCCACCTGATGGCTTGAGGTAATACCCTGTGTTCGTAAGCAAGTATGCGCTCAGAGAGCGTCTCTTCTGTATCGTCCGGAAGCACTGGCACACAAGCCTGAACTATAACTGGACCGCTGTCCAGCTCTTCTGTGACCAAGTGAACTGTACAGCCTGTTATCCTAACACCATACTCAAGAGCTTGCTTTTGTGCATCTTTTCCCACAAAGGCAGGTGTAAGGGACGGATGTATATTTATGATCTTCATGGGAAAAGCTCTTATAAAGTGTGCAGATAAAATGCGCATAAAACCTGCCAGCACCACAAGATCTACCTGAGCTTGTCTTAAACTCCTGATTAGCTCCTCCTCAAAGTCCTGCACATTACCAAAGTCTTTTCTCTTTATTACCACATGAGGTATATGGTGCTTTTTGCATCTTTCAAGAGCATAAGCCTTTTCTCTGTCAGAGATGACTATACTTATACTGCATGGTAGCTTGCCGGACTCTATTGCGTCCACAATAGCTTGCAGGTTGGAGCCTCTGCCTGACACAAGAATGCCTAATTTCATGTTATGATAGTATATCCATAAAGATAGAGGAGGATAAAGATGAATGTGGAATTCATAGGAAAGGGTATTGAATGGACTGATGCCATGAAGAGTTTTGTAGAGGGTAAGCTTGAAAGGTTATCAAGATTTTTGAAGGAAGCGGAGGAAGATCAGGTGGAGGTGGTGGTTACTCTTTCTACCACAAGAGCTAAGCAAAAGGACTTTGCAGGTGATAGCAGACCAACACTTTACAGGATTGACATAGACATGTACCTAAAAACTTGGGGGGGTGGTACTGTTCATGCATGGGAAGAGGATGTGGACATCTTCTCCGCCCTTGATAAGGTTATGGATGAGGTAGAAAGACAGATTATAAAACTAAAACAGCGCAGGCACGAGATAAGAAGAAGAGGAGCCAAGATAAAAGAAGAGGTCTTAAGTGCAGAGCTAATACCCTCTGAAGAGAGAGAGCTACCTCCTGTAATAGAGGAAGAGCTTGTTGTGGAAAAACCCATGAGTCTTGAGGATGCTCTCTTTGAACTCAGAGAGTCAGGTGTTTATTTCCTTCCCTTCGTAGATACAGAGACCGGCACCTTAAGGATACTGTACAGAAAAAGAGGAGGAAACTTTGGTGTTATAAACACCAGATGTAAGATAATGTAGAAGGCTCAAGGACAGACTTCCTTTTCCTCCACTTTTACCAGCTTGCCATTCTGGTAATAATTGGTTTTTACTATTTTACAGTTTCCTCTTGAAGCTACGGGTTCCGCATACACCCTTTCCCTTCCATCTTCGGACCTGTACTCCACTGGCCTGTTATTTACTGCCGCTTCTCTTGCCGCCCTTGCAGATATTTCAGTTATGGTCCCGCCTATAATTGCACCCAAGACGCCACCTATGACCGCTCCCCTCCACCTGTTTTCTTTGTCTATAAGCGCACCTGCTATAGCACCGCCCGCAGCACCCACACCAGCCCCCTGATAAGTTCTTTCTGATGTTACCTGACCGCAACTTGCCAAAAACATAACCGAAACCATAAACAAAGCTACCTTCTTCATTGCTCTCCTCCTTTGTTATTATAATAAACCTCTGGAAGATAAAAATTCCATGAAAATTCTAAGAGACAGCTCTTCTTTCTCGCTTAGCCCATTGTAAAGGCACTGAGTAAAGTATTCAAAAAGCTCTTCTTGACTAAAGCCGTCAACCTTTATCTTCCCTTCCTCCAGGTCCTTAAAAAAAGCCTCCATAGACAGATGGCAGAGCTCTTTTATTCTCTGAGAGAGCCACTCAGGTGCATCTTTTCTGACTATAAAAAGTGCAAAGACAAAGGGAAGATGGTGACTTCTGTACCACTCGTAAGCAAGGTCATAAACATAAGGAAATCTACCCGCCTTTTTTTCATAGAGCGCCTCATCACCTATGAGAAGCAGGCAGTCAGCACTATCTTTTCTTTCCGTATAAACAGGTTTTAGCTTATAAACCTCTTCCAGCAGATAAATGCTTAAGTATTTAGAAGTGATGGAGTTGGGCGTAAGATAAACCCTGCTGACTTGCTCTATTGGCAGTCTTGAAAAGAGCAAAACGGAACACACCCTATCTTTTGAAGATATGGAAACATCTGGCACATATGTATAAAGAGCCTGATTTGTTAAGTACTCAACGGATGAAATTATCCCCGCTTGAAGCTCCCCCTTTCTCAGCATGAGTGCCAGCTCGGAAGGATGTCCCAGCACCAGCTGAATCCGAGGGTCTTCCCATCTGTAAAAGAGAGGCATGGTGTTGAGGTACTTGACTTTACCGACTTTAATCATAATTTTTGGGATAGCTCTATGAACCTCCTTAGCTTTTGGTAAGCTTTACCGCTGTGTATGGACTCCTCTGCCATCTGTAGCGCTGTCTTTTTGTCATCTGTTATACCGGAAGCTATAACCCCAAACATAGAGTTGAGAAGCACCATGTAGTAGGCTGGTGACTCCTCTCCCTTCAGCACGGAAAGAGCCATTTGAGCGCTCTCCTCCACCCCGGAGACGCACACGGAGCTAAGAGGATACCTCTTAAAGTCCATATCTTCTGGCATAAACTCGTAAAGCACCACCTGACCGTTTTTTAGCTCTGCTATCTTAGTAGAGGAGGATATGGAAACCTCGTCAAGCCCATCATTTCCATGAACAACTACCGCACTTATAGAGCCAAGACCCTTAAGAGCGTGAGCCATTCTGTCCACAAGCTTTTCGGAGAAAACGCCCATAATCTGTCTCTTTGCACCCGCGGGATTGGAAAGAGGACCTACCAGGTTGAATATGGAGCGCACCCCCACCTCCCTTCTTGGTCCAAGAACTCTTTTCATAGCGGGATGGTAGATAGGTGCAAACATAAAGCCTATGCCCAGCTCTTGTATCATAATAGCTACTTGCTGGGGACTGAGATCTATCTTTGCACCCAGATGCTCAAGCAGGTCCGCACTACCACTTTTAGAAGAGACAGACCTGTTGCCGTGCTTTGCCACTCTCAGTCCTGCACCCGCAAGGACAAAGGCTGTGACCGTTGACACATTAAAAGTCCCCTGTCTGTCGCCTCCTGTTCCGCAGGTGTCTATGAGCTGCTGAGTGTCAGGCACATCTACCTTCGTTGCCAGCTCCCTAAAGACCTGCGCAGCACCCTCTATCTCCTCAATACTCTCCCCCTTCATCTTCATGCCCATTATAAAAGCGCCTATCTGAGAGTCCGTAGCCCTCCCCTCTATCATATCTCTTATGGCTGTCTTTATCTCTTCCTTGCTCAGGTTCTCAAACTCGGATATCTTGTGCAGTATTTCCTTCATGCTAAGTGGCGGAGCCGACGGGATTTGAACCCGCGCCCTTCGGCTTGACAGGCCGACGTTCTGACCGGGCTGAACTACGGCTCCTAACCCTTTTTATTATATCACCTTTTGAAGATTTTGAGAAGTAGGTAAAGGGAAGACACACCAAAGCCTAAAAGACCAACGAAGAAAAGGTAAGGTCTTAACCTCTCCAGCAAGTCCTCTTTTCCTTCCGCATAATCCAGCGCCTTCTTAAGGTCCTCATACTTAAAGACCACTCCGTAAACATACTTTTTGACCACCATTTCAGGTGAGATAAACACCAGGAGGTTGGGATGGATAAAGTCTTTGCTATTTTGTTCACTCATGAACCTGAAATCTATGGCATCTGTGAGTTTAAAAAGCTCCTGGCTGTCCTTTGCCATAACCACCTTCCAGCCTCTGCCGTCTATGCCATGCTCTTTTTGAAATCTCCGCAGGTCCTCCAGCCTGTCTTTTGGGTCAAAGGTAAAGCTCAGAACCCAGAAGTCCCTTCCGGGAGTCCCAAGCTTGTAGACCACTTTCTTTAGAGAGTCCGTAATTATGGGGCATGCGGAACTGCAGTGGGTGTAGATGGGGCTCAGGATTATGGGTTTTCCCCTAAGGCTGTATAAGTTAAAGCTCTTCCCGTGAGAGTCAATGAGCATCACATCCGGCAGTTTTGTACCGATGGTTCTGGATTCGTTGGGGGGTATGCCTGTACCTTGGGCATACGCAAGAGTAAAAAATAAAAGGAGGGGGAAACACCCCCTGACAAAAAGGCGCACGAGGGAACGCACTTTATTTGACTTCAGCGGTGGACTTTTCTTCCTTTGCACTCTGAGGTTTTGTTATGGGGACAGGATTCTTATCTGTATATCCGGGAGAGTCAAAGAAGACACCCCTCTTGGTAACATCGTAAAGGGCTGGTATGTAAGATAGAACAAAGAGAGCAACGCTGATGGCAAACCACGGTGTCAGACGATTAAGAGCTGGAGCTTTCTCATCGTGCAGAGCCTCAGCTGTGGGAAACTCAAGACTACCTTCCCTTACGCTGGGTGAGAGCAAGGTCCCAAAGAAGGAGATAGCCCAGAAGATAAAACCGAGAACTATTATAAAAGCTGCAAAGGCGGAAAGCTCCGCATAGCCTACCCATTCGGGTCTGTAGAGAGGGGAGTCGGGGTTGAGGTAAGATATGCCAGTGTTGGTCCTTCTGGGAAATCCGTGAAGACCCGCAACGGACATGGCGTACTCAAATATCAGCATACCCTGCCACCAGAGCCACGGAGCCAAAACAGCCAGACCCTTGAACCTTATTTCCTTACCCATAAGCTTAGAAACTAAGTAAAGGGATATACCCAGGAGAGATAAAGTCACGAGCCCACCCACTGTAGTGTGAAAATGCCCAGGCACAAAGGAAGTGTTGTGTACCACCAGGTTTACATTGTAAGAAGCATTTACTATACCGGTTATGCCACCCACAAAGAAGAGGAAGAGACCTGCCATAAAGTAAGAAACCAGCCACTTATCACCCTCCAAGCTTATGTAGGGTATTTTTGTCCACCAGTAGAAAAGAGAGTTTTTCACTTCAGGATATTTGGACTTTATGGAGTACTCAAGGGATGCGGCAACGGTAAAGGCAGTTAGCATGCTGGGAACTGCAACGCCAAAGGTAAACAGAGCCTGTACCAGCTTGTAGCTGTTTGTTACAGCGGGCTCTGTAAACTGGTGGTGAAGACCTACGGGGAAAGAGAACAGGATAAACAGTATAAAGGCAAATCTTGCAGCGCTGTCAGAGTAGAGCTTTCCTTCGCCGGTAACTATCTTAGGCAAAACCGTGTAAAGCATGGTGTATGCAGGCAGCAGCCAGAAGTAAACGAGAGGATGACCAAAAGCCCAGAAGAGCGTTCTGCTAAGAGATGGATTTACCTCGCTTACAAGACCCAAAGATAGTGGAAGCATCTGAAAGACCACAGTTATAACGACGGGAACTAACATAATGACCCACATGATATGGTTGACAAAAACACCAAAGACTGCGAGGGGTACCTTTTCACCTGGATGCTCCCTTCTCCAGGATATGTAGTTGGGTGCCCAGTCAAAAAACAGGGGAACTATGGAACCAACGAGCAGAAGCGCCGCACCTATGTAAAAGGCAGGGTGAGCTATAAGTGGAAGGTAAAAGGTGTAAAGCACATTGGCTTTGCCGGCAAACATAGCCCAAGCTGCCATAAGAGTTCCTATCACCATCATAAGGAAGCTCGCCCACTGAACAGCCGGTCTTAAAGGCCTCTTAAGGTAGTAGAGAAATACAGCATTTCCAAAAGCCACTATTACCATCGTGGTAAAGACGACTGCATTTATGACGCCGTGTAGCGTAAGCCCTTGGTAGTACTCTATACCGAGGAAGGACATATCCTTTATGATGCCCGCTCTGTAGAGTGCCTGCATAAGCCCGTGGTATATACCAAAGATGAGAAGCAGGATGGGAAATATTATCTCACCGAGAATGACCGTCTTTATACTTCCTTCCACCTTCATTTTTGCTCACCTCCTTTTACCACTATCTTTGTAGTCATATCCTGATGTCCTATACCGCAGTATTCGTGGCAAACTATGTGATAAACGCCGGGCTTTTCAAACTTGACCCTTGCGTAAGATATGGCTCCCGGTACAGCCATTAAGTTAACATTGGTTCCATCAATCTGAAAGCCGTGGATCACATCCCCGCTGGTAAGGTAAATGTCCACCGTGGACCCCACTGGCAGTTCCACATCCGCAGGCTCAAAGTACCACATCTTGGCAAGGTAGTGAATCTCGTACCTGTTGGGTGCGTGTTGTATCACCTGACCCTGCGTATAAGGTTTAACATCCGTTATGCAGGTGGGCACATCAATGTTTAAACCTTTGGCTGCGTAAACTATGAGAGCAAAGAAAAAACTCAGGAAAAGCACCGCTGTGATGAATGCACCCTTCTCCGCCCTATCCATGGCATTACCCCCTTGCCAAAAGTGTAAAGTAGATGGAGAGCCATACCAGGGCATAAAAGGCAAGCATGAACACTAAAAAGGCTACCGCACCTTTTGGAAAGAACTCCTCGTGTCCTTCCATGTGGCACCTCCTTTGTTAATTCAGCTTATAAGCTGTACTTATAAATATATAAGGATTTTCTTATAATGTCAAGCATTACTATTTAGCAAGAAATCATTAATAGATTTTTTTACTAAGAAATCTTATTTTCTACTATATCCCACGCCCTGCTCCCTTTCCTGTAGATGCCTTCCACCCTCTTGAGGCTTATGTTTCTCAGCTTTCTGTAAGCTTCCAGGTCTTCTATAAATCTCTCAAGGTGCTCGCAGGAGTCAAAATAGAGCAGTTCTTCACCCTCCCTTGCCACGCAGTAATCGTCTTCCTTTTTGACAAAAGCGCTACACACTGGGCATCGGGTACCTTTTGGAGGGGGCGGAGGTGGTAAAAACTTCTTTTCCCTTTTCTCCATGAAGGCGTAAAAAGCTGTAGCAAGTACCACAAAGAATACAAAAGTTTCAAAGGCAAAGGAGTATTCTACAGGATACTTCTTTGAGAAAAAGTTTATTACAGACACGAAAATGCCAAGAAGGGTTATACCCGCCACGAAAAATATGTATCTCACTCCAATACCTTTAAAAACGAAGAGCAGAATTATACCAAAACTTAGCATCTCAAAAACTCTTGAAAAGATCATGAGTATGTGACCTACGCTGAACTGGTCCATTATCTTTTCTCAGGAGCTATGTAAGGCACCTTTTTTATGTTCTTCAGTCTGTAAATAAAATATTCCCTGTTTTTTTCAGAAAGCGCCATACCCAAAAAACCTGTCATGAATCCTGCCAGCACTAGAAGACCTAAAAGTATCCCCAAAAGCCTCTTCTTGCCTTCATCGCTCATCATATCAAACCCCTCTCCTTTGCATAAATTCCGTACTTTTTGTCCGTTTTGGCAATGTGATTGTATAACCATCCCCATGAGTAAGATAGAGCCTCTCTAAAGGCTTTTAAGTCTCCTCTCTCTACATATGGAGCTAAGTTCTTAACTTCCCTGCGAAAAATCTCGTGCACTTTCCTGTGGCTTTCCAGTTCAGGATAACCTATTTTTAAGGGCTCATAGGTATTATTTAAAAGAGCTACCAGTCTCAAGTGTTGCTTATCCATCTCTTCAACATGTGTGATGAGACTGTTGTCAAACTCTATCATAGTTATTCCCTCCTTATCTCAAAAGTGCATGTATCTTCTCCCATGCTTTCGCACTCTATTTCTTTACAGCTCCACCTTCCACCAAAGAAAGCCTCCATAACTCCAGCAAATCCACCCTGAAGTGGTATGCACATAGGTTTTTTACTATCCTGACTTGCTGAAAAAACGCTCCCCTTCACACCCACAATTACTCCCTTATCTGTAACTTCCCACCTTTTAATCTCAGATACTGTACCAGTTTCTAACAGGGAAGCAAGCTCCTTTAATAATTTTCCTGCTATCTGTCCGGCGCTCTTGCCTGCCATGTTCAGCAATCCCCCAAGCCCTATCCCGGTAAACTTAAAGAGGTTCCTGTAAAATTCCTGCACTGGTTCCTTCAATACTACAAACCCCTTTTCTTTTAACATTAATCTTGTTTTATAAAGCAGGTCTAACTCATCCATTTCCATGTTATACTCCTTTATAAAAAGCCCCCCGAAAGGGGGAGAAGGGTGCACCATCACACATGGGCGTGGTATCCCTTGTAGAAGGCATAGGGATGCCAGTCTTCTGGAACTTCCACGGGTGTTTTCTTGAAGTTGTGGGGTCCTACCGGCGTGTCCGTCATGGACCACTCAAGGGAAGGGGACTTCCAAGGGTTGTCTTCCGCTTTTGGACCTTTTAGGCTAATTACCCAGTTTATTAGAGATACGAGTATGCCTATGCCCAGCAGCACCGCTCCTACCGTTTGCACCTGATTGAGAGTCACCCATGTAGGTATAGGAGGATAATCCGCATACCTTCTTGGTTCTCCCAGTATTCCGGTAACCATCTGAAGGAAGTAAAAGATGTTAGCTCCTATTAGCATGAGCCAAAAACTAAGTTTGCCAAGACCTTCCGAGTACATCCTACCGGTGACCTTAGGATACCAGTAGTATATACCGCTGAAGGCTGCAAAAGTCAGAGCCATACCTAAAACATAGTGAAAATGCCCCACTATAAACATGGAGTCGGATATGCCAAGGTCTATGGAAACCATGGCGTTGGGAATGCCCGTTAGCCCCCCTATTAAAAACATGAGTATACCACCAAAGGTAAATACCATGGGGGTGTTGTACCTTATGGCTCCCTTGTGAAGTGTTGCCACCCAGTTGAAGATCTTTATACCTGTTGGGACTCCTACAAGCACTGTGGTGTAGGAGAAAAGTACCCTTGCCCAGTCGGGAACGCCAGAAACAAACATGTGGTGTATCCATGTTTCAAAACCTATGAAGGCTATTGCGTAGATGGCTATCATCATGGATATGTATCCAAAGATAGGCTTTCTCGCCATGGTGGCTATCACTTCTGAAAATACACCAAAGGCTGGAAGTATCATCACATAAACCGCTGGGTGAGAGTAAAACCAGAAGATGTTTTGATAAACAAGGGGATCTCCACCCAGAGCAGGATTAAAGTAGTTCATGTGGAAGTACTTATCAAGGAGAAGGAGGTTCACCGCTCCGAGAAGCGCCGGCACCCCAAAGAGCTGTATGAGGTTTGTAGCCATAATTGCGTGTACGAAGAGGTTGAGCTTTGTCCATCCCAGACCCTTTGCCCTCATTCTTATGATGGTGGTTATGAAGTTTACAGAGCCTGCGGTGGCAGACACTCCGTAAAGGTCAACTATCAAAGTGTAGAGAGCTGTAGGTCCGGCATTGTCGTTAAGAGCGTAAGGAGGATATCCTGTCCAGAGCATCTTTATCCAGTTGCCGGGTATTAAAGTTAGAAGGACGAGAAGACTTGCTCCAAGGAAAGCCCAATAACTAAAAGCGTTTAGTCTTGGAAAGGCAACATCTCTTGCTCCTATCATGAGAGGTATAAGGAAGTTGGAGAAAGCACCCGTCCATATGACTACAGCCCACCACAGGAGCATAACAGCCCCGTGTCCGGTAAGGAGATAGTTGTACAGGTCCGCACCTTCCTGACCGAAAAGCCCAGGTAGCTGAATACCCGGCTTTGTAAGCTCAAGCCTTATAAGGAGTCCAAATAGTCCCGCCACCACAAAGAACACTAAAGCGGTAACAAAGTAGAGCATACCTATCTTTTTGTGGTCGGTGGTGAATATCCACTCTTTAAGAGTGGCACCATACCAAGTTCCTGCAGGTGCATGTGCTACAGCCATGATTACACCTCCTTTTATTTATTGTTGAACAGGTTGTTGCTGCATCGTGCCCGTGCTGAGCCAAGCGTTAAACTCAGCTTCGGGTACAACTTTTAAAACAGCAAACATATGGGAATGCCATGTTCCGCAAAACTCCCTGCACAGAGCATAGTACTCACCCGGCTTGTTTATCTGAAACCAGAGATGTGTAAGCCTGCCTGGCACAGCATCTTCGGTGACCATAGCAGGCAACACAAAGAAGGAGTGTATTACATCTCTTGAGGTGAGGATGACTTTGATGGGTTTGCCTGCGGGTATGTAGGCTTTTTGTTCTTCCGGAACGGTATAACTCTGAGGATTGAAAAAGGCATAAACCTTCTTACCGTTGGGATACTCAAACTCCCACCCCCACATAAAACCAACCACCTTAATTTCCATAGCTCCCTCGGGTGCGTTCCTTTGCTTTACAAAGTTGGCAAAGGAGTAAGTGGCTAAAAAGAGAACTATGATTATGGGAATCACAGTCCAGACCACCTCAAGAGCTGTATTGCCCTCTATGTGTTCGCCCTCCTCATGCACCCCCGCCCTATACCTGTACTTGAGCATGAAATACAGCGCCGGTATGGCTACCACTAGATAGATAACCACTGCCACAGCAAGCCACACCTTATAAGAGTTTTCCCAGTAAACCTTGGGATAGGCTAAAACCTCTTGAGCAAAACTGCTTCCGGCAAGTATCAGTAAAAGGCTTAAAAATCTCATGTTTTTACCTCCCTTCTGGGTTTTAAAAAGGCGTAAGCTAAGGTCAGGCTGACGAGCCCAAAACCTGCAAGCCCAAAAAATACGGTGGGATTAAGCCCGTACTTCCCCGTATTGGGGTCGTACCTGTAGCACACCAGGAAGGCAAGGTCCACAAAGGAGTTTTTTGTAATCTTGGAACCTCTTGCCTCCGCAAAAGCAATCCTGAGGTCCCTCTCCTTCGGGCTTATACCATACAGGTACCTGACTACCTCCCCTTCAGGCGACAGAAAGGTTATAACATTCGGATGTACAAAAACCCTGTCCCTGTGAGAGTAAAAGAACCTGTAGCCTATTGAAGATGTCAGCTTTTTTATATCTTCTTCCTTCATAAGTCCAAAGGTCCAGCTACTGGGAACATTGCCCAGCTTGAGCTTGAAAGCTTTCAGGCTGTCCAGAGTGTCCTCCTTATCAAAGGAAAGGACCAGCACCCTGAAGTCTTCGTTTAAGTTCTTTGTAGCATCAAGCGCACCCTTTACGAGGATAGGACACGCCGAGTCGCATGTGTAGTAAGCCAGTATTAGTGCGGTAGGTTTTCCTTTCACAAAATCCAAAAGGCGATGTTTCTTACCTCCTTCGTCAGTAAAGGTCACATCGGGAACATAAGCGCCTAAGTATTTGTCCTCATCTATGCGCATTACGGATGCATCAAAGTAACTTGGCACCTCGCGCATTCCCGGCATGCCAAAGGTACACGCCCAGAGGAGAAGCAGAGCCAAAGCAAGCATGGCTCAGAAGGTCCCGTAAGAGCCTACTATGTAAGCGGTACCTGCTACCAAAAGCCACGCGATATCCACAAAGTGCCAGTAATAACTCGCAGCCTTAATGGGAGTTATCTTACCAAGAGCTTTACCACTATTAAGAAGAAGCACAAGCTGTATAAGCACTCCCAAAAGCACATGCGAAGCATGAACACCTGTCAGGGAGTAAAAGCCCGTCCCGTACATGTTGGAGCTGAAGGTAAAGCCCTTTTCCCAGAGGTGCCTCCACTCCAGAGCGTGCAGTATAAGGAAGGAAGAACCCAGAATTATGGTAGCTATAAGCCAGATTCTGTATCCACCAAGGTCGTTGTGTTCTAAGGCTTTTTCCGCCTTGAGTATGGTAAAGCTTGATGCCCAGAGTATTAGGGTCAGGAGAGCCACGAGAAGTAAGTTCATACCGCCTTCCGGTATCCACTTGGGCCACTCAGTGGCATGCGTAGCCCTTGCCGTCCAGAAAGCTGTGAATAGACTACCAAATATGATGATCTCAGCAAAAACAAACCACACAATACCCTGAAAGGCATTACCCTCATCCCTGCCCTTGGAAAAGTACTCGTTAGCCCATCCACCTACACCAACAGCTAAAAGAGCAAGCCCCAAACCACCCGTTAGAACCGCCAGTAAGGGAAGGTGCCATACGAAGAAGGATATGAAAGCAAGCGAAAAGAAAAAGACAGAGAGACCAGCCGGCAGAGACCATACGCTGGTCTCATGATGCGCCAATGTGTGTGTTCCCTCGTGCGCCATCTTACCAACCTCCTTGGTATTTTATGACCTATATAGATGATTTATATCACTTTATTAACTATTTGTCAAGAGTTATCATCTAATAATATTTTTTCATTATCAGGTTTGAAGATTTATAAATCTTTAATTTCCCTCGGACCTGCGAAACATAACCATCTCAAAGTAATCAAGAAAGGCTCTGTTAAAGTAAAGGGAACCATCCGTGTAGAGTAGTAAAACACCCACATTTTGATGTTCTTTAAGAAATTTCCGCCTTTGCTCATCGCTCATGGCAAATATAGCTGTAGAAAGGGCATCGGTGATGGTGCAGTCTGAGTAAGCAACGGTCACCTGAAGAAGGCTGTTAGGCTCTCCTATTATATGATGTCTGAAGTAATTGCCGGAGGTGGAAAGGCAAAGGTCCTTCCTGTTTATTCCCTCCATGAGAACACCTCTTGTTGTAGGGTCATAAACTGCCAAGAGTCTCTTCTCTCCCCATACCTTCATATCTCCCGCTATGGATATAAAACCTTTTGGTAATTTAAGATGCTGGTAAGCTTTCTCTACTGCGTAGCCCTTTCCTATTCCCCCCAGGTCTATAGCCATGCCCTTCTGGGTTAAAAAAACCTCGTTGCCTTCTATTTTCACCTGTCTGTAATCTACCAGCTTTCTTGCCTCTTCTTCTGAGAGTTCCTTCCACCGTTTTGCTCTTATTGTAATGGCACCCACGGTTATGTCAAAGGCACCATCCGTAATTTGTGAGATATAAAGGGCTTTTTTTATGACCTCCAGCGTTTCCTCAGACACGGCAACGGGTTTTATTCCCGCATTTTTGTTTATCTTTGAAACTTCTGAGTTTTCTATGTAATCAGAAAGCTTCTCTTCTAAGCTTCTCATGTATCTGTATGCTTGGTAATTTTTACCATCTGGCAGGTCAATAATGGCATAAGTTCCCATAAGGTAAAAAACCTCTTCCTTTGAGAAGGCTAAGGAGCAAAGAAGAAGTATTAATATAATTGGCATGGGGGTGCTTCTCCTTTTACTCATTAGTATATCTTACGCTCTGCAGGTGAGTGATGTAAATTATCAAGCTTACAGCAAAATTCCCTACATGGCAAGGATTGAGGATTTCCCGGATGTAATCAGTGGCGATACAGTAAAAAGGTGGATGCTTGAAGACACCATTCCCGTAGAGGAGGAGGTTGTAAAAAATGCAAATCTTGATGCCATTGCCGAGAAAGTCAAAGTTTCTTTCGGTTGGACCAAAAAGAGGACAAACATGAGGATGTATCCCACGGATAAACCTATATACGGGAAAAACAAAGACATAGACCTAAGCCAGTACACCCTGCTGGAACCATTAACCTTTTTAGCGGTACTTCACACTTCCAAAGACGGTATGTGGGTTTATGTACAATCCCCCTTCATGAGAGGATGGGTAAAAAAAGAGGATGTGTTGATAAGAAATAAAGAGGAAGTGCTCAGGGTCAAGGCTTTGCCCTTTCTTGTGGTGTTAAAACCAAGACTTTACATAGGTGGGGTTGAATTTGGGCTCGGATCAAGGGTGCCTTATGTGGAAAAGCAAGGTAAACGCTACAGAGTTCTTCTTCCCGATGGCTCTTACAGATGGGTAGAGCTCTCAGATGGCTTTGCGGAAGGATACTTACCTTACTCGGAAGAGAGAGTAAAAGGTATTCTAAGCAGCCTTTTGGGCGAGCCCTACGATTGGGGTGGTAAGAACGGCTCCTGGGACTGCTCAGCTCTTGTGAAAGATGTCTTTTCCCTTTTTGGTCTTGAGCTCCCAAGAAACTCAAGCCAGCAGATGCAGATAGGGATAAGAGTGACTGAAAAAGTAAGTAGCTACCATGATCTAAAAAATATACTGACAAAACTTCCACCTTTCAGGACTCTCATCTTCTTTAAGGGTCATGTTATGATCTACGGAGGTATAGAGGAGGGAGACCCTGTTGTGTACCACGCTCTTTACGGCATTGTGAGGGATGACGGAAGCTATACTCCTGTGAAGAGGGTAGAAAAAAACAGGCTGGAGAGGGATATGCTCACCAACATATACAGAAGGATAGTCAGCATAAATGTGTTGCCTTAAAATACTTCCATGCTTGGCATAAGCGTTCCTGCAAGCACCAGCAATCTTGGATGCGGTTTTGATGCTTTTGGGCTTGCCCTTAACCTGCGCAACGAGTTTCTGGTAGAGGAATGGGAGAGCTTTAGGGTTTACATAGAGGGTGAGGGTGAGCATCTTCCAAGGGATGAAAACAACCTGTTTATAAAAGCCTATCTTAAAGCCTGCCAGCGCCTTAGAGTTGAGGCAAAACCTTTAAAGGTTGTCCAGAAGAATAGAGTTCCTACCGCAAGAGGCTTGGGTTCGTCCGCAACAGCCATAATAGGTGGTATAACCGCCTGCGAGATTATACACGGAAAAAGTATGAGTCATCAGGAAAAGTTAAGGATAGCTCTCAGTTTGGAACCACATCCTGATAATCTCACTCCAGCTCTGGTGGGTGGTTTTGTCATATCCCTTCTGGATGAGGATAAAGTCATTTACACAAAGCTGGACTTTCCAGAAGACATAAAGCTGGTGGTAGCAGTGCCAGATTTTGAGCTTTCCACACATGAAGCAAGGAAGGTTTTAAAACAGATGGTTAGTCTGTCGGATGCTGTCGGCAATGTGCAAAGAGCCAGCCTTATGATAGCCAGTCTGTGTCAGAAAAGGTATGAGCTTTTAAAAGAAGCGGTAAAAGACAGACTGCATCAGCCACACAGAGCTAAGCTGATACCGGGATTTTACCGCGTGTTGGAGCGAGCTTATGAAGAAGGGGCTCTGGCGGTCTTTCTGAGCGGTGCTGGACCTTCCATAGCAAGCTTTTCAACGGAGAACTTTGAGTCTATAGGGAAGGCTATGGTGAAAGCTTTTGAGGAGGAGGGGGTGTCAGCAAGGTATCTGGTGCTTGATGTTAGCAATGAAGGGACAAAGGTTTACCAAAGTTTTGATTCTTGATGTGGGAAACACCAGCGTTGATGCCTGTCTTTTTGAAAAAAATGAGCTTATTTTTTTGGGAAAGTTTGCCCACGAAAAAGTAGAAGAGCTTAAAGGTGACTATGATAAGGTTTATATAGCATCTGTAAAGCCTTCCCTGAACTTCACTCTGATGGAGGTTTTCAAAAATGCCGACTTTATAACGCATGAATGTGTACCTCTGAGAGCCTCCTTTGATACCAGGAAGGTGGGTATAGACAGGCTTTTAAACCTTTATGGCGCTCTTAGCTTTTACTCAGACAACGCTCTTGTAGTCAGCTCCGGCACAGCCCTTGTGCTTGATGCTTTGGTGGATGGTGTGTTTGAAGGTGGGTTTATAAGTCTTGGTCTTTCTGGAAAACTAAGATGCCTCTCGGAGAGAGCTGAACTTGTCCCTTACATAAATCTTGAAAAAGTGCAAGAGGTGTTTCTGGGAAGGGACACAAAAACTGCTCTTTTAGGTGGGATAATGAAAGAAGCTAAGAGCTTTATAAAAGCTGTCCTTGAAGAGCTAAAAACTCACTACTTTAAAGAGTTTTCTTTGATAATCACTGGAGGTGATGGATGGCTACTTGAAGATTTAGGCACTTACGACCCTCTTTTGCTTCACAAGGCTATACTTCGTATTTATAAACTTCTCTAAACTGTCTTTCAAAAGCTTCACTGTCAGTGCACACTACAAACACCTCTTGAGTGGATGTGCCAGTCTTGTAAAGAAGCTTGAAACCCGTGGAAGTTCTATACTTTAAGAATATCCCTTTTGAACCTCTTCCTCTGTTCTGTCTTGATATTCTGCCGGGTATTATGCTTTTTACACTTTCAAAAGACGATATAATTCTCAGGTGTTTCTCAAGACCTTCCAGTAAGCTGTGTTCCATCTTTACCTTGTCTTTCCTGCGTTTGCTCATATATTTAATTTAAGATGGTTTTTTCCGATAGAGTATCCGCAGGAATTCTGTTGGGGGAGTATATAAAGGATAAGATAGACAGAGAGTTAAACCCAATAGTTCTTGGTATACCAAGGGGTGGGGTGGTTGTGGCAAAGGAGGTGGCACGAGTTTTAAGCCTTCCCATGAGCCTGCTTATAGTGAGAAAGCTGGGCGTACCTCAAAATCCGGAGCTTGCCTTTGGAGCCATAGACCCTGACGGTGAGGTCTACCTTGACAGAAAAACTGTGGGCTACTTTAAGATCTCTGAAGACGCCATAAAGCAGGTGGCTCAGGAGGAGCTTAAAAAGATAAGGGAAAGGGAAAGGAATTTTCTAAAGGGGAAAATGCCAGAGGTAAGAGACAGGGAGGTGATAGTTGTTGACGATGGCATAGCAACAGGTTATACGGTGATAGCGGGTGTAAACTTTGTCAAGAGGAAGGGCGCTGTGAAAGTTCTTGTTGCATCTCCTGTGTGTCCCACAGATACCATAAGAAAGATAAAGGAGTATGCTGATGAGGTTTACTGTTATTATGAGTCTGACGAGCCGAGCTTTGCAGTAGGTATGTTTTACAGAGATTTTCACGAGGTAAGGGACGAGGAAGTTATGGAGCTTCTAAAAAATGGAGTTCTTTGAAGTGATAAAAAATAGACATTCGGTGAGAAGCTACAGGAAAGATCCTGTGGAGAAAGAGAAGATACAATGGATACTAAAAGCTGCAAGTATGGCACCATCTGCTGGTAATCTGCAAGCCTTTGAGGTAGTGTTGGTAAGCGACGAAAAAAAGAAGGCGCAGGTGGCAAGATTTGCCTTAAATCAGTGGTTTATTGCAGAGGCTCCTGCTATCCTTCTATTCTTTGCCAACCCAGAGAGGAATGTGTGGAAGTATGGCAGGAGAGGTCTGGAACTCTACAGCCTTCAAGATGCCACCATAGCCTGTGCCTATGCTCAACTTGCAGCAACTGCGATGGGTTTGGGCACATGCTGGGTAGGTGCCTTTGACGAAAATGGATTGAAGCAGTTTCTTGGCGTACCGGGATCTTGGAAGCCTGTCTCCATACTTACCATAGGATATCCAGCAGAAGAACCCATCAGAGTACCAAAGAGGTCCGTTGAGGACTTTTTACATGTCAGGTAAGCTACGCTCGTTGCCAATGATCTCAAGGGAACTATATTATAAAAATTTATGAAGGAGGTAAGGTATGCTGAGTAAGGACAACATAAAAAAGCTCATGGAACTCGGTGAGAAAGGGTATGTAACCTATGACGAGATTAACGAAGCTTTAGGGGAAGATGTTGTTGATTCAGAAGCATACGAAGAGATCATGGACTTCCTTCAGGAAAGGGGCGTAAGGATCATAGAGAGTGAAGAAATAACAGAGGAGCTGGAGCATGGCGACGAGTTTACTGTGTCAACGGAAAACCTCCTTCTGACCGCAAGAGATGGCGACCCGGTAAAACTTTATCTTAGAGAGATGGGAAGGATACCCCTTCTGAGTAGGGAAGAGGAGATCATGTACGCAAAACAGATAGAGATGGGGAGGAAGATCATGAGGCGAGGGCTTTTGAGAACTTCCTTTCTTATTGACCGGGTGTTGAGAGAGTGGGGAAATGTTTGCAACGGAAAGATAAAAGCTACGGACCTGATGGATACAATGGATGAGAGCAAAACGGTGGAGGAGTATGAGGAGAGCCACGAACACCTTGAAAGATACTTCATTGAAAAGGGTCTTGAGCTTGCAAAGGCATACAAAGAAGCGCTTGTCTGGAGGGAGCTTTACCTTAAATATCAAACACCAGAAGACAAAAGGAAGTATCTTGAGAAACATGCCAAGATGAACAGAGTATTAAAGGATATGAAACTCAAGTATTCCAAGTTTGAAAAGATAGCAGACGAACTTTTAAACCTGTATAAAAGGTACACCAAGAGGTTAAAAGAGTATGAAGCAAGAAGGAAAAAGTTAGAAAGCATATATCCCAATGTGGAAGAGCTGATAAAGTTTTACGATCAAAGACAGGACCTGCAGCTCAGGGCAGAGAGGGCGGGTTATGGATTTGCCAGATTTCAGGTTCTTAGGAGTGAGTATCTAACCCTTGAGAGGGAGGTAAAAGAACTTAGAAAAGAGTTGGGGGTTTTGCCAGAGGAGCTGGATAGAGTAATGCACATCATAAAGGAAGGCAGGACAAAGGTAACAAAAGCAAAGCAAGTTATGGTCAAGTGTAACCTAAGGCTCGTAGTGTCTATCGCTAAAAAGTATGTCAACAGAGGTTTGCACTTTCTGGACCTTATACAGGAAGGCAACATAGGTCTTATGAAGGCAGTAGACAAGTACGATTACAGAAAAGGTTATAAGTTTTCCACCTATGCCACATGGTGGATAAGGCAGGCTATAACCCGGGCTATAGCGGATCAGGCGCGGACCATAAGAATACCAGTTCACATGATAGAAACCATCAACGACATTACAAAGGCTCACAAAAAACTCTTTCAGGAGCTGGGGCGCGAACCTTTCCCTGAGGAGATAGCTAAATATCTGGGCATATCGGTGGAAAAGGCGAGGAAGGTTATGAGAACTTCTCAAGAGCCTATATCTCTTGAGACACCCATAGGGGACGACGAAGAAACTCACCTCAAAGACTTTATAGAAGACAAGAGTGTCTTATCACCTGAGGAGCAAGTTTCAAGAAAACTCCTCAGGGAACAGCTTATAAAGGTGCTAAGCACTTTGGGAGAAAAAGAAAAGGAGATCCTCATGTACAGGTATGGACTTGTTGATGGTACAGAGTACACCTTAGAGCAGATAGGCAAGATGTTCAATGTAACTAGGGAGAGGATAAGACAAATAGAAACCAAAGCTATAAGAAAACTCAGGCATCCCGCAAGAGCTAAGTATCTGAAAGATTTTGAGATATGAAGTTTAGGAAAGAAAACATTGGGATAGAGCTAACGCGCGGGGGTATATATGCATGTTCGCACGAGGGAAGGTTTCGTATAACAAGCTTTGAGGAACTCAAAAAGGTCTCGGTTGGTAAGTCCTTAGGTGTAGCCATAGGAAGAGATGTACTTTTCGTAAGGAAGTACAGCTTTCCTGTTGAGGCGCTCGAAGACATAAAAGAGGCAGTTATATTAAACATAGAAGAGATATTTCCTCTTAAGGAACCTTTAACGGTAAGCGTCTTACCTTTGGAAGCATCGGAAAAGGAGGTGGAGTGTCTGATATTTGCCATACCTCAATCTTTGTACGATGAACTCCTAAGCTTGCCTAACCTGAGGTTCCTTGTTCCATCACCCGCTCTTTACAGATACTTAGGGGATGGACTCTTTTACAGGAACTTAAGGGAGGGGCTTTATGAGAAGGTGCTTATAAAGGATGGTAAGCTCACAGACACAGTGCTATCGGAGAAGGCGGACGGCAAAGTTATTGAGGATGAATACAGCGTTGCATGTTTGGCTCTGGAGGCGCTTTTAAAAGGTGAGCCTTTGGAACCTGTCTTTTACGATAGGCGCAGGTTTTTTCCAATTAAAATTGGCAAAAGATACCTCTACACAGCAGCAGGAGTTTTTATCTTCCTTCTTTTGGGTTTAGGTGCTATGGCTTACGACCTTTACTACCTAAAAGGTAAGTTAAATAGGGTAAATGAGGAGATAGAAAAGCTACAGCCCCTGGCGGATAGGTACGAGACTAAGCTAAAGGAAGTTAATGCAAAAAGGACAGTGCTACAGCTACTCAAAGGGGAGAGCTTTCTGAAGGCTTTTGCCAACTTGGTGGAGGTCCTTCCTGCAAAAACTAAGATAGTGAACCTTTATTACGATGGTAAAAGCATAACTATAGAAGGCTACACACCATCCCTTTCACTACTTACTCAAAGTCTTCAAGGTAAATACAAAGATGTTCAAGTGCAGTCATCACAGCTTAACCCTCCCTATGGTCAGCCTTTTAAGATAAGGGTAGGGCTCTAATGCTGTTGATACATAGGTGGGAGTGGTTTATAATATTTAAACCGAGGCGGTGTAGCTCAGCTGGTTAGAGCGGAGATCTCATAAGTCTCAGGTCGGAGGTTCGAGTCCTCCCACCGCCACTACTCAACACTTACTCTTTTCTGCATCTTGTACATGTTCTCTATCTCTTCCACTGTGTTGGCATCCTCTGCTCTTTTGTCGCTCCTTATAAATCCAACAGCTCTTGGAAATCTTAGGGCAAAGCCCGGTTCTTCTGTGGTCCTTCCAGCTGTATGAAGTGGAGATCTGGTTATTTCGTCGGCATTCACCGTTATTACATACTTAGGCTCAACCCAAACATCAGCTTCCAGAAGGGAGTCAACCCTTGCATGTCTGTGGGGAAGTTTTATTTCATCCAGCATCTCTTTGAGTTTTATCCACTCCTCTTCGGTAAAGCCTGAACCTACCTTGCTGACAGTTTTAAAGGTATCTGTTGCAGGGTCATAGAGGGCTGTCAGCAGAGCTCCTATTCCTAACTTTGCCCTGCTTCCCTTTCCGTAAAAGTATCCCACTATAACCACATCTATGGTGTCAGCAAGGGAACCTTTGTAGCTCCTCTTTAGCTTTATCCAGTTGAAGTTTCTTGAACCGGCAGTGTAAGGAGCGTCTAACCTCTTTGCCATTATACCCTCTAAGCCTCTCGCCACAGCATCCTCAAAGAATCTCTCTATCTCTTTGACGCTATCGGTTATAAACATTTCTGAGGGAAGTATGAGCGAGTTTTTTGGGAGTATCTCCTCCAGCTTCCTCCTGCGATCTATGAAAGGTTTTGAAGTAAAGTCCTCACCCTCCAAGTAAAGCAGGTCAAAGGCAAAGAGCTTTAGGGGAAATTCTTTTGCATACTCATATACACCGTACTTTCTCTTCCTCTGTATGGTTATCTGAAAAGGGTAAAACTCTCCCGTCTCCTCGTTGTAGGTTATAGCTTCACCCTCCAGCACCAACTCTCTGAACTTTATATGCTGTAAAATAGCTGACTTTACATCGGGGAACATGTCCGTCATCCTCTCCAGGTTCCTGGAATATATTTCTACATCTTTGTCTTTTTTGTGCACCTGAAGTCTAAAGCCGTCGTACTTGGCTTCTACTGCACACCTTCCAAGCCTTCTAACTATCTCCTCTGCATTTGTAACTCTCTCTGCAAGAGCCATCCTGATGGGATAGCCTACCTGCACTTTAAAGCTCCTTATGCCTTCCAAGCCTTTCTGTATGAGAGTTTTTGCTACCAAACCAAGGTCAGAACAGAGGTTATATGCTCTTTCTATGTCTGTTTTGTGTTCCTTGCCACCAACAAGATTAGCCAGAGCTTCTATCAGTGTGGCGTCTCCCACACCCAGCCTGAGCCTACCCACTATTATTCTTGTGATGTACTTGGCTTCCAGATTTGAAAGACCTTTCAGAAGACTCATTATTCTGAGGACTTTATCTTTTGTGCCCCTTGTTGTTGCTATATCCAAAATCTCGTCATAAACCTGCCCGACAGTGAGGTCTCTCCCTTCCCAATTTACCAGCTTATAAGCCACCTCTCCCAGGTCCCCGGTGAGCTTGTAAAGTTTTTCCACTTCAGAGATTTTTGTGTTGGAAGATTTAGAAAGAGCTTCCGTCATTAGCTTTTCGGATACACCGAGCTCAATGCCCCTGAAAGGTGGCAGTATCTCTCCAAGAGTGAGATAAACCATTTTGTCTATATCTTCGTATGTTGCTTTGCCAAGCATGTCTGCCAGAATGTTGGACATTTCCAATCTGCTTGTGGTCTCTTCCAATCTCTGAAAGTACTGGGAAAGCTCTTTAAACTTCATTCTATCAAATGGGCTGGGCGGGAGTCGAACCCGCGACCCACGGATTAAGAGTCCGTTGCTCTGCCTGCTGAGCTACCAGCCCTCTGCTCTCTAATTATAACACTCTCCACAAGCTCCATCAACCCAGGAACCTCAATGGAAAAATCAAGGTAGTATATGTTTTTGTTTGGAGGGAGTTTTACCAAGTCTTTCAGAGTGGTTATGTAAAGATGGTCTTCTGAGAGCTTCATGTCTTTGTAATGGTAGTGATCCCTGAAGGAGAGTTTTTTAACCACTTTAATTCCCAGGCGCTCCAAGGTTTTAAAAAACTGCTCGTTATCACCCAGGCCAGAGAAGGCAATAAATTCAAGCCCTCTACAGTCATTTAAAACTCTTCCTTGGCTATCAAGGATCCTCCAATCTTTCCTCCAGAGCCTAAAGGTGGGTTTTGGAAGTTTTACATCCCACTCTTTAATATCCTGATAAGATAAAACCAGAGCGTCAGCTCTATAAATAGAGGAAATTGGTTCTCTGAGCCTGCCAAAGGGAAGGAGATGATCCTTGAGGTCCACCTCCTTTAGCAAAAGTATGTCCAAGTCTCTGTAGAGTCTTCTGTGTTGAAAGCCATCATCAAGGATTATAACCTCTGCGCCCAGCTCTTTGACTGCAAAAGCCCCACCTCTGCATCTGTCCTCGTCCACCACAAGGCTCACCCCCTTTAGGACCTTGGCAAGCATAAAAGGCTCGTCTCCTGCCTCTTTCCAGCTTACCATCAGATCACCTCTGTATGAGACTATCTTAGTCCCCTTGCTCTTTCTCTTGTAGCCTCTTGAGAGTATGCAAACATGAAACTTATCTGCCAGATGCTGAGCCAGATACCTTACAAGACTACTCTTTCCACTGCCACCCACAGATAAATTACCAACACTTATGACAGGAACACCAAGCTTACAGACTCTAAAAACTCCCCAGTCATAAAGAAGGTTTCTCAAGCTTACTGCCCAGCTGTAAGGGTTTGTAAGGTCCAGAAGGCTAACTCCCATATTTAAGCTTTTTTGTGTCAATAAGCAAAAGCGCAGAAAGAAGAACACCCCCTATTAAAGCGCTAAGGTACTGGCTAAAAAATCTCCACAGAAGGGCAAAGATACCCAGAAGAAAAGGCTCAAGAAATGGGGAAAAGGCGGAAAGCGCTCCCAGCTCACCCACACCGCTACCTCCGGGTGTAGGACTCACAAAAATGGCATAAACCAGAAAGAGCTGGTTAAAAAATACGCTCACCATGTCAACCTTTACATGAAAGGCTTTGACTAGAAAAACACCCACAGAAAGAAAAGATATGTAAAGCAACACACTACTTACAACTGCACCCAGTATGTAGCTCTTTTTGTCCCTCAAAAATATCTTCATAGTAACAGCATATCTCTTTAAGGTATTTTTTATTTTGGTAGTGAGCTTTCCGTTGGAAGGGCTTCTCTTTAAAAACACCCTTACAAATAAGTATATGGTTCCAGTTATAGCTAAAACCACAATAATCAGCTCAAGAAGATCTTTTGCCTGAGAAGGATTTTTAAAAAGAGCATAGGCAGTTAGTGGCAAGGCTAAGATGAAAAAGGAAGCACCTGTTAAGGTTTTCATAGTTACCACGCTCATAACCTTGTGAAGCTTACCACCTTTCCTCATGAGTGTGTACACCGACAAAACTTCTCCTCCCACATGAGCTGGTGTGACCGTTGCACCAAAGGTGTTTATGAAGGACACTATGTAGCCATACATAAAAGAGTATCTAAGTCCCATAGCCCTTGAAAGTATGAAGAGCCTTATGTTGTCAAAGGTGTGGTAAAAGAACATGCTGAGCAGAGCAAGGAAAAGATACCTCTTTTCCAAAAGCAAAAGCATACCAAGGACATCTTTTGAAAGGGTCTTTTTGAGAATGTAAAGGGCAGTCAGGGCTATTATGAGAATTGTGGTCAAAGAGCCGTAAAAGATGGACCTGTACATGGTTAGGATTATAATTTATTAAACACCCAGCGTATATTAAAATTAGAGGTTCAAATATGAAAAAGAGTGGATACTTAACGCTGACTTCAGTCCTCGGGTTTGCACTGCTGGCGGCTGGGGCCGGAAAAGAGCTCTTATCAGGTGAAAACTACCAAAGCGAGGGTAAGAAAATAGCTGTGCAGGGCTTGAGCAACACTCCTGCGTGCATATCCTGTCATGGTGCGAAGGGGGAGGGTATGCCTCAGGCTGGTTATCCGAGGCTTGCAGGACTTCCTATGAACTATATGGTAGCTCAGCTCAAAGCCTACAAAGTCAGATGAAAGCGGTAGCCCAGTATTTTGCTAGTTTGAAGCCTGTTAACACATCCTCAGGTAAGGTTGAACATGAAAACAAAGAACTTCTTGAGGTGGGGGAACGTTTAGCACTTTAAGGATGACAGAAGAGGAGATAAAGGCAGTCTCTCTCTGGCTAGCATCTCAGAAGGTGCCTGCTCCTCCCAAAGAGTCTACGTATCAGAAAGATCCATACCTGGAGGTTCAGTACGATAGACCGGCTAAGCTGAGTGCTGCAGATATAGGTGGGAAACAACAGTTTCATAATCCCCCTAATCCGTGGGAGATTCCCGACAACGAATTTGGAAAGATGGTAAAGCTGGGATACCTAATATTCACAGACACTCCAAAATATTCAGAAGGTGCTTCTGGGAATGCTCTTAGCTGTACCAACTGCCACATAGATGCAGGAAGGATGTCTTTCTCTGCACCAATGTGGGGAGCTTATCCCAACTATCCTGCATACAGGTCCAAAAATAATATGGTCAACACCAACCAGAGGAGGATATACGAATGCTTTAGATTCAGTATGAACGGAAAGGGTCCAGCCTTTGACAGCAAGGTGATGGTTGCTTTAGAAAGCTACTTCTACTGGCTGTCTAAGGGGCTAAAAATCGGTGAAGGAAGCACTCCCGGCAGGGGCTATCCCAAGATAGAAAAACTCAAGAATTACGACCCTGTAGCGGAATACAGCAAAGGCAAGCAAATATACCAGAGTGCCTGTGCGGTGTGCCACGGGCACAATGGCGAGGGTAAGTTTGCCAACGGAGAGACTATTTTCCCTCCCCTCTGGGGAAGCAAATCTTATAACTGGGGTGCTGGTATGCACGGAGTTCTGACTGCTGCGCAGTTCGTATGGGGTAATATGCCCTACGCACTTAGCTACAGCCTAACCCCGGAAGAGGCAATAGCAGTATCTACATACATTAACGGGCACGAAAGACCTCAGGACCCAAGGTGGAAAGGTTCTGTAGAAAAAACCAGAAAAGCCTACCACGACTCTCCCTTTGACCTTTACGGTATGAATATACAAGGTAAGGTTTTGGGCGATACGGGTGCTCCCAAATACCCTTACAAGCCTACTTACAATAGATAAATACTGAGAAACTTCTAAAAAGGGAAATACATTCTAGTGTTTTGGCGGTAAAGAGAGTTAGAGGTTAGAGAAACATCTCCCACCATGCTTTCTTAGTGTGGCTACGCTGATGGAAAGACGCAAGAGGTAAAAGCCTTTTTTAAAGATGTGCTTGTTCCCTTTGTTGAGTACCACCTTGCGGAAGAGTAGGAGTATATGAGCTCTTGCTGGCGGTTTCTGAGATATACCTTTTGAGATATAAGCCTGTATAAGAAGAGGGGTTTTCCATAACTTCCTCAGGAGGACCGCAGGCTACCACATATCCTCCCTTTTCTCCACCTTCCGGTCCAAGGTCTATTATCCAATCGGCGCACTTTATGACATCTAAATTGTGTTCTATAACAACTACTGTATTTCCCTTATCCACAAGTCTTTGAAGGACCTCAATAAGTTTTTTCACATCATCCATGTGAAGACCGGTGGTAGGTTCGTCCAAAAGGTAAAGGGTTCTTCCCGTATCCTTCTTAGATAGCTCTCTTGCCAGCTTTATCCTCTGAGCTTCTCCACCCGAAAGCGTAGTGGCAGGTTGCCCAAGCTTTATGTATCCCAATCCTACATCTTTAAGCAGCTGGAGCTTTCTTCTTATAGCTGTGTGGTGATAGAAAAATTCGTAAGCTTCATCTACCGTCATATCCAAAACATCTGCTATGTTCTTGCCCTTAAAGAGTATGTCCAGCGTCTCTCTGTTGTACCTTTTGCCCTTGCACACATCGCATGTTATATAAACGGGTGGAAGAAAATGCATCTCCACCTTTATCACTCCCTCTCCTTGACACGCCTCGCACCTTCCTCCTTTTACATTGAAGGAAAACCTTCCTGCAGTATATCCTCTTGCCTTTGCTTCTGGAGTGCTGGCAAAGAGGTCCCTTATGAGGTCAAAAAGTTTTGTATATGTGGCAGGGTTGCTTCTGGGAGTCCTACCTATGGGTGATTGGTCCACATTGATCACTTTGTCTATGTGTTCAAGTCCCTCTATCTTATCAAAGCCTTCTTTTTCTGCCTGGCCCCCGTAAAACACTGCTC
Organism: Hydrogenobacter thermophilus TK-6; assembly: GCF_000010785.1. Classification (GTDB taxonomy): domain Bacteria; phylum Aquificota; class Aquificia; order Aquificales; family Aquificaceae; genus Hydrogenobacter; species Hydrogenobacter thermophilus. Next base: position 1,332,574 of record NC_013799.1, on the reverse strand, counting down.
TTGCGTAATTCCAAAGAATGTCATATATAAGGGTAGATTTTCCACTCCCAGAAACACCTGTAATACACACAAAAAGTCCCAAAGGTATTTCAGCGGTGATATTCTTCAGATTATGCTTTCTCGCACCCACTATCCTTATCCACATGTCTTTTGGCTTTCTTCTGACCTCTGGCATGTTTATGGTGAGCCTTCCAGAAAGATAAGCACCTGTAAGAGAATCAGGATGGTTCATAATATCCTCTACAGTACCCTGAGCCACAACATTGCCTCCCATCTTTCCGGCACCCGGACCCATATCTATCACCCAATCCGCGGCCATTATAGTTTCAGGGTCGTGTTCAACTACGATTACACTATTGCCCAAGTCTCTGAGATGTCTTAAGGTCTTTATAAGCCTGTGAGTATCCCTGGGATGAAGTCCTATGGAAGGCTCGTCTAACACATAAAGCACGCCTGTGAGCTTGGAACCTATCTGGGTGGCAAGCCTTATTCTTTGCATTTCACCGCCTGATAGTGTAGAAGCTGACCTTGCAAGGTCAAGGTAATCAAGCCCTACATCTATCAAAAAGCCGAGCCTGTCTGTTATTTCTTTTACAAGCTTTTCAGCCACCAAGTAATCCCTTCCTGTTAGGCTCTTGAGAAGTCCCAAAAGGAACTCCCTCGCTTGATCTATGGGCATATTGCAAACTTCCCATATGTTTCTACCCATCACCAACACCGAAAGAGCCTCATCCTTCAGCCTTGAGCCTTTGCATGCAGGACATGGCTTTTCCTTTATGTACTCGCTTATCTCCTCCCTTATCTTCTCTGAATCTTCTTCCATAAACCGTTTTTCAAGGTGCTTGACTATACCCTCAAACGTATAACCTTTGACCTCACCTCCGTAAAGGAGAAGGTTTTTTACACTCTCAGGGAGCGCATAGTATTTGATTTTTGGGTCATAGCCCATCTGGCGAAGTATGTTTATTACGGTATACCTAATGTAATTGAAAAAGCTCGTTTCTGCTATCCTAAAGGCATCCACCGCAGGTTCGTCCTCGTCCACCAAAAGTTTGGTAACCACCTCCCACTTTACACCCAAGCCTTTACAGGTGGGACAAGCACCGTAAGGAGAGTTGAAAGAGAATAGCCTTGGAGAAAGCTCCTGAAGGGAAAAACCGTGATCTGGACATGTTAGCCTTTCGCTAAAGACCTCCTCGTGCTTTGCATCCACATCTTCAATCACCAAGAGACCTTTTGAAAGCTCTAAGGCTTTTTCTATAGCGCTCAAAAGTCTTGCCCTTTCATCCAGCTCAAACGTAAGTCTGTCTATAACCACCTCTATGGTGTGTTTTCTGTTTTTCTCCAAAGGAGGGATTTCCTCTATCCTTCTGTACTCTCCATCCACTCTAACCCTTGAAAAGCCTTTCATATAAAGCTCTTTTAGAAGCTCCTTAAACTCTCCCTTTTTGCCTCTGACTATTGGCGAGAGAACGCTTATGCGCTTTCCTTGGTACCTTTCCCATATCTTTTCCAGCATCTCGTGAGCGGAGAGCCCTTCTAAAAGCCGTCCACACATAGGACAGTGTGGTTTACCTATGTTTGCCCATAGGACCCTCATGTAGTCGTATATTTCTGTAACTGTGCCTACTGTGGATCGGGGGTTTTTGGATGTGGTTTTTTGGTCTATGGCGATGGCGGGGGAAAGACCCTCTATAATATCCACATCGGGCTTTTCCATAATACCCAAAAACTGCCTTGCGTAAGAAGAAAGCGACTCTACATATCTTCTCTGCCCCTCGGCGTATATGGTGTCAAAGGCAAGAGAGGACTTACCACTCCCAGAAGGACCTGTAATGACAACAAGCTTGTTTTTAGGTATATCAAGATTTATATCCTTCAGGTTATGCTCTCTTGCTCCTCTTATTATTATGCTACTATACATATAGTTTAATTTATTACATCGCCTGTCTAACTTTTGACATGATTTTCAGCTCTGTAAGCTTTTGCACAAGCTCTGTTGAGATACTCTCAGCCTGCTCTATGGCTTTTTTGTCCTCGGGTTTTTGGTTCTGGGCATCTATCTTAGAAGCCACCTCCTCATCCCACATCTTTCCAAAATTGCATGCATGACAGTCCTTGTGTTCAAAAGGCTCGCCTTCCCTTATTGCCTTCCTAAGGTTATTCATGCATATAACATGATTTGCAAAGAGCATAGATAGCTCATTTATAAGTTCGTAAAGTTTCTTCATTTTTAGCCTCCTTCCTCTAAGCTTTCAGACAGCAAACGATCGCACTTTACCACACCCACAAAAGCCTTTTGAATTATCCCATCCTTTACATACAGAGTGGTGGGTGTTGCCATTATGCCAAGCTCCCTTGCCAACAAAGACCCCTCCGGTGAGAAAACATCCACCTCCTTCACAGGAACTTTTTCCTTTAGCTTTTCTATCTGTGGTTTCATAGCTTTGCAAGCAGTGCATCGCTCGGAGTAAAAATAAAGGAAACCTTCCTCTATAAATCTCACCCTTTTGCCTCTCATAGCCTTTGCCCTTTTTATAACCACAAGCCTGAAGATAAACACAAAAACAAGGAAGGAAAGCGCAAGCAAAAACAAAAACTTATAAAGCCATTCCATGCTTGCTCTCCAAACCCAAAGCTCGCCTCAATAAGCTTAGCTCCTCCGCTGTTAAGTCTCTCCACTTTCCGGGTGGGAGTTTTCCCAGTTTTATAGGACCTATGGCTGTACGCTTTAGTGCTTTTACTTTGTGTCCAAACTTGGCCATAAATCTTTTGACTATGTGCTTTCTTCCCTCGTGGAAGACCACCTCCAGCAGTGTGCTATCCTTTTGCATTTTCACTATCCTGACCTTGTCAGGCCTGGCAAAACCATCTTCCAGATGCGCGCCTTTTGCCATCTCTTTCAATGTTTTTGGGTTTACCCTTCCCTCCACCCAAACCAAGTAAGTTTTTTTTAATTTGTACCTTGGGTGCATGATCCTGTTGGCAAGCTCCCCGTCGTTGGTAAGGACCAAAAGCCCCTCCGCATTGTAGTCAAGCCTCCCCGCAGGATAAACCCTCTCTGGTATGTTCTTGATGAGCTCCTTTATGCTCTTTTTGCCGTCTTTTCCCTCTGCTAAGGAACTAAGATAACAGCAGGGCTTGTTTAGGATGACATACCGGTATCTGGGTGCTTTTATAACTCTTCCTTCCACCTCTACCACATCCTTTTGAGGGTCCACCCTGTAGCCCATCTCCTTTATAGTAATGCCATTGACTTTGACTTTACCCTCCTTTATAAGCTTATCTGCCTTCCTCCTGGAAGCTACCCCGCACATGGATATAAATCTGTTTAGCCTTACCAGTACCTCTCCTCTCTCCACGGATCACCTCTCATATTATATCCTCTTTGCTCCCAAAATCCAGGCTTGTCCTTTTCCATAAACTCCATACCCCACACATACTTGGCACTTTTCCACGCGTAAAGCTTTGGCAATACCAATCTCAAAGGATAGCCATGTCTTCTGGGAAGAACCTGCCCGTTCATTCTGTATGCCAGAATTGTGTCCTCCTCTAAAAGATACTCAATGGGTATGTTGGTGGTGTATCCCTCAAGACAGTGTATCATCACAAACTTGGCTTTTTCTTCTGGCTTTGCCAACTCCAATATATATTTAGTAGGTACACCTTCCCATTGTATGTCTTTTACACTCCAGCGTGTCACACAGTGAAAATCAGCTACAAGCTCTACAGCTGGCATCTTGAGCATCTCCTCATAGGAAAGCTCTAAGGGGTTTTTGACAAGGCCAAAAACTTTAAAGGTGTAGCTCTTTATGTCCCAATCAGGAAGCTCTTGCACTATATCGTAAACAATAGGAGAGCTTATCCATTTCTGTCCAGGTGGCAACCTGTCCTCTCTGAGGTTTATGGAGCTTACTATCTTCCTCATGGTGTCTTAAGTTATTTTATTAACGGATTTAAGGTATGCTTTAGCTCAGTTAAAATATTCTTACATGGCAAAGTTTATATTTGTTACAGGTGGTGTGCTATCCGCCCTTGGGAAAGGTGTCACTTCCGCATCCATAGGCTCCCTTCTTGAAGAGATGGGATACAGAGTGACCTTTCAAAAACTTGACCCTTACCTGAATGTGGACCCCGGTACCATGAGTCCTTATCAGCACGGGGAGGTGTATGTTACCGAGGATGGAGCCGAGACGGACCTGGACCTTGGTCACTACGAAAGGTTTACCTTCTCACGCATGGGCAGAAACAACAATGTAACCGCAGGAAGGGTTTACTTTAATGTTTTGGAAAGGGAAAGAAGGGGGGATTACCTTGGTGCCACAGTGCAAGTTATACCCCATATCACCGACGAAATAAAGAGGCTAATAAGGTCTGTGGAAGGAGACAACCACATAGCTATAGTGGAAGTGGGTGGCACTGTGGGAGATATAGAAAGCTTACCCTTTTTGGAAGCTATAAGGCAGATGTCCCTTGAATCCAAAAGGGAGGATGTGCTTTTTATACATGTGACTTATGTACCCTACATAAAGAGCGTTGGAGAGTTAAAAACTAAACCTACACAGCACTCGGTAAAGGAACTTAGAGCCATAGGCATACAGCCTGACATGATCATCTGCAGGTCTGAGTTTGAGCTTCCCAAGAGTATAAAGGAGAAGATATCCCTCTTTACCAGCGTCAGTGAGCCATCAGTGATTTCTGCCCCAGATGTGGAATACATATACGAAGTGCCGATAATATTCAAAAGGCAAGGTGTGGATAGAATTATAGCGGAGCGCTTAGGCCTTACCTACAGAGAAGTGCCTACAAAGTGGGATAGAATAATGGAAACTATAAAAAACGCTAATAAGGAAATAAAAATAGGCGTTGTAGGAAAGTACATTTACTTAAAAGACTCTTACAAAAGTCTTCATGAGGCTTTGCTTCACGGCGCAATAGCCAACAAGGTAAAATTGAGCATAAAGTGGATAAATGCGGAGGATTTTGATGAGAAGGACCTGACCCAAGTGGATGGTATATTAGTTCCGGGAGGCTTTGGTGAGAGAGGGACAGAGGGCAAAATAAGAGCTTTGAGATACGGAAGAGAGAAAAAAATACCTACATTTGGTATATGTCTTGGTATGCAACTCATGTGTGTAGAATTTGCAAGAAATGTTTTGGGTCTGCAAGGAGCCAACTCCACCGAGTTTGACCCTCACACACCCCACCCAGTCATAGACCTTATGGAAGAGCAGAAGTCTATAGACCGTCTTGGTGGAACCATGAGGCTTGGGTCTTACCCGTGCATACTGTTGCCCGGCAGTAAAGCAAGGGACATATACGGAAAAGACATGGTTTACGAAAGGCACAGGCACAGATACGAATTTAACAACTTCTACCGAGAGATATACGAAAATCACGGCGTTGTATTTTCAGGTCTTTCCCCCGACGGGAGACTTGTGGAGATTATGGAGCTTAAAGACCATCCATGGTACATAGGATGTCAGTTTCATCCGGAGTTTAAAAGTAAACCTTTTGAGCCTCATCCGCTGTTTGTTTCTTTTGTAAAGGCGTGCCTTGAGAGGAAGATGGCTTTCCAGAGCTTATAATTTCTATAACCGCCACATCGGGAGGTGAGAAAAGCCTCATGGGTGGTCCGCCTGTGCCTACTCCCTTGCTCACATAAATGTAAGAACTACCGAGCTTAACAAGTCCCCTGTCGGTTATAAAGAGCTTTTTGAGTATGAACTCACCAACTGGCTTGTAAACACCTCCGTGCGTGTGCCCTGAGAGCATAAGGTCAAAAAGTCCAACCGCCTCAGGATGTAGCTTTGGCTTGTGTTTTAAAAGGATAACAAACTTTTCATGTGGCACCTGCTTTAAAAGGTAATGTTCGCTTAGCTCCCCTTTGCATGCGTTAAAAAACTTGCAGTCATCGTCATCAACACCCACCACCACAAGAGGTCCTAAATCTTTCCACTCACCCCTCAGGATTTCAAAGCCTGCTCTTTCTGTAAATTCCAGCGCTTGCTCTACACCCCTGTAGTATTCGTGATTGCCCAAAACTGCATACTTTCCCAGAGGTGCAGTCATAAGCCTTAGCATATCCGCCAGCCCATCTTTCCCCCTCATGTTTCCATCTACAAGGTCGCCTGTAGAGACTATAAGGTCCGGCTTTTCCCTTTCCCAGACTTCTTTTACAAGCTCTATCTTATCAGCTCCCATAACAGGTCCTAAATGCATGTCAGATATGTGCAGTATCTTTATCCTATCTACCGGTAACTTTTCGGTCTTTATGCTTATCTTCACCACATGAAGCCTCAAAGTTTCATAGTAGCTGTAAGCGGAAAGAGAAATGCTCAAAAATAGCACAAGGTAAAGAGATACTTTTGGTGAAGGCACAGGAAGAGGGTTTATTCCCAAAAGATGCCTGCTTAGAAAGACTAAAGCTCTGTATGCATCAAGAAGGAAGGAAAAGATAAAAAGATAGAGCATAAAACCCATCCACAGAAGGCTAATTAAAGCTGCTACGTAAACCAAGTCTTTGCTCACATTTCCTTCCATGGTTCTCCACAAAACAGGGGAGAGGATCATGATAAAGAAAAGAAGTACAAAAGCAAGGCTCTTTTGCGTTGAGAAGTTGGGTCTTATCATTCTGAGAAACACATAAAGGTGCATCAAAGAGTATACGCTGAAAAAGGTGATTATGAACCACTTCATAGCTCTATTTTATAACCAAATCCTCTCACTGTTTTTATTGCCTGTCCCTCTTTTCCCAGCTTCTCCCTGAGATTCTTTATGTGTACATCTATGGTCCTATCATAAACATCTTTTTTGAGTATGACCTCTATAAGGTACTCCCTGCTTACAGGTCTTGCATAATTTTCAAGTAGGGCTTCAAGTATCTTAAACTCCGTTGGTGTAAGCTCTATCTTCTCTTTGCCCCTTCTGACTTCGTACCTCTGGGTATCCACTTCCAGCTCTCCCAATTTGAAAACACCTCCCGTGCTTAACTTACCTGCTCTTTTAAGCACCGCTCTTACTCGTGCAAGAAGCTCCTTAACAGAGAAGGGCTTTGTTATGTAATCATCCGCTCCGAGAGAAAATCCTTTGAGTTTGTCTTCTTCAGCATCCTTAACGGTTATAAATATGATGGGGACATCTTTTAACTCTACTCTTGACCTTAAAACGCTTGCCACTCTAAAGCCGTCGTAATCTGGAACCATCACATCAAGAAGCATCAGATCAGGAGTTTCTTCCTCAATAGCCTTGAGAAGGTGTGTTCCTCTGTGAAAGACCCTTACCGAGTATCCCTCCTTCCTAAGGTTATACTCAACTATCTGCGCCAGGTCCAGGTCATCCTCAAGGAGGAATACATTTATATCGCTCATAACTCAGGCTTTATCTTTATAAGCACCTCATCGGGGTTTATTACCTCACCCACCGAGACAAGTATTTCCTCTACAGTACCATCTATAGGGCTGTGGATCTCATTTTCCATCTTCATGGCTTCAACCACAAAAAGCACATCTCCTTCCTTTACCCTCTGGCCTTCGCTCACCTTTATGTTGACTACTTTACCGGAGATGGGCGAAGTAATATCGCCTATGCTTACTGGTCTGGGTCTTCTGGGCTTTACCTCTCCTCCTGCGGGTAGATCACCGTAGGGTATGCCTACACTCTCTATCTCTCGCACCGGCTTTATGAGCACCTCCTCTAGCTGACCGTCCAGCCTTATGAAGAAGGTCTTACCCTCATGTGTAGGCTCTCCTCTGCCTGCTATCTGCACATGGTACTGCTCACCGTGTACCGTTATGATGAACTCCACAGGCACCTTTTCCTTCCTCTCCTGCTCTTTTATACCCTCCTCCAGCTCAGGTAGAAGAGCCTGACCCTTTTCAAACTTTTCCCTCCACTCAAAGAACTCCTTAGCTACCAAAGGAAAGAGGGCATAAGAGAGAATATCCTCCTCGCTTCTTGCTCCAGCCTGCAGAGCCTCCTGTCTTATCTTTTCCATCTCCGGCTCCAGCAGATCCGCAGGTCTTATGTGATAAATGGTCTCCTCTTCTCCAAGAATCTTCTTTATTATCTCTTCTTTGATGGGTGCGGGTGGTTTGCCATAAAGCCCCTTCACATAGTCTTTGGTTTCCTTCGTTACCACCTTGTACCTCTCGCCGTGAAGCACGTTCAAAAATGCCTGAGAGCCTACTATCTGACTGGTAGGAGTCACAAGAGGTGGATATCCCAAATCTTCCCTGACCTTCTTCACTTCTTCCAGCACCTGCTCCAGCTTGTCCTCCATCCCCTGCTCTCTCAGCTGACTTATAAAGTTGGTTATCATACCACCCGGAACCTGATGAGACAGGACCCCCACATCCGGGTATGGAGGCAAAACATCATACCTGGAGTACTTTTTCCTGACTTCTCTGAACACATCGCCTGCTTTCTGATATAGCTTTTCGTCCACGCTTACTTTATAGCCAAACTCCCTCAGGACATATATCATTGTCTCTCCCGGAGGGTGAGAGGTCTGGCATGACAGGCTGTAAAAGGCTGTGTCTATCATATCCACTCCAGCCTCTACACCCTTGAGCTGAGCCATCTCAGCAAGGTCTGCGGTAGTTTGCGTATGAAGATGCACGGGATACTTTGGAAACTCGGACTTTAGAGCGCTCACCAGATCATAAGCTACCTTTGGAGACAAAAGCCCAGCTTGGTCCTTTATGGATATGATGTCTATACCCAGTTCCACCAGTTCTTTTGCTATGTTTACATAATACTCTACCGTATGCACAGGGCTTATGGTGTAAGAAAGCACCCCTTTTACCGTTGAACCCACGCTCTTTGCCACCTGAATGGCCTTTCTCATGTTTCTGACATCGTTAAGAGCGTCAAATATTCTAAAGACCTCTATGCCGTTGTCGTAGGCTCTTTTGACGAAAGCTTCCACCACATCATCAGGATAGTGTCTGTAGCCTACTATGTTCTGACCTCTCAGAAGCATTTCCAGTCTGGTGTTTTTTGCCACATCCTTGAACTTCCTTAACCTCTCCCACGGGTCTTCTTTGAGGTATCTCAGACACACATCATAAGTGGCTCCCCCCCAGACTTCTAAAGACCAGAAACCACATTTATCAAGAAGTTCAATAATATAAAGCATATCATCTGTCCTTACACGAGTTGCCAGCACTGACTGTATGCCGTCTCTGAGTGAAACATCTGTGATGAGTATTTCTCGCATAACAGAATTATAATCTAACTTAGAGGTACCAACTCATAGTGTTTGTAAGTATGCTCCCAGAGATAAGACACCTTTAAAAGGGTTCCTTCATCAAAGGGTTTACCTATTAGCTGTCCACCCACAGGAAGACCCAAAGCAAAGCCTATGGGAAGGGATATGGCTGGCAGTCCTGCAAGGTTTACAGATACGGTAAATATGTCCGAAAGATACATCTGTATAGGGTCTTGTGTTTTTTCTCCCAGTTTAAAGGCTACCGTAGGAGTGGTAGGGCATGCCAGCATATCCACCTTTTTAAAAGCTTTCTCAAAATCTCTTTTTATGAGCGCTCTTACCTTCATGGCTTTGAGGTAATAAGCGTCGTAATAACCGCTTGATAGCGCAAAGGTCCCTATCATAATTCTTCTCTTTACTTCCTGTCCAAATCCCTCATCTCTTGTCTTTGCATACATCTCAAAGAGGTCAGAGTAAGCTTTTGCTCGGTAGCCGTATCTAACCCCGTCATACCTTGCTAGATTGGAAGATGCCTCAGAAGGCGCTATCACATAATAGGCAGGTATGGCATACTTGATATGTGGCAGTGAAACCTCCTCAATAACACAACCTTGAGCGTCAAGCTCTTTTAGAAAGGCATTAAAACTCTCTAGGACTTCCCTTTGAACATCAAACTCAAAAAACTCCTTTGGCACACCAACTTTTAGACCCTTTATGTCCTTCCTTATCTCCTCTGTATACTTTGGCACAGGAAGGCTTGCGCATGTGGAATCCTTTGGATCCTCACCGGAGATTACCTCCATTAAAAGCGCCACATCCTCCGTCCTTCTCCCAAAGGGTCCTATCTGGTCAAGAGAAGAAGCAAAAGCCACAAGCCCGTAGCGTGAAACCCTTCCGTAGGTGGGTTTAAGTCCTATCACACCGCAGAAACTTGCAGGCTGACGAATGGACCCTCCTGTATCTGAACCCAAAGAGACTGGAGCGGAAAGCACTGCAACACATGCAGCAGAACCCCCCGAAGACCCACCCGGTACCCTTTCCAGATCCCACGGGTTTCTGGTAGGAAAGAAGGCAGAGTACTCGGTGGAAGAGCCCATGGCAAACTCATCCATGTTGGTCTTACCCACTATTAACGCACCAGCACGCTTTAGTCTCTCTATCACAGTAGCATCATAAGGAGACACATAATTTTCAAGCATCTTAGACCCGCATGTGGTGGGAAGACCTCTCACATTTATGTTGTCTTTTATGGCAACGGGTATGCCAAAAAGAGGCTTATCTTCTATCTTTTCGTCCATGAGCTTTGCCTCTTCAAGAGCTTTCTCATAAAGAGGAGTTATAAAAGCTTTTATCTTATCCTCTGTTGAGTAAAACCTGCTGGCAAAACTCTCAAGAACTTCCGAAACCTTTACTTCCCTTTTGAGGATAAGATTTTTTAGCTCATAAACTGACTTTTTCCACAGCATGGAAAAATTATAACCCCAATGCACTATAATTAAAGCTATGATAGCTGAAACCCTCAAAAGAGTTATGGTTGCTTATGCAACAGAGAAGGATGATACATTTCACAGATTTTTGGACAACCTTTCATCAAAGGAGTTAAGGGATGCTTTTTTAGACCTTCTAAATCTCTATAATTTTGTGCTATAATATTTAGCCTTAAAGGAGGTTTGAAGATGCACCAGCTACTGCGCGAGGTGGAAGCTATATACACGCCCAAGAGGGACTTTCCAGAGTTTAAGGTGGGAGACACCGTAAGGGTGCATTACAAGATAGTGGAAGGAGAAAAGGAGCGCCTGCAGCCCTTTGAAGGTGTGGTGATAAGGATAAAGGGAAGCGGTATAAACAGAAGCTTTACGGTAAGAAAAGAGTCTTATGGGGTTGGCATTGAGAGGATCTTTCCCTTCGCAAGTCCCAACATAGAAAAAATAGAGATAGTCAAGTACGGAAAGGTGCGCAGGGCAAAGCTCTACTTCCTGAGAAACTACAGAGGCAAAGAAGCCGCAAGCAAAGTAAGAGAGATAAAGCCCTGGGAAAAGAAAAAGTGATAGAGTACGAACTGCCCTTCTGGGAAAAGGGGCTTTTGGTGGCAGGAGTTGACGAGGCGGGAAGGGGACCATTGGCGGGTCCCGTGGTAGCCTGCGCGCTCATCCTCCCTCCCTTTACTGAGCCTTTCATAGACAGAGACTCCAAGAGAATGTCTGCCAGAGAAAGAGAGGAAGCCTACGAGCTTATAAAGTCAAAAGCTATAGCCATAGGCACTGCGGTGGTAGACAGCGTGGTCATAGACAGGATAAACATCCACAGAGCGGTAAAGCTCGCCATGAAAAGAGCCCTTGAAGACCTAAAGCATCCCTTTGATGTGGTGATAACGGACTTTGTAAAGCTAGAGGGTTATAACTGCCTACCGCTTGTGAAAGGAGATGAAAAGAGTCTCAGCTGCGCCTGCGCATCTGTGGTGGCAAAGGTGCTAAGAGACAGGATAATGGAGCACTACCACAAGGTCTTCCCCCAGTATGAGTTTGCACAGCACAAAGGCTACCCCACCAGAAGGCACAGAGAACTCATAAAAACCTACGGCTTTACCGAAATACACAGAAGAAGTTTTAAAACTCTTAGGTATGGAAAAACTGGGTTTTAAGTTTCTAAATGTATTTAGTTAACCCAGTTTTTCCATCCACCTTGCAGGAGGTTTGCTACATTTTGCCAAAAAAATTCTTGACTATATTTTAGACTATGGCAAGGGTTTTTCCAGTGGAGCTGATATTTAAGCTGGAGGAGAAGCTGGGCAAAGAAGAGGCAAAGGAGTTTATGAGCGCTGTAGAGCAAGCACTTGAGGAGCTTTCCATCCTTAGAAAGCTGGAACTAAAGGACGAGCTTAGCAAAGAACTTGCCACCAAAGCAGACATAAAGGAAGTGAGGGCACAAATAGCAGAGGTCAGAGCGGAAGTAGACAGAGTCAGGGCGGAGGTGGCGCAGGTAAAGGCAGAACTAAGCGCACGCATAGACAAGCTGGAGTTTTACATAAAGCTCATGATTGTACTGCTGATAATAGCTATAGCTCTCTATAGCCCCGTCTTTGCGGATCTGCTAAAGAGCCTACTAAAGTAACTTCACGCAAACATCACGCAAGGACAAGCAAGAGGGAGGATAATATAACCCAGAGGAGGAAGGTATGAGAAAGGCGCTTATAGCTCTTCTGAGCATTATTGGGTTTGGCTACTCCATTGACGAGCTTTATATAAGGGTCAGAGTTGAGAGCTATGAGCCAAAGACAGGAACGCTCAAGGTGATAGGCACATCCGGAGCCTGCAGAGGCTATAAAATGAATCTGATATCAAAGCCTGGGAGCTCCCAATACCAAAGCCTGATAAACAGAGAGATATACGTCCTCATAGACAGCAGCATCTGTCAGGATGGCGGGACTTACAGGATAAAGGAGGAGCGCTAAACATGAGGACAAAGGGTCTGCTGACTTTACTGCTTGCTCTCCTTGTATTTATGAAGGCGGGCGATGTAAAAGCTGCGTCAATGAGCCAGTACTGCTACATACCACCCTATGTAGGACAGGCAGTCTCTCCTAATGTGATGTTGGTCATTGACGTGAGTGGCTCCATGTCCTGGTGCGCTTATAACCCCGCAAGCGATAAAACTGGATGCTGTTATTCTTCCTCTGGATGCGGATGGACCTACACAGGCACAGAAGAGGGCTACTTTGACCCCAATAAAGTCTACAGGTATAACGGAAGCTATTGGGAAGAGACAACAGGAACGCCAGCAGCTTGTCCAAGATATAGAGGTGGTATAAATACGAGCAGAATTTACTCAGGTAGCTGTCTTAACTTCCTATACATGAGTAGGATGGACCTGGTGAGGTGGGCGCTAACCGGTGGAACGCTTGCCAGTTGCAACACAGGTGTAAACACGGGCAACTACCAGATAAAGAGGTGCGACCCTGAAGCTTACGGTACCCCTGGAGACCAAACCTCCTGCGACAACAACGGCTGTGTACTTGAGTCAACGAGTGGAGTGATGGTAAAAGTCCCCTGGGCAAGGATAAACCAGGCTCTTCTCTTCCAGCTTAAAACCCTTTCTCTTAAGCCACGTATAGGAGTGATGTTTTTCAGCGATGAAGGAGTTAGAGATAAAGCCAGCGTTTACATAGGAGACTTTACATCCTCTAACAACTATGATGCACTAAACCCTTACAAAAATGCCATAACCCATATAAACGTAGAAGACCCATATGGTGGCACTCCCACCGCTCCCGCTCTTTGGGATGTATACAACTACTTTTCCCAGAAGAACCCTCAGTACGGAGGACTTGCTCCACAATCTGGTGGTGGAGACCAGTGGAAAAACCCCATGTACCAGTGCTTTGACCTCAACGGTGATGGACAGTGTCAAGGCAGTGAGTTCAGACTAGTGCCATGTGCCAAAAACTTTGTGATACTTTTGACAGACGGTCAGTGGAACATTGGCGGTCCACCCGGCAGTGTAAATGTAGCATGCACGATAAATTACGGCTTTGAGCAGTACTCCGCAGACCCCGTTGTTCCAGCTTACTGGCTCCACAAAAAGGGCTTTACCAATCAAAAAACTAATATATCTTCACGGGTTGAAGCTCTTTACGGTATAGGTCTGTTTTTGGGTGGTACTGGAGCGCAGTCCTTAAAAAACGTCTCCATGTATGGCTCTTTTGATATAAACGGTCGCAACTGGCCTGATAGCCTGACGGGATATCCACAGGGTACTTGTTGGATGGATGACTGTAGTAATTATACAGGGTCTAATGGCAAAGGTAGCGGGTGCACTCCTCTTCCGACTTCTTCTCCTGACTGGGACAAGAACGGCGATAACGTGCCCGACACCTTTTACTCAGCATCTGACGCAAACCAGATAAAGAGCGCCATACTAAGCGCCATTCTGGACATTCTCAGGCGTGCCTCTTCTGGTTCTACCGTTGCTACTCTTGCAGGAAGGTCCAGCGTGTCTCAGGTGGTGGTCCAGGCCTACTTTTTGCCCAGCTATGTAAGGTCTGACGGCACGCAAGTTAGTTGGCTTGGATTTCTAAAGAGCTTCTGGGTGGATGTCAGGCAAAACCTCAGAGAAGATACAAACCTCAACAAGATACTAAACCTCGGTGTGGACCTCATATTCCAGCTCTTCTTTGACACAAACACCAACGAAACAAAGGCATCCCTCATAAGCAACATAGATACCTGCACAGTGGCAAACACAGTGAGTTTAAGCGAGCTAAAGCCTGTCTTTGACAGCGGGTGCTACCTTGCTAACACAAGCCCATCGGACAGAAATATATACTACAACAAAGATGGAACGCTCACATCCTTCACCACAGGTGAGGCAAGCTACCTTAGCAACATATGGAAGGTCTGCTCCAACGACCCAAGCATACTTTGCAAAAACAACTCAGACTGTTCTGGTGGTGGTACCTGCCAGCCTGCGGATGCCAGCTGTATCATCAGATACCTGAGGGGAGAGGACAATCCCTCTGGTTGTAATTATCCTTATGTGCAAAGAACCAGAACTGTTGATGTGGAGGACTTTTGCTCCGCTCTTGACATGAGCGGTAAAAAGGTGTGGAAGCTCGGAGACATAATAAGCTCCAGCCCAGCCATAGCAGGTCCTGACCCCCTCATGAACTACCACTTTAGATACAACGACAGCACCTACTACCAGTACATAAACTCAAGTCAATATAAAAACAGACCCATCATAGCTGCCATATCCGCCAACGACGGCATGCTCCACATCTTCAGGATAGGTTATGTGCAGCAGACACAAGAGCAGGACAATCCTGTAAAAGTGGTGAACTCAAGCACCGACTCAGGCAACAGCCTCGTGGGAAAGGAGGAGTTTGCCTTTATACCCAAGTCTGCGCTTCCTTACCTTGTGTGGTACGGCAACCCCAGCTACTGCCATGTGCCTACCGTAGACTACAGGATCTACATACTTGATGCCAAGATAAATGGAAACTGGCGCACTCTGCTGGTGGGTGCCATGGGCTTTGGTGGTAAGGCTATTGGTGTTGCTACCGGGCAAACCTTCAGCTCCTCCATCTTCGTGCTGGACCTTACCGACTGGCTAAACAACAACCTTAGCGGTCAGCCCACACTCCTTTGGGAAAAGCAACTTCCTGACAACACCCTTACCCTCTCCTTCCCTGCGGTGGCAAAGGTAGGCGAGAGCTGGTATGTGCTGGTAGGAACCGGACCTGCTTTCATAGACAGCAACAGCGGAGAGTCTTTTGCCAAAAATGCCTACATTTATGTTTTTAACCTTAACGATGGTAGCCTCCTTAGGAGCATAGATGTGCCCGTAAGTGGTGCTAATGTTGCGGTGGGGGACATAATGCCCGTGGATGTAAACAACGATTATACCGACGATGTTGCCTACTTTGGAGTTTATGGCATTAGGTCTAATACCGGAAACGTTTACGGAGCGCTATACAAGCTTAACTTCAGTGATTGGAGCATAAGTCAGGCTTTTGACTTTGGCTCTAACCCTGCACCGGTTTTTGGAGCGCCCAACTACACGCTGGACGAGAATAATAACTTCTGGGTCTTTTTTGGCACTGGCAAGTACCTTAGCAACGCAGACAAAAACATATCCTACACCAACTACCTGATAGGATACAAGGACGCCAACTGGAACGGCACAGGCTCTGTGAGCCTTAGCAGTCTTACAGACACAACGGGTCAAACCACTAGCATTACCAATCTACAATATACTCAGATGTGCATATGCGATGCAAGCGGATGCAGCAATAGGCAGGTGGTAGTAGATGCCAGCGGCAGCATGCCTGCGGAGGTCCCCGTCGGCTGGTACATAAGGCTTACCAACGAAGCCGTTTACTCTCAGCCTGCTGTGTTTGGTGGTGTGCTCAACGCTCTGTCTGCAGTCCTGCCAACAGACATGTGTTCAATGGAAGGAAGCTCTAAGCTTTACTCTCTTTTCTTCAAGAGCGGCACTCCACCATCCAGACCCAGCATACTCTCACCCTATGCGGTCCAAGATGGTCAGCTAAAGCAGTCTGTATCCCTTGGAAGAGGCGTGCCACCCTTCGGACAGCCCTTCCAGATTACCGCAGGCTCCGGCAAAGAGTTTCAGTCCTTCCTGCAGGTGTCTACCGGCGTGATACTCAAAGTGCAACAACAAGCAGCGTTAAACTATGAAGGCAGGTTCCTGCTATGGATAGAAAAGTAAGGGGTTATACCATCACTGAAGTGCTTATAGTGATAGCTATTCTCATGATTCTCTCTGGCTTTGCCTTTTTGTGGTTCAGGAATTTGGTGCTCAATCAGAGGCTAAAGGCCAGCGCGGATGGTGTGATGAATGTTCTTGAGACCGCACGGCTGTACTCTATGACGGGCAGAGGTGCAAAACCCTGGGGAGTGGTCTTTAACGACAGATCAAACACCTACACTCTCTTCAGGGATGATAACTCTAACTGCCGGTTTGACGCAGGGGAAGCGGTGAGAAACTACAGCACAGAGCCCGGGGTCAAGATATATACCGACCTTGTAGTGGTCTTTGACAAGAAAGGCTATCCCAGAAACGCCATGTGTGGAGTTGGTCCTGCGAGCATAACTGTGAGCATAGACGAAGACATAAAAAATATTCCAGACAACAAAGCCAGCAGAGTCATATGCATAAGCAGTTTTGGAAGGATAAGGTACAAAAGCGATGACGAGGGTGCTACATGCAGGGAGCAGTGAGCCATGAGATATAGCAAAGGCTTTACCATCATAGAGCTTCTTGTTGCCATGCTCATACTTCTGTTTGTGATGCTGGGCTTTCTGGCGGGGCTGTTAAACTACATGAGGTTTTCCTTAGATGCACGCATGAAGGGTGCCATGGACAAGCTGGTAAAAGACTGGTCTGGATACCTTGAAAACGTGCCATACAACGCAACCGCCATAGCTAACGCATCTCCCAGCTTTGACAGTGGCGCCTGCGACCCTACCACTAACCAGTGCAGTTTTGAAAGCATAGACTCGGATGGTGATGGCATCCCGGACTTTTACGACCCATATAACGGCAACAACAATAACTTTTGGAACAATCCCACCAGCACCGCGCCATGGCTGTGGGTGAGTCCTACTAGCAGTGCAGGCTTGCCCAATCCACCCCCCACTAACTACACGGTGGCTGAAAGAAGGCAGGTGTATGTGGGCATAACCGTTGCAACTCTGACACAGTCTGGCAAGGAGATAGGCAAAGCTTTTGGTATTACCTCCTGGTACTTTAGCCCCACAAACAGGCAGTATAAGTATGAGAGCACACTTCTTATAAAGAGGAAGCCATGAAGAGAGCTTTTACGCTGGTGGAACTTCTCGTAGTTATGGCTATACTTCTCATAATCGGCGCAGGGCTTTTCTACGCTTTTAGAACCGTCTTCAGGCAAAGCACCACTCAAGCGCTGGTGGCAAAGCAGGAGCAGGATGTGCAGTTTATCACCTCAACGCTGGTAAACGAGCTCTCCACCGTAGGCTTTGGCATAGACAGAAGCAAGCTACAAGTGCTAAACAATGGCACAAACCTTTCTGATGTTGGCAATGCGGTAATAGCCATAAACGGCAGTCAGATAGCCTTCCTGAGCCTTGCCACAAGGAGGGACACTAATGCAGGATGCTGGGGTGTGATGGACGCAGGAGGAAACCTCGCTACGCAGGCAAGGAACTACCTCTTTAAAGATTGCGACTCCTCTAGGTGGGGTCTTCCTGATGATACCTCCAGGGTAGTGTGCCTGGACCCAGCCAACAAGGCACTGAAGACAGACTGCAAGAACACTCTTGTGTTTTTTAAAGGGGATAAAGACTATCCTGCAGATTTTGTAACTCGCTACTATCTAGACAGCAGTCCTACTGCATCCAAACTCTGTGCAAGTGGTACTTTAACGCTTTTTAAGCGAGTAGGCTCAGATACTTCTCAACCCCTCGTAGATTGCGTAGGAGCTTTTAGGGTAAGGTACATAACAAACCAAGGTTATGCTGACTCTGTTTCTGACATAAACAGTCTTGTTGGCATAAGGCTTTGCATGCTCTTGCAGGTGGGAGGAAGGCAGAGCATGCAGTCAAACATAGAAAACTTCACAGACTCATGCGGGGGTTCGATAGTTATACCTAACGAGTGGAGGTATTACAGATGGGCAAAGGTAGAGGTGGACATTCCCTTGAGAAACATAAGGTAAGGGGTGTGGCGCTGGTTTCGGCGCTAATCACCGCGGTTATAGTGCTTATAGTCCTTATAGGTCTTTACTTTTTGCTTTCAAGACTCTTTGAAAGCTCAGAGGCTGTAAGAACTTACTCCTCCGCAAGGGAGGCAGCAGTATCTGGAGTCAACTATGCCATCACCACCGATGTGTTTGACAGGATAGTATACAACCAGCCGTGCCCGGATGGCAACCCTCCATGTCCAACCAGCGGACCGCTAACTTATAACTGCTGTTGCACTCTAAAGCTTAATTTTAGGCTAAAAGGGTCTACCAACTTGTTTGACAACACCGTCAGAGTCTGCTTTGCGGGCTACAAACCACCGCCGGGATATCCCATAACAGGTGTAGCTTACAGCAAGCTACCTCCTGGCAACAAGGGCTTTATCTTTTCCATAATCTCCGATGTTACCGACCCTCAAAATGTGCATAACGCACGCATAGAGGCTGTTTATACACCTTAGATGGGTTTTATGCTAGCTATCCTCTCTATCTCTTTAGCCAGTGTAAAGTCCTTTTGTGTTATACCTCCAACCTCATGAGTCTGGAGTTTTACCTTTAACCTTTTAAAAGACAGCTCAAGGTCAGGATGGTGCCAGTAGGCTTCTGCCAGATAAGCTATGGCATTAGCAAGAAATACCGTCTCCTTCCAGTTTTTTGTAAAAAACTCTCTGATTATAAAACCCTCCTGGTAGTGCCAGTTTGGAAGTTCTCTGCTTATGATATCTATAACCTCAGATGGCGAGAAGGTGTTTAGCTCTCTCTCTTCTGACATTCGGGACACACCCCATAAATGTGGAGGGCATACTTTTCAACCCTGTATCCTTCTATGTATTGAGGAGGATACCAGTTTATGTTTAGCTGGATGTCCTTTATGGCTCCACATCTGGTGCATATAAGATGGTGGTGGTCTTCCGTGTTGGCATCGTACCTTACAGAACCTCCCCAATAGGCTACTCTCTTGACAAAGCCGAGTTCTTCAAGAGTTTCCACCGTTCTGTAAACGGTGGCGAGGGATACAAAGGGATACCTCTTCTTTACCTCGTTATAAACTTCCTCTACCGTAGGGTGGTCCTCTCTATTCAGAAGCACCTCATAAACCGCCACCCTCTGGGGTGTGATTTTGAGTCCCATACTTTTACACTTATCTATAAACCTCTCAAGTTTGGCATCCATATCCTTAACCATAGTAGCTTAATAATATAAAGTATTTAGAAATGATTTTCAAGATATTTTGGTTTAAGACTTTACCTCCTTCTTTAAATCCCTGTTCATGGCTTCCTCATATGTGTATGGACATTCTTCTGGTATGTTAAACTCGTCAGGGTTATATCTGTTTCTCCTTACTCCTGAAGTTATCCCACTTGTATAGGTGTTCCAAAATTCTCGCAAGCTGGCTTATACAAGTATCAAGGTCTCTCCTTGCCATGTCCTCCATCTCCTCCAACAGGTTCTCCCAGTCCACAAGGTGGTAGGCTTTTTCTTTGAGAAGCTGCAGATTTATCTCAGCCCACAGATGACATAAAATATAATGCTTTATTACACTTCGTATATAACATCCAGCAGCTCTTTGGCAAGAGCAGGATTTATGTCCTTGAGTTTTTTGTATATTTGGCGTGCTTCTTCTATCTTTTTTAGCCTTGCGTAAGCTACGCCAAGCTTGAAGTTAAGGTCAGGATCATCTGGCTTTCCTTCCAGCTCCTTTTTGAGGTCCTCTATGTACTTTTCCAGCAAACCTTCTCCCATCCTGCTGAAGGGTCCTCTGTAATCCTTTTCCATCATGTTCCCGTACTGTAAAACCTAAATCTTAAACCCTTTATTCTATCCAAGTTGCACAAGAGCAGGTCTTCAATGTAAGGACTGTGGGATATTATAAGAACATCAAGTCCAAAGCCACCTTCCTCAAGCTCTCTTCTTGCTGACATGAGAAACTCCCTTAAAATTTCATCACACTCCACCTCAAAGGGAGCTCCCAAGAAGTGATGGCTCATTCCGAGAAAGCTACCGGGTTTTACCTTCACCATAAGCCTTATTGGGTTTAGAGCTTCTAAGAGCTTTTCCTTTGAGCTACAAAACTGAAGACCGAACATGAGCATGGCATCCGTCACTATGTACTTGGAGCTCAAAGTTATAAACTGTCTAAAACCTGTCTCTTTAAAGTCCATTTTGAGATTATCCCTCACTGTTTCTATCCAGTGGGGATGAGGGTTGTCCACAAGCCAGAGGATCTTTTCTGGATAAAAACGCTCCCTTTCCTCTTTACCCCAGATCATGATAGCAAGGGGCATTCTAATAAATATATCCCGATTTAGTGCATAAGCTTACCTTTGTACCGTATCCCACTTTACTATCAATATGCACATCAAAGTGATGAGCATCAGCTATAGCTTTCACTATGGTAAGTCCAAGCCCAAAACCTTCCTTATCCTGCGCTTCCCTGTAAAATCTTTCAAAGACCTTTTGAGTGTCCTTTATACCCCTTCCACTGTCCTCCACTACTATACATCCATTGGCGTAGTAAAGTTTAACAGTGCCTCCCTCTGGCGTGTATTTGTAACTATTTTCTATGAGGTTTCCCAGAGCTATTTTTAGATAATCTTTATTGGCGTGCACTTTAACATCCTCTCCCAGATACTCCACTCTAAAGTTATGGGTTTGTTTTATAAACTCGTACTCTTCGTCTATTTCCACAAATATCTCATTTAGGCTAACAGGTGAAAGTCTAAGAGGCATACCCGATTCGAGCCTCATAAGAAGCACCAGATGGTTTATGAGTCTCTCCATTTTGCCCACCTGCGTTGACATTTTCTTAATGACCTCCTTGAGTTTGGTTTCATTACTATAAACACCAATACTTATCAAATCAAGCTGTCCCTTTATGTAAGTGAGAGGAGTTTTTAGCTCGTGCGCCATAGCTGCTATAAAATCCCTCTGCCAGTCAAAGGTTTTTTGAAGTTTTATGAGCATATCCCTGTAAGCATTTTGAAGAACCCCAAATTCGTCCCTACTGTTGCTTTTCTCCACATGAACATTCATATTTCCCCTGTATACTTCCATTGAAATGCTGGTCAGATACCCCAACGGTCTTAGCATCCGCCTTATGAAGATCATGAGAACTAAAGCTATGAGCAGGGATATAAAGGAGGTAAAAAGTGTTATAAAAATTACCAAAGTCCTCTGAATACCCTCTATCTTCTCCATCTTCCCCAAAAGAACTAACTTATAATCGCCTATATTCTTAACTATAAAGGTGTACTCCTTCAAAATGCCCTTTCTGTTTTGCAGAAAAAATCTTATATCCTCAGGCGTTATCTGTGGGTCTTCACCGTCCAGAAAAGGTTCCTTGTGCTTTACCTTACCTTCTTTGTCTATTACTATGCTTGCCATCTCTCTGGAAACCACATCCGAAGCAAGAAGGTCTATGTATCGTGCAGGATTGGCATGCAGATTCTTATAAAACTCTACAGCGGGTTTTATCTGATACTCCATATAATCGTAAGTGTAATTGAGAAGAAGCTCCCTAACGGTAGCTAGGGTAAAGAGGGTTATGCTCAGCATACTCACCACATAGGCGCTTAAGAAAAAGAGGAGAAGCTTTAGCTTAACTGACATCTTGTGGTTTTAACATGTAGCCCATTCCCCTGACAGTATGAATAAGTTTTGGAGGTCTATCCTCCAGCTTATTCCTTAGGTTTTTTATGTAAACATCCACCACATTGGAATTTTCACCGTAAGAGGATCCCCAAACCTTTGCAAAGAGTCTTTCCCTGCTTAAGACCTCTCCTGCATGTTCTGCAAGCACTTTGAGGAGTTTAAACTCCCTGCTGGTCAGTTTTATACTGCGCCCTCTGTAATACACCTCGTAAGACCTCGGGTTTATCAGAAGATCACCTACTTTTATAATGTCCTCCTCTTCTTTTTTATACCTTCTTAGCACTGCATTTATTCTTGCCAGCACCTCCTTGAAGGAAAAAGGCTTGGTTATGTAATCATCCGCGCCTGCGGAAAGTCCTTCCACTTTATCTTCCACCTGAGACTTTGCGGTGATCATAATAACAGGAATATCCTTTACCTCCCTTATCCTGCTTAGTACCTTCATGCCATCAAACTTGGGCAGCATGATATCAAGAAGAATAAGATGGTAGTCGCCTTCTAAGGCTTCCCTCATGGCGGAAAAACCATCCCTTACCCAAACCACATGGTAACCTTCGTAAGTAAGCCCCTCCTTTATCATCTCTCCTACATAAGTGTCATCTTCAACGAGAAGCACTTTCATTGGGAAACTTTATAAACTCCTCCACATCCATGATTTTAAACACATCCCTGTATGGTTGTAAAGATACCTCCAAGTCCTCTTCCAGCTTCTTTTGCCCCAAGGTTCTGTATCCTATGTCCAAAAGTGTGGAGAGGAAGGCAAGGACAACATCGTCCTCTTCTTTTGGCCGCCTTCTGTACTTTATGGAACCTTCCTCGTACATAAAAAGGTCCGATGATGCTATCTGACCCATTATACTCTGAAGGGTATCGCTCGCGTGTTTGAGAAGTATACCATAAACAAGATTTATAAGAAACAGGTAGATAATAGAGGCCATATTACCCATGGGTTCGTATAAAATAAGGTCCACCCAGAAGGGCTTTTCTATTCTTAGCTGTGAAACAGCCTTTATGTGTGCTTGCTCCTCTTCAAGGATTCCTCTCATCTTTCCTTCTTCGTAAAGTATGTTAACCTTTTTCTTAGGCATACGCACTACAATAAGACCGCTGCTCTTTGACCTGCTCATACCCATAAACACTTTACCCACCTCAAGAAAGTCACCTGAGAGATGGTTCATACTCTTGTTTTCCGAGTGCCTGAGCATGTAAAGATTCATGGAGGTTGCATCCATGCTTATCACACTTATGCGCATGGAAGTGTTCGGATTAATAAAAAACTCAAAAACATCGTAATTGATGGGGTATAAACTTATGGGTTTTCCTTTTACATAGTACATCTCAAACTCTTGGGATTGATCAGTTGCCTTTACAAGTCCAGTAAACTTGTTGAGTTGAAGGTTTTCAAGTATGGTAATTAAGTTTATCTTTTTGGCTTCCACATCCTTTATGACATATTCGGTTAAAAGCTTATGCCTATCTACATCCATTTGATAAAATTGATGGATATCTAAAAAGCCTTCTGAAAAAAGCTCTTTCACCTTGCGAAGGGTGTTCAAAATGCTATCCTCAGAGGATTTTATTATCTCATAAAGACTCTTTTCTTCATATTTTTCCATGCCTTCAAAAGGTTTTTGCACCTTTAAAACTGCAAAAGGTGTTATTATTTTCTCTATAAGATTTTTGAGCTCCTGAGAGACAAGTTGCAGTTGTAAAACAAGCTCCTCTGCTTGAAGAGGTTGTTCAAGAGCTATAAAGTTTTCTGAAGGTATATCTTCTCTGAAAGTAAAAAAACCTTCTGGATTTTCTAAAACTTCCGACATGTGATAAAAAAGTAGAGCGGTTCTGTTTTTTACATGGCTGGTATCCAGGGAAGGTACAGAAAAACCCTTTATATGACCTTTCTGTATGTGAAGTGATATAAAGCTCCCGTTGGAGAAAAAATCCAGCACTCCCTCTTTATTTACCAAACAGCTGTTTATCACATCTATCACATCTTGAGCAGTGCTTATATATCCCGACAGCATCTTAGCCCACCATCTGCTTTATCTTGTAAAGCATCTTACTGGTAAGCAGATTGAAGGTTTCAAGCACTCCTTCACCCTTTATAGCTGATGCGGACAGAGAAGTCATACCTTCGGAATTTATCTCCTTCTCCAAGGTATCAAAATCAAGCGCATTGGGAAGGTCCATCTTGTTGTATTGTATAACCATAGGGATGCTCTCGTAACTCTTTCCTACTTTCTTAAGGTCCTCTCTGAGAAGCTTCAAAAACTCTGCGTTTTCTTTAAGCCTTTCTCTCTGCGCATCCGCAACAAAAACTAAACCGTCCACACCTCTCATGACGGTGAGCCTTATGTCCGTGTATATGTCCTGTCCTGGTACGGTGTACAGTGCAAAGGATATTTCCATACCTCCCATATTCACTTTCTTGGTGGCAAAGTCAAATACAAGGGTTCTTTCACCGTGAGTGTCTATCTTCATAAGGCTCAGTCCTTCCATCTTGGAAAGCTGCTCAAGGTTGGTGGTTTTGCCCGACTGTGCAGGACCGTAATACACCACTTTTAGTTTTACGACTTTTTTACTTATGTCCAGTAGCATCTTCTATACCCCCCTTAGTGTTATATTCCCCCATGTGAGACACTTCTCACACATAGGTAGGTAATTATTATAACTCTCACCGCAGGAACACACCCAAGGTTTGTAAAGCTCTTGGAGCATCTCACCGCAACTTCTATCCATCTCCCTGTGAGACTCAAAGGCAGTAGCCATAAGCTTTATGGGCTGCGACAGCTTCTCCATCAAAGGTCTAAGCTGGGTAAAGAGGTGAAGCTTTATGTAAATCCTTGCCAGCACATCTGGGTTTATAAGCTCTTCCTTCTCTTTTATTATGTCCATTATCCTGGTAAGGTGTTCTTCATTTTGAGAAAGAATCGCAAGTACCTGATTATGCACTCCCATAGTAAAGGCTTTCTCTATCTGCTTTTTAGCTTCCTTAACATCCTCCTTCTCAAGCATATACTTTATCCACATAGCCTGAGAGTAAAAAGATCTGTGAAGATCCAAAGCTTTTTCTAAAAGGTCCTTTCTCTGCTGGGGCAGGCTTTCGGATGCGTAAGAAAGTATGTCCGATAGGATCCTTTTCTGGGTTTCTTTTTCCCACTTTTCACATAGCTTCAAAACACTCTCCTGATGTTTTATACAAGCCTCTAAGTCCTTTTCCAAAAAGCTTATGTTCCTCAAACTCTTCAGAGCCAAAAGGTTGGAGGAATCCTTAGAGAGAGCGGAGAGCAAGTACCCCTTTGCCTTCTCGTAATCTCTGTACCTTAGCAGCTTTAAGCCTAAGAAGGCATCTACAAAGCCAGCGTCTCTTTTGATATCCACCTCTTCCCCTCTGTAAATTTCCCCCCTTTCCGCAATGGCTTTTAGCAGGATCAGAGCTATTTCTTCATTCCTTCTTGATACCTTAGATAGCTCTCCTTCCGCTTTTTGGGGATAGCCACGAGCTAAGTAAGATATGCCTCTTGTTATACTCTTGGTAAAGGCAGTTTGCCTTATGTCTTTTACCAAAAAGTACAGAGCTGGCAACAGAAAGCCAACTGCAAAAGATACCAGCACTAATACAAAAAGGGGAACCTCGTATGTGATGCCTAAGAAGTTTAGCTTAACATAATAAGCGTGCTGTGCAACAAAGATAAGAAACAGGACGGTAAAAATAACTATAAAAAGCACCTTAAGGAAGTTCATACCTCAACCCTCCTTGCAGCTCCGTAGAGCCACTCCAAATCGTAGTATTCCCTCCACTCTTTTTGGAATATATGCACTATGGTGTCAAGGTAATCTATGAGTATCCAATGAGCGTTTTCTAATCCTTCTATGTGATCTGGCTGCAAGCCATGCTTTTTTAATTCTTCTATAATGTAGTCTGCAAGAGCTTTAGCATGAACAGAGGAGTTTGCGGAAACTATCACAAAGTAATCTGCTATGTTGGTGAAGTTAGAAACATCAAGGATCACTATATCCTCACCCTTTTTACTCTCAAGAAGTTCCCTTATAAGCTTTAGCTTTTCCGTCATCTCTTCACATACTTTTTGAGTTCCCTGTAATAAGTGTTCTCACCGTATATACTCTTATACCTCTCCATGTTTTTAAGCCCGTCTTCGTAGCTCTCCTCTGCTAGCTTTTTCCACCTTTGGACCTCTCCCTCAAGGAATTCTATCCTTCTCTGAATTGCCCTTTTGTCTTCCTCGCTTTTGGCATCCTTGAGGTGTTTTTGAGCTTCTTCAATCCATTTCCTATACTTGTCTTCTTGTCTTTTTGCCTGAAGTCTAACTAGCAGAAGAGACTTTATGTACCTAAAAGAGACCTCTACATCTGATACCTGCTCCGGGTAATTTATGAGAAGGTCTCTGTACCTTAATGACGCAGAGTAATAATAGCCAAAGTCTTCGTAAAATCTACCTATCAGGTATTCGTGTCTGGCAAGCTTCCTCTGTGCATCTTCCATAATAGCTCTTACCCTTTCCGCATAGGGACTTTGAGGGAATTTACTAAGAAAGTCCTTTACCTTATCTATAGCCTTGAGGGTGTAAGTCTGGTCTCTGTAGGGGTCGGGAGCTACCTTCATATAGCTATCCACCAGCATAAAGTATGCCTTCTCTGATTCGGACACGTCTGGGTAATAAAAGAGAAAGTCTTCAAAATAAACTACTGCATTTATGTAATCCTTGTTCATGTAATAGCTCTCCGCTATAACATACTTGGCATCCTTTATCTGCTGAGGGGTGAGATTTTCAAGGTACTTGAGGGCTTCCTTTAGTCTCTCAACAGCTTTTGAGTAATCTCTGTTGGCATAAGCCACCATTCCCTCCTGATAGTATTCTATTGCAAGCTTTGCCCTCTTTTCTTCCGTCATCTTGGCACAACCAAAGACAAGCGCCAAAAGGGTTATAAAAAGAATCCTCTTCATGTCTTAGGTCCTGTAGTGTATCTCATAGTCGTTGTATTCCACATTTGCGTCCTCAACCATGTTCACATACTTAAATCCGTTTTTCTCTATGACGCTTCTGACGGTATCCGCGCTCTGGGGATTTACATGCAGGTCAATAACGCCATGAGATTCTCTCCTTAAGTCCTTTTCAAGCTCAAAAGCTAAAAGGCTCTTGCCACGCACCTTTCCTCTCCCTTTACACAGCGGACAGCTTTCGGTAAGCAAAGAAGATACACTCTCACCACTCTTTTTCCTTGCCATTTCTAAAAGTCCGAGCCTTGTAAAACCGTAAATCTGCACATTGCACGCCTCCTCTCCAAAAGACTCTTGCAATGTTCTGATCACCAGGTCCCTGTTTTCTTGCCTTTTCATATCAATAAAGTCTATAACAATTATACCACCTATATCTCTGAGCATTATATGTTTGGCAATCTCTTTTGCTGCTTCCAAGTTGGTGTTTAATGCATTCTCTTCGTGAGACTCTCCGTAAGGCTCCCCGCTGTTTACATCAATGACCGTCATAGCTTCTGTCTCTTCTATGACTATGTATCCTCCACCTCTGAGCCACACATACTTACTGAGCATTTTCCTGAAAGTATCGTGTATTCTATACCTGTTTATGTACGCACTAACATCCTTAACATACACCACCTTTTTTACCAAAGATGGTTCAAACTCCTCAAGGAAGGATACTATATCGTTCCACACATAAGGGTTATCTACCACCATCTCCCCAAGTTCATACCAGTGATCTTTTATCATCTTTATATAATTAGGATACTCTTCAAGGAGTAATCCCGGCTTTTTCTGAGCTGAGAACTTCTTGAGAATCTTAAGCCACAACCTTTTTAAGCTATCAATGTCTTTTATTATTTCCTCTTCACTTGCCTTTGATGCGTGTCTTCTGAATATTACTCCGCAACTAAATCCGTATCTGGGAAGTACTTCAATGGCTATGGCTTTGAGCCTTTCTCTGTCTTCCTCTTCAAGCCGTGAAGAGAACTTCACATCGTTAGCATTAGGCAAGTATATAAGGTATTTACCCACTAACCTTATTCTGCTTGTTAATTTTGCTCCCTTTTCTCCTACGGGTTCTCTCACCACCTGCACCAGCACTTCCTCCCCTACCCTTACGGGTTTTATTTCCTCTCCATTTTTTTTACAGTTTTGTTTGATGGGCAGATAGGCTTCTTTTTCAAGTCCTATATCAACGAACACACCGTCCATACCTTTCACCAGCTTTTTGACCTTACCTTTAAAGATGCTGTCCACTAATCTGGTGGCACCTCGCCTTTCTACCTTGATCTTAGAAACTTCTCCATCGTCTATCAGTAGAGAGAAAAACCTCTCCTGGTCTGAGAGCACTATCAAGTTTTTTGCCATCAGAAAAATATTAAACCAGAACTTACCTTGCAAAGGTATAATAAAGTTATGTACTTTCAGGACATCATTATGAACCTCCAGAAGTTTTGGGCTCAGAAGGGGTGCGCTGTATGGCAACCTTACGACATAGAAACGGGCGCCGGGACTATGAATCCTGCCACCTTTTTGAAAGTGCTGGGACCAAAAGGCTGGAATGTGGCATATGTGGAGCCTTCAAGGAGACCCAAGGATGGAAGATACGGTGAGAACCCCAACAGACTTCAGCACTACTTTCAGTTTCAGGTGATCCTAAAGCCTGCACCTGAGGACCCTCAGGAGATCTACCTGGAGAGTCTGAAGGCTCTGGGCATAGACCCTTCGGAGCATGACATTAGGTTTGTGGAGGATGACTGGGAGTCTCCCACCTTGGGAGCTTGGGGGCTTGGCTGGGAGGTTTGGCTTGACGGTATGGAGATAACCCAGTTTACCTACTTTCAGCAGGCGGGAGGGTTGGACCTTGAAGAGATTTCGGTGGAGATCACTTACGGACTTGAAAGGATCGCCATGTACCTTCAGGATGTAGGAAGCGTGTTTGATATAAAGTGGAACGAGTGGCTAACTTACGGGGAAGTTTTCAAAAAAGCAGAGTACGAGTGGAGCCTCTATAACTTTGAGAAGTCTGACCATAATCTGCTCTTTGAACTTTACGAGAGGTACGAGGGTGAGGTCAAAAGGCTCATCTCTGAAAAGCTTGTGATGCCGGCGTATGACTATCTTCTCAAGTGTTCTCACACTTTTAACCTGCTGGATGCAAAAGGTGTTATCTCTGTTCAGGAGAGGGCAAGGTACATAAGAAGGATGAACAGTCTTGCAAAGGAGATAGCTAAGCTTTATCTTGATATCTACAGATGATCATAATAGCTGGACCTTGCGTGATAGAAAACGAAAAGGTAGTTTTTCAGGTGGCACAGGAGTTAAAACGCCTTTCTGAGCTTTATCCTGAATTTTCCTTTGTTTTTAAGTCTTCCTTTGATAAGGCTAACAGGTCTTCTGTGAAGTCCTTCAGAGGTCCTGGTCTTGAGAAGGGGCTTGAGATACTCAGTAAGGTAAAGGAAGAGTTTGGTCTTAAGATTACCACAGATGTGCACGAAACTTGGCAGGTAGAACCTGTTTCTCAGGTGGTGGACATCATACAGATACCCGCCTTTTTAAGCAGGCAAACAGACTTGCTGGTGGCATCAGCCAAAACCGGAAAGCCTGTAAATGTAAAAAAGGGTCAGTTTTTGGCACCTTGGGATGTGAAGAATGTGGTGGAAAAGTTAATGTACGCAGGTGCTAAAGAGTACTACATAACAGAGAGGGGGGTCTCCTTTGGTTATAACAACTTAGTGGTGGATTTTAGAAGCCTTGTCATTATGTCAAGCTTTACCAAGGTAATTTTTGACGCAACCCACAGCGTCCAGCTTCCGGGAGGTGCAGGTGATAAATCTTCTGGTCAGAGGGAGTTTGTTCTGCCTCTTATCCGTGCTGCGGTAGCGGTAGGGTGTGATGGGATATTTATGGAAACGCATCCAGACCCAGATAGCGCCCTCTCGGATGGTCCAAACATGTTGCCTTTAAACTCCTTAGAAAGCGTTCTTGAAACTATTCAACGCATACGCAATGCCTTATCTTCGTACTCTACAGGGTAAACACCACTAAAGCAAGCATCACAGAAGTCCTGGGGGTTTTTAACGCAACTTTTAAGCCCCTCCAGAGATAGGTATCTTAAAGAATCAGCACCTATAAATTGCCTTATGTCCTCTATACTGAGCCTGCTGGCTATTAGTTCCTCTTTGGTAGGAGTGTCAATACCATAGTAGCAAGGTCCTATAACGGGAGGTGATGCTATCCTGAGGTGTATCTCTTTGGCACCGGCTTTTCTAAGCATGCTTACTATCTTTTTTGAAGTGGTCCCCCTTACCAAGGAATCATCTATGACTATGACCCTTTTGCCTTCAAGAACTGCTCTGTTGGGATTTAGCTTCATCAGGACTTTAATATTTCTGAGTTCCTGCGTTGGTTCTATAAAGCTCCTGCCAATGTAGTGATTTCTTATGATGCCAAACTCAAGAGGTATGCCTTTCTCTTGGGAGTACCCTATGGCTGGAACTACACCAGAATCTGGCACAGGCACCACTATATCCGCATCCACATCATCCTCTTTGGCAAGCGCCATACCCATAGCTTTCCTCACCCTGTATGCCCAATCTCCAAAGAGAAAGACCTCCGGCTTTGAGAAGTAAACGAACTCAAATATGCACATGGCTTTCTTTTCCTGCCTGAAAAGCTGATA
Source organism: Hydrogenobacter thermophilus TK-6 (assembly GCF_000010785.1). Classification (GTDB taxonomy): domain Bacteria; phylum Aquificota; class Aquificia; order Aquificales; family Aquificaceae; genus Hydrogenobacter; species Hydrogenobacter thermophilus. The sequence continues at coordinate 1,301,790 of NC_013799.1, read as the reverse complement.
GGTACGCATGCCTTTTTTATCCACCACTATCACCTCACCGGGCTTTACCTCCCTCCAAAGCTCTGCTCCCAAGATGTCAAAAGCGCAGCTCTCTGAGGCAAAAAGTATCGCGTTTTTTGATCTCCCGATAAGCAGAGGTCTAAATCCGTATGGGTCTCTGGCTACTATCAGTCTATCTTTAAACATGTATATTAGGCTGTAAGCACCCTTTACCTGATGAAGAGCATAAAAGACTTTGGGCATGATCTTTGCATCTTCTGGATGCACTTTTATATGCTCAGGCACGTACTCTCCGGCGTCCAGCAGAGCCAAAAAAAGCTCACTGTCAGATGTGTGGTAAAAATTGAATCCCTTCTCCTGCAGAGATGACCTCAGAGTTTTGTAATTTACCAAATTTCCGTTGTGAACAAGAGCTACCTGTCCAAGGGAGGTTTCCCTGATCAGAGGCTGAGCGTTGATTTCTGTGCTATCACCCGAAGTAGAGTATCTTACATGGGCTATGGCTATACTTCCCTTTAGATGCTCCATATCCTTTGCTGTCAGAGCTTCAAGAACCAAGCCGGGCTTTTTAACTACCCTTAACCTCTCGTAGTCAGATACCGCAATACCTACACTCTCTTGACCCCTGTGCTGTAAGGCGTATATACCATAAAAGGCATACTTCTCCGCATGCTCTACATTGAAAATTCCAAATATACCGCACATACATAAGAATATAAAGCGTACTCTAAGAACTTGCCTGAGCTTTAAAAAGGTAATACATTTTCACTATGAGAACACTCAGCAAAGAAGAACTCAAAAAGCTATACGACGAGGACTTCCCTCTGTGGGCTGAGATAAACCTGCAACTTCTTAAAGAGAAGGCTTACCATCTTGTGGACTGGGAGAACCTCTTAGAGGAGATAGAAGATATGGCAAATAGACATCTTGATGCTTGTATAAGCCAGCTTGCGAGAATTTTGGAGCATCTTTACAAGTGGGACAACCTCAGAAAATTAGCGGGGGGAGAGTATGCGAGTAGAAGCTGGATATGGGGCGTGGAAAATGCAAGAAAAGAGATATTAAAGCTATTTGATAGGTATCCCAGCCTGAGAAACAAACTGCCTCTTGAATTAACCACTGCATGGAAGTGGGCAAGACGAGATCTTGAATATTGGCTTAAGAAGAACGGATATGACCCAAACAAATTCCACATCCCAGAAGAATGCCCATACACTTACGAGAAAGCTATGAGCAGAGATTTAAAGGAATAGCTAAAGCCATCTTCCCATCCACTTAAAAGCGTATTAAGATATTCTATCTATGATAGAGCGCTACACAAGAGAGGAGATAGGAAGAGTTTGGTCTGAGCTGAATAAGTTCAAAAAGTGGCTTGAGGTAGAGCTATCAGTTTGCAACGCCTGGGCAAAGCTTGGCAGGATACCCTCAGAGGCTCTCATGAATATTAAAAACAGCGTGTATGTGAACGAAGAGGTGCTTCAGAAAATAAAAGAGTATGAGAAGGTTTACAAGCACGACATGCTCGCCTTTATATCCGCCATATCAGAGCAGATACCTTCATACTCGCATTACTTCCACATGGGGCTTACCTCCTCCGATGTGGTGGATACAGCTTTGGCTCTTCAGATGAGAGAAGCGCTAAGCATAATAATCAAAGATGTGGAAGATGTGCTTGAAGAGCTAAAAAGACTCTCCTTTGAACACAAAGATACCATCATGATGGGTAGAACGCACGGAGTGCATGCAGAACCTATAACTCTTGGAGTGAAGTTTGCAGTTTGGTATGACGAGATGAAAAGAAACAAAGATAGGCTCTTAGGAGCTTACAATAGCGTATCTTACGGTAAGCTTTCAGGTGCTGTAGGCACTTACTCTAACATTGACCCAGAGGTTGAAAAGCTTGCCCTTGAGGAGCTGGGACTAAAGGCGGAACCTGCCAGCACTCAGGTGGTACACAGGGACAGACACGCAGACCTTATGTATGCTATTGCTTGCACCGCCACATCCCTTGAGAAGTTTGCCACAGAAATAAGACACCTGCAAAGGACGGAAGTGTTGGAACTTCAGGAGCCTTTTACAGAGGGACAGAGAGGATCCTCCGCCATGCCTCACAAAAAGAATCCCATACACGCAGAGCGCATATGCGGTCTTGCAAGAGTGGTAAGGTCTAATCTCCTTGTAGCTCTTGAAAACATGGTGCTGTGGCACGAAAGGGACATATCCCACTCTTCAGCAGAGAGGATCATCATTCCAGACGCCACCATAGCCTTGGATTACATGCTAAACATCTTTCTAGAAATATTAAGAGGTCTTGTTGTGAGCAGGGAGAGAATGCTAAAAAATATGGACCTGTCCTATGGACTTTACGCATCTTCCAAGGTGCTTGTGAAACTCATGGAAAAAGGTATGGCAAGGGACAGAGCCTACGACCTTGTTCAAAAGTGCGCCATGAAAAGTTGGGAGGAAAAAACACTCTTCAAGGATATCTTACTCTCTCACGAAGAAGTCTCTCGGTGGCTTACCCCCCAGGAGATAGAAGAGATAACAGATCCCCGTAGCTACTTAAAAAATGTGGATTACATATACCAAAAGGTATTTGGGTCATGCTGATAGCTAAGCGCCTTCCGTCCGCAAAGGATGCACGTATATACATGTCTGTTGAGAGAACTTACTTAGGCTATATAAGGTTTTCTCTTTACACTCTGTCCTTTGCGGTTTTCCTAAGAAAGCTGGAAGTGCTTGCTGACATTACGCAGAAAATACATGTATCGGTACTATTGGAGCATGTAGCTATAGGTCTGTCCATAGTAGGAACTTTATTTATCGTTGCAGGTATAATCACCTTTTATTTTGACATAAAATACATAGAAGGAGGTATAGAAGTGTCTCCAAAAGAAGTCACAGACCCGAGGATTTACATGGCTGCAGAAAGGACCTTCTTAGCTTGGATAAGAACTTCCATAGCTCTCATAGTCTTTGGCTTTGTTATTGAGAAGTTTGAGTTTTTCTTGGAACAGCTGGAAAGGGTTTTTAACATACATCTGAAAGGTGATCACAGAAGCCTCGTAGGTATAGGTGTCTTCATAATACTCATAGGACTTTTTACGCTGGTAATAGGCACCATAAACTTTTATAGAACTATAAGGCAGGTGGATGCTGGTTACTATAGAACGCATACATGGCTTTACAAAACTTACGGAGCCATCATATTTTTAGCCTGTCTCGTGCTTACCTTTTATGTGCTAAAGATCATCTAAGAGTCCTTTGTTCCAACAAGTGAGGTTAAAATTATTCTTACCATGAGAGCTTACGATATTGTGATTATTGGTGCGGGTGGTGCTGGGCTACGCACTGCCATAGAATGTGCAAGGGATCCCAATATAAAGGTTGCTGTAGTTTCAAAGGTATATCCTACACGCTCTCACACTGGTGCGGCGCAAGGCGGTGTGAATGCTGCCCTTGGGAATGTTATAAAAGATGACAGTCCTGAGATGCACGCTTACGATACCATAAAGGGTTCTGATTTCCTTGCTGATCAAGATGCTGTGCTTTTTATGTGTGAGAATGCTCCTGATGTTATATACGAGCTTGACAGATGGGGAGTGCCCTTTTCAAGGCTTCCCGACGGAAGGATAGCACAAAGACCCTTTGGTGGTGCATCCTTTCCAAGAACCGTCTTTTCTGCGGACAGAACAGGACATGTTATACTGCATACCCTGTTTGAGCAGGCCCTCTCTAAGGAGAATATAGATTTTTACAACGAGTTCTTTTTCATAGACCTCCTTCATAACGGTCATAGGGTGAAGGGAGTAAGCGTATATGATATAAAGAACGGTGAAGTGCTGACTTTGAAGGCCAAAGCGGTGGTTATAGCCACTGGGGGATTTGCAAGGATATACTGGCAAAGGAGCACCAACGCGGTGGGAAACACTGGCGATGGGGTTGCTGTGGCTCTGCGCAACGGGATTCCTTTAAAAGATATAGAATTCATTCAGTTTCATCCTACTGGGCTTGCCAAGACGGGTATACTTCTATCAGAAGCCTGTCGTGGTGAGGGAGGATACCTTTTGAATAAACTTGGAGAGCGCTTTATGCAGCGCTACGCACCCGAAAAGATGGAACTGGCACCCAGAGATTTAGTCTCAAGAGCAATAGAGTATGAGATAAGGGAGGGAAGGGGTGTAGGAGAAGGGACTTCTGCATATGTTTACTTAGATTTAAGACACTTGGGTGAGGAGAAGATAAGGGAGAGGCTTCCTCAGGTGCGCCAGCTTGCCATAGACTTTGAAGGAGTTGACCCTATCACTGACCTTGTACCCATAAGACCAACTGCTCACTACTGTATGGGTGGCATACATATAGAGAATCACATTACATCTTCCACACCTCTTGAGGGGCTTTATGCGGTAGGTGAAGCTGCTTGCGTATCTGTACACGGAGCCAACAGACTCGGTGGCAACTCCTTAGTGGAGCTTTTGGTCTTTGGCAAATTCTGCGGGATAGCGGCGAGGGAATACGCCAAATATGTGGACCATCTTCCTCTAACAGAAGGGGAAGAGAAGTTAGGATACGAGTATGTACAGAAACTCATGAAAAGGGAAGGCAACGAAAAGCTCGCTAACATAAGGAAGAGGATGGGAGAGATAACTTGGGAAAAGATGGGCATATTTAGAGATGAGAAATCGCTTCTGTCTGCCTATGCAGAGCTATCAGACCTTTTGGAAAGGTGGGAAAAAATTCCCGTAGTAGACAAGTCAAAGGTGTTTAACACCAATTTGATAGAGCTTATGGAGCTTAGAAACATGTTGGAAATTGCCAGAGCAGTTGCATATGCGGCACTCCACAGAAGAGAATCAAGAGGAGGACATTACAGAGAGGATTACCCTGAGAGAGATGATGAGAACTTTTTAAAACACACCATAATCAGGCAAAGGGGAGACAAGCTCATCATAGATTATATACCTGTAAGGATACTTAAGTATCAGCCTGCAGAAAGGAAGTACTGATGAGGATAGGCATACTGGGAGGTGGTCAGTTAGGATGGATGACCGTATTGGAGGGAAGAAAGTTAGGCTTTGAGTTTTTTGTCCTTGATAGTGATCCAAAAGCACCTGCCTGCAGAGTGGCAGATGCTGTCTTTACACCAGAGCAGGTGGAGGTTTTTGCAAAAAACTGCCATGTGGTCACATGCGAATTTGAACACATAGAAGAGTCCCTCATAGAGGCAGTATCTCATCTTTTAGTCCCCTCACACCATATACTTAAGCTCAAAAGGAGTCGCATAGAGGAGAAGAGTTTTTACAGAAAAATGGGGTATCCTACAGCCCATTTTAGCTTTGCAAAGGCTAAAGATTTACTTCATGAGCTAAAAGAGTTTAGGCTTCCAGCTATAGTAAAATCTGAGAAACTTGGTTATGACGGAAAGGGGCAATACAAAATAGAGCATACTTCACAGATAGAGGAGGTGCTAAAAAACCATTCTCCCCAAGAGAACTTTCTCATAGAAGAGTTTGTAGACTTCCTCTTTGAATTCTCACTGATAGGCGTAAGAAACAAAAGAGGCCAAGTAAGAGTTTATCCTATCACGGTAAACTACCACGATGGTGGCATACTTTTATACAACTACACCAAAAACATACAGATAAAAGAGGCAGAAGACATAATTACATCTCTCATGTCTGACCTAAACCTTGTAGGTCTTTTAGCTGTTGAGTTCTTTTTCTGCAAGGATGGTAAAGTACTGATAAACGAGATGGCTCCAAGACCTCACAATACTGGTCATTACACGCTGGATGGATGCTACACATCCCAGTTTGAGAATCTTCTCAGAGCCATAGCGGACCTCCCATTGGGTTCCACAAAGCTAAAGCTACCTTCCGGTATGGTAAATCTGCTGGGTATATCTCTTGAAGACATGGACATGGAAGGCATCCTCTCCATGGAGGGAGCTAAACTATACTGGTATGGCAAGGAGAAGAGAGAAAGAAGAAAGATGGGTCATATAAATGTGGTGGGAGAAACGCAAGAGCAAGTGGCAGAAAAGATAAAAAGCATCCTTGAACTTCTGCACCAGAGAATATAAAAAAAAAAAGACCCCAGAGGGGTCCGATGGCGCACAAGGTGCCACACGAAGGACACTTCTAAAGTGAGTTAATTTTATAATAAAAATAACATAAAATAAAACCCCTGTCAAGGGGTAAAGGAGCCTGTTTAAAAAATCCCACTCCCTGAGTTCTTTTCCTTTTTTGTACCTCAGAAAGTAGCTGCCTGCATAACTAAGAGGATAAGAAGGTAAAGTTAAGTTTTTATTAAGTTTGTATTAAGAATAGGTTAAAGTTTGTCGGGAAGTCCTGCGTAGGAGGCTATTAGCTTTCCGCCCTTGTCAAAAACATAAGTGGAAGGAAGAAAGGTTATGGGGAAGTAATCGTTGAACTTTACCGCTGTATCTATAAGGGTGAGAAAGTTGGGAGCTATACCAAGCTGCCGGTAGCTTTCCACCACATCACCTGCCTCCATAGCTACAGCGTAAGACACTATCTTATAGTTAGGATACATCTTTACCAGATGTCCGAGCTTTTTTAAGTCTTTCGTGTGTCCTGCGCAGGTTCTGCTCCAGATGTAAAGCACCAACTTCTGGTTTTTATAACTGCCAAGGTTCACACTTTTACCGTCAATGTCTTTTACCGTTATGTCGGGAAGAGTGTCTTTTGCAGAGCAGGAAAGCAATATAAGGAAAAGAAGGATCAGTCTTTTCATAATGTCTTCACAAGTATCTTCTCCTTAAAGTCTGCAAGAGTGGGCTTTATTCTAATGCTTTCTGGAAGGTGTCCCTCAAGCACCTCCATGGTCTTGTAGCCGTTACCTGTGATGTATGCCACCACTATCTCTTTTGGTGAGAAGTAACCTTTCTCTGCGAGTTTTTTGAGGACTGCAATGGTAGTTCCACCGGCGGTCTCTGTGAATATGCCTTCTGTCTCTGCCAGAAGCTTTATACCTTCTATGATCTCCTCATCCGTTGCTGTTTCCCATATGCCAGAGCTCTCTTTTGTCACCTGAAGTGCGTAGATGCCATCCGCGGGATTACCAATAGCTATTGATTTGGCTATTGTATTGGGTTTTACGGGTTTTACAAAGTCCCTGCCTTCCTTCCAAGCCTGAGCTATTGGAGAGCAACCTTCAGCCTGCGCTCCATACACTCTCGTCTTTAAGCTATCCAAAAGACCTACCATATAGAGTTCCTTGAGACCTTTCCATATTTTGGTTATCAAAGACCCAGATGCTGCAGGAGCCACAACCGCATCTGGCGCTCTCCATCCTAACTGCTCTACCACTTCAAAGGCAAGGGTTTTTGAACCTTCAGCATAGAAGGGTCTTATGTTTATGTTGACAAAAGCCCAGTTTAGCTCGTTGGCTATCTCCGAACACAGCCTGTTTACATCATCGTAGTTGCCTTCCACAGCCACCACTGTAGGTTTAAAGACAAGACTTCCAAAGATCTTCTGCGATTCAAGGTTTGCAGGAATAAAGACAAAACAGTTAAAGCCAGCCTGCGCCGCATGCGCAGCCACAGAATTGGCAAGGTTCCCGGTAGAAGCGCACGCCACCGTATCAAAGCCAAACTCCTTTGCTTTAGATAGCGCAACAGAAACCACTCTATCTTTGAAGGATAAAGTGGGATGGTTTACAGAGTCGTCTTTGATGTAGAGGTTTTCAAGTCCCAGAAGCCTTCCCAGATTCTCGGCTTTTTTGAGTGGTGTAAAGCCAGCGTTTAAACCAACGCTTGGATACTCAACGGGCAAAAGGTCTATATACCTCCAAAGGCTCTTGGGTCCATTTTCTATCTTCTCTTTACTAAGCTTCTTCTTTATCTCCTGATAGTCGTAAACTACCTCAAGGGGTCCAAAGCAGAACTCACATACATGTATGGGCTCAACGGGATACTCCTTTCCGCACTCTCTGCAAACAAGACCCTTCACCTTTGTCATCTTCTCAACCTCCAAAAGGAAAGATCAAAATTATAATGTAATTCCAAAAGCTCAAATGTTATAATCTTGCTTTGATGAAAAGGATCCTCATAACAGGCGTAAGAAGAATAGGCTTTTACATAGCAAGGCATCTTATCCAAAGTGGCCAAAAGGTGGCCTTTGTGTATCACACATCTAAGCAGGTGGCTTTGGAGCTTGAGAAGATGGGAGGTATAGCCCTTCGCGCAGACCTTTCAAAGTTTGAGAGTTATTCAAAGGTTGTGGAAGAAACGCTTAGCTACTTGGGTGGGATAGATGCGCTCATACACACTGCAAGCCCTTACTTTTCAACACCCCTTAAAACTTTAAGTAGAGAGGACCTTTATGCACACTTTACGCCAAATGCAGAAGCTTTTTTGATGCTCTGCAAACTCCTATACCCTCATATGCTTAACAATCCTGAGCCGGTAAAAGGTAGAATGGTTGCCTTTGGTGATTGGGCTACCAATACCACGCCTTATAGAGACTACTCTGCTTACTTTGTATCAAAGGGTGCTTTGCACACTGCGGTAAAAGTGCTGGCAAAGGAGCTCGCACCTCATGTGCTTGTAAACGCCATAGCTTTGGGACCTACATTAAAACCCGACGAGTTTTCCCAGGAGAAATGGAAGGAATACATAAACAAAACTCCCCTTAAAAGGGAGGTGTCTATGCAGGATGTTCTTATGCTTACTGAGTTTTTACTGAATGTGGAGAGCATGACGGGTGAGATCATAAACTTAGACAGCGGGAGGCATATATCAGGTGAGTGCATATAAAATCGCAGTGCTTTTTAGTGGGGGTGTTGAAAGCACAACCCTCCTTTACATGTACCTTCAGAGGAAAGAAATAGTTTATCCTGTTTACATAAAAATGGGTGAAAGCTGGGAAAGGCTAGAGCTTGAAAACGCTTTGAGACTTTGGCAGTACACCAAAAGCAGGTATGCGTCTTTAAGACCGCTGAGGGTTATAAATCTTCAAGTGAGCGGTGCAATAAGAAAGTCTCCTTACCAAGTTTCTGAGATCTTTATTCCCCTACGAAATATGAGCCTTATAACCGCATGCGCCCTTTACGCACTCTCCAAGAAAGTCAGAAGATTAGCCATAGGAAGCCTTGGACTCTATCCCTTCCCCGACAATAGCAAGAGCTACATAAAGGAGTTAGAAAGGCTCATAAGCGAAGGCTCTGGGACTGCATTTTCTATTGAAATGCCCTTCTTTGGACTTGAGAAGGGCAAGATAGTAAAAGAGTTTTATGGAAAAGTCCCATATCACCTTACTCTCTCTTGCGCCATGCCCAAAAAGGTGGGAAAGAAGATACTGCACTGCGGGAAGTGTATCAAGTGTAAAGAGAGGCAAGAGGCTTTACTTGGATAGCTTTAGATGTTCCTGTATCTTCTTTTCCATAAGGTCCTTGTAGTAAAGCTTTTCCTTTTTTAACTTCTCTATCTGAAGTTCAAGCTCATGTGTCATGGGTCTGTGCTTTTCAAGCCTATCCACGAGTTTATCAAGCTCCTGGTGTTTTTCATAGTAGTGTTTAAACTCTTTGTCTTCCTTAAGGAGTTTTTCTACGACCTCCTCTCTTGTCATACAACATCCTCCTCTCTTGGTCTTACTAATATTAAACCACAAAGGGTAAGAAAGTATCCAATAAAAAGCACCAAAAGGCTCGTAAAGATTATGTAAATGAGGAAGGCAACACCAAAGGGTAAACCTGCTATAACAAAGGACCAGAAATATCTCCTTGTGGCCGTATAGCTCCAGTAAGGGTCTGTATCTGAGATCACCGGAAAGCCTCTCTTCCTTATAACTAAGGAGATGGGAATGGAAAACATAGCTACCAGAAGCACCAGGGAGCTTGCGTAAATAAGCATCTTTGCAGGTAGAGGGAGCTTGAAGAAGGGATAGAGGATAAGGCTCCCCAAAAGCACCAAGCTTAAAAAGGTGAGGAAAGCGTAATAAAACTGCTTAGCTCTCCTTCTATAAATGTTTAAGAGCCCCTCACTCACCACTTACCTGTCTGTCTCTCCCACCACAGGGTCTATGCTTCCCAGGAGAGCTATGGCGTCTGCTATTGTGCCACCCTCTATGAGCTTTGGGAATATGGATAAGTTGTATAAGGCACCGGATCTTATCCTTAGCCTGTAAGGTCTTGAACCTCCCTTTGAGTATATGTAAAAACCGAGCTCACCTCTTGGATTTTCACCGCTGGAGTATAGCTCTCCTGGTGGTGCATTCTCACCATGCACCACAATGCGGAAAGACTTTACCATATCCTCCAGAGCCATAAACACATCCTCTTTTGGAGGCATAACCGCAGGGTGGTCTTTGTTAATGTAAGGTGCGGATTTGGGCATTTTTTCTAGCTTGGCTACGCATTGCTCTATTATCCTCAGGCTCTGCACCATCTCTTCCATGCGCACCAAATACCTATCATAAACATCTCCCACCTCTCCAACGGGGATATCAAAATCCACCTCGTCGTAGGCGGCGTAAGGCTCCAACTTCCTTATGTCGTAGGCTATACCTGAACCTCTTGCAACAGGTCCCGTAAGCCCATAATTGAAAACATCCTCCTTTGTTATAACTCCTATATCCTTTGTCCTTCTGAGCCATATACGGTTTCTTGTCAGAAGCTGGTGATACTCTTTTAGTCTGTTGGGGAAGTCTTTTATGAAAGCTTTCACCACATCTAGGGTGCCTTCCGCAAGGTCGTAATGCACACCGCCGATCCTCAAAAAGGCAGTGGTAAGCCTAAAACCGGCGTTGCCTTCTATTATATCCATTATTTTTTCTCTCTCTCTGAAGGCATAGAGAAAGACTGTAAGAGCGCCCAGGTCCAGCGCACCGGTACCAAGCCAGAGAAGGTGGGAGTTTATCCTCTGGAGTTCGGCAAACATAGTCCTTATGTACCTTGCCTTTTCGGGCACCTCCACGCCTAAGAGCTTTTCCACGGCTGTAACATAGGAGAGTTCGTTGCATATGGCTGATATGTAATCCATTCTGTCAGTATAGGGAAGAAACTGAAAGTAGTATATGTTCTCGGCTATCTTTTCCATACCTCTGTGAAGCTGTCCGAGTATCACATCGGATTGAAGGACTTTTTCACCGTCAAGGTCAAAGAGAAACCATATGGTCCCATGTGTGCCGGGATGAAGAGGTCCCCAGTTGAGAACCAGCTGAGCCTTCTTCCTGAGCCTTGACTTTTCAGTCCTTTCAAGGTCTTCCAAAGTGGCAACCTTTGTGTGCATAACCTCGTAGTCGTGGCTGGGTGGCTCTGTCCTTCCCTCCAAAAGCTCCGTAAGAGATGGAAGTTCTACCTCGGGTATGCCTCCCAAAGGGAAGTCCTTTCTGAGGGGAAAGTGGGGATATCCCTCCCACATGAACATGCGCCTGAGGTTCTCGTGACCTTCAAATACAACACCAAACATATCGTAAGCTTCCCTTTCAGCCCATCTGGCACAAGCCCAAAGTTTTTCAAGGGATGGCAAAGTCCCACCTTCAGCCCAGCTCTTTACTATGACTCTCTCATTTTCATCAGGATTGTAAAGTATGTAAACACCCTGAAATCTGTGGGGATGCTCCGGAAAGTCTATACAGGTAAAATCTATAAAGTGCTTATAACCCTCTCTCTCTTTGAGGTGCCTGAGAAAATCCAGGAGTCTGTCCTTGGGAATTTCCAGTCTTACGCTCTTTTGATCAGCCTCAACTTTTAACTCCTTAAAATTAAACTTTAGCCTCTCCCTTGTGGCTACATTCATCCAAGGCATGTTTCAGACCTCAACTTCCTGAGGTACAAAGAGTCCCTGCCTCTTTAAATCCTCTCTAAACTCTCCAAAGGCTTTGTCGTACTTGTTAATTCCCTTCTCCTTTATCTTCTTTTGAAGTTGAAGTATGCCGTATATGAGCCCCTGAGGGTGTGGCGGACACCCAGGAATGTACACATCAACCGGTATTATCCTGTCCATACCTTGCAATGTGGCGTAGGTGGGAAATGGTCCACCTGCTGATGCGCATCCTCCCATAGTTATGCACCACTTGGGGTCTGGCATCTGTTCCCATATGAGCTTTAACATGGGAGCTACCTTGTTGACTACCGTACCTGCAACTATCAGCACATCCGCCTGCCGAGGGGAAGCCCTGAATATAACACCAAGTCTATCCAGGTCAAACCTTGAAGCTGCCGTGTGCATCATCTCTATGGCGCAACATGCAAGCCCTATGGTAACAGGCCACAGAGCATTCCTGCGACCCCACCTTAGAAGCTCATCCACAGTAGTTATCACAAAACCATTAGAATTCAAAACAGCCATAATCTACCTCCTTACCATGACTTTAATTATAAGCTCTTGAGCCAGAATTTTATATAACTTTATGATAGATATCACATCTGCCACTTAAGGGCACCCTTCTTCCAAGCGTAAACAAATCCCAAAGCAAGGATAAATATAAAAAGTAGAGCTTCCACAAGACCATATAAACCTATATCTTTAAACACTACAGCCCAAGGGAATAAAAAGGCAGCCTCTATATCAAAGAGTATGAGAAGAAGCCCCAGAAGGTAATAGCCTTGCTTGAAGGTACCGCGAGCCTCCGTATCGTAAAGGGGAACTCCGCACTCATAAGGGTAGTCCTCCATTCTTTCTTTAGTTTTTGGACCCAAAAGGTCATTCAAGAAGGCAAAGGCAAAACTCACTCCAAGAGCCACCAAAAAGAAGATAAGTATGCCCAGGTACTCCATATTAGACCTCCACAGAAAGCAGTTCTTGCACAAAAACTTCTGCATCAAATGGTTGCAGGTCGTCAAGCCCCTCTCCAACACCCAGTAGTTTAACAGGTACTTTGAGCTCCCTGCATATGGGTATTATGGCTCCACCTTTAGCCGTGCCATCAAGCTTGGTAAGGATTATACCAGTTATATCAACAGCTTCTTTAAAGACCTTAGCCTGAGATATGGAGTTCTGTCCTAATGTGGCATCCAGCACCAGAAAAGTTTCCGTAGGTTCCTCAGGGTAAAATCTCTGTATTACGGACTTTATCTTTCTTAGCTCCCTGATGAGAGGCTCTTTAGTGTGAAGTCTGCCAGCGGTATCTATAAGCACCAGATGGTATTCGGATGCCCTCTTCATAGCATCAAAAACCACTGATGCAGGGTCGGCACCTTCTTCCCTTTTTACAATATCTGCACCGCTCCTTTTTGCCCACACCTCCAGTTGCTCCACAGCAGCTGACCTAAAAGTATCTGCGGCACACAAAAGCACTCTTTTACCTTCGCTGACAAATTTGTATGCCAGCTTACCTATGGTAGTGGTTTTCCCAGACCCGTTAACACCCAAAAAGAGGTAAATGTTAGTCTTACCCTCTTTGACCTTTATGTTATCCTGACAGCCAGTAAGAAGAGAAGAGAGCTTCTCCTTTAATAAATCTCTTAGTCCTTCAGACTCCTTTATGTTTCTCTTTATAGCCTCTTTTTTCAGCTCTTCCACCACATTAATGGCCGTCTTTGCTCCTATATCCGCTCTTACGAGAGTTTCTTCTAGCTCCTCAAACAGGGCTTCGTCCACCTTCCTCCCCCTTAAGATTATTCCAAAGAGCGCTTTTTCCTTTGTCTTTTGTAGACCCTTCCTTATCTTTTCAATAAAGCTTTCCTTCTTTACCTGCAGCAGTCCAAGCTCTTCCTTTATTTTCCTTATAATCTCTTGGAGTTCCTCTCTCTTTAAGGCGGGTGCCAGGTTGAGTGACCTCTCAAATACACTTAAGGCTTCCTCCTTTTTATCCATTTGATAAAGAAGATGGCCCGCTTTTGTTAAGCTCTCAAAATTCCCTATTCTTAGATACTCCTGCAGAGCTTTCTCTTTCTCACCAACCCTCTCATAAATGGTAGCTCTTTCCCATGCCGTCCCTAAGTTCTTATCGTAGTGCTCTATAAGCTGATAGGCAAAGTAGTATTTACCCTCTTTTAGGTAAAGGTCATAAAGTATTTTCCTTAGCTCAGGATCGTCCTTAAAACCTTCCAGCACCTGTATAGCTCTATCCCTTTTGCCCTTCTCTATAAGCTTGAGTATAGCGTTTTTGTCTCCCTTTTCTGCAAGCTTTTCTTCCTCCGATTTGCGCCAAAAGAACACCATAGGAAGAATTATTTTAACACCTTACTTTTCTTCTCCGGCTATCCACCTGCTGACCATCTCTATCTCCATATCGGACAGATTTCTCCCCCAAGGACACTGCTTGGCAAGCACCATGATGGCATCCGCTCTTCCTTTATACTCCTTCTTGAGGTAAGATAGAGGTTTCTTTGAACCCTCTTGATGACACCTCAGGCAGTTATTTTCAAAGATCATCTGCCCCTCTGACACTGCAAAGGCAAAGCCCACCAAAAAAGCTGTGTATGTAAAAACACGCATCTTTACACCCTCCTGTCATTAAATTTATATCCTGATGGAAGAGCTAAAAGTGTGGGGATTTGAGGATACACCATCGGCAAAAGAGTATCTTGCCAAGTATCTTTTGAATTACATACATATGGAGCTTGAGGCTTTGCCAAGAGAGGAGTGGGATAAGACTTTAAGCACATGGGCAAAAATATGCGCCTTTGCCAAAAGCCTCATACCCAAGAAGGAGGAAGAAAGACAGGAGCTATACAAAAGATATAAGTTTGATGCGGTTATGGTAGGTATTGCGGAAGATGTAAGGCATACGCTGATGGGTATGTACTCTCTTAAGATACTCAAAGAAGATGATAAGCCCTATAAACTCATACCAATAGCTGTAGATATAGTCATGCAGATAGGAGAAGGCTTGCAGGCTTATGGACTCAAAAGAGAGGTGCTGGAGTATATAAAAAGCTTTTTTGAAAGGAGGGCTTAAATTAGAGATACATGAGAGTTGCGGTAGGTATGAGCGGTGGAGTAGATAGTAGTGTATCCGCTCTGCTTTTGAAAATGGCAGGTCATGAGGTGATAGGAGTAACTTTAAGGTTTCACACCATTCCTGAGAGCTGTAGCACAGATGATTTGAGAGTTTGTTGCTCTCCTGAAGATGTCAAAGATGCGGCAAAAGTTTCTGAAAAGCTGGGTATTCCTCACATAACTTTTGATTGGGAGAGGATATTCAAAGAGAGGGTTATAGACTACTTTGTGCAAGAGTATGCAGAAGGTAAAACTCCAAACCCCTGTGCCATTTGCAACAGAGATGTAAAAACGGGATTTTTGGCGAGATACCTAAGGGAAGTAGCGCAGGTAGACAGATTGGCAACAGGACACTACGCAAGACTTGTAGAGTACAAAGGAAAGAGGCTGATAGCGAGGGCAAAGGACAAAAGCAAAGACCAGTCTTACTTTTTGGCTCTGGTGCGGAAAAAGGACCTGGAGCTTCTGGAGTTTCCTCTTGGAGACCTCACTAAGGAACAGGTGAGGCGTATAGCGGTGGAGTACTCTCTTCCTGTGGCCCAAAAGAGAGATTCTCAGGAGGTATGCTTTCTTATGGGAAAAAAGCCGGGAGAGTTTATAAAGGAAAGAGTTGGGGAAGCGAGTGGATACATAAAGCATGTAAGTGGTCGCGTTCTTGGAACTCACACTGGCATCTATAACTTCACGATAGGGCAGAGAAGAGGTCTTGGAGTGTCTTATCACGAACCTCTATATGTGGTAGACATAGATGCTCAGACTAATACAGTAATAGTGGGGAGTGAAGAGCTAATTTACAAGAGCAGCTTGAAGCTCAAAGACATCAACTTTCATCTTCACATAGATAAGTGGGGGAAGGATGTTTATGCTGTGGTAAGGTACAGAACTCAGGCTGTGAAGGTAAAGGACATAAAGGAGACTAAGGATGGATTTGTGGTGGAGTTTGAAACGCCTGTGAGGGGCATAACTCCCGGACAGGTGTGCGCCTTTTACGAGGGGGATGTGTTGCTGGGTGGAGGCATAATCGCGCAGGTATGATAGTTTACGGAAAAAATCCCGTCATTGAAGCTCTTAGGTCGGGAAAGGACATTGAGAAGGTGCTTGTAGCTCACGATTCTCATCCACCTTATCAAGTGGCAAAACTCTGCAAAGAGAGAGGTGTCAAAATACAAAAAGTCCCAAGAGCCAAAATAGAAGAGCTTGCAGGCACAAAGAAGACTCAAGGCATTCTTGCCATCATAAGCCCCATAAATTATGTATCTTCCAACGAGCTTTTTAAAGATGCTTTGAAAAAAAACTCTTTTATTTTGGTACTTGACCATCTTACTGACCCGCAGAATGTGGGAAATCTTTTGAGAACCTGTGAAGTGCTTGGTGGAGTGGGTGCCTTGCTACCTACACACAGGTCAAGTCCCATCAACCAGGTGGTGGTAAAGGCTTCTGCTGGAAGCGTCTTTCACCTTAAGATATCAAAAGTTCCCAGCCTCTCAAAGGCTTTGAAAGATTTTAAAAAGCAGGGTGGATGGGTAATATCCGTAGAAAGAGGGGGTAAGGATATAAGATACACATCCATCCCACTACCATGCGCCTTGGTGTTGGGCTCTGAAGGTGAGGGGGTGTCAAAAAGCCTACTGGAGATCTCTGACTTGGTGCTTTCCATACCAATGGTTGGGAAAATAAACTCTCTCAATGTTTCCTCTGCAGGTGCCATAGCCATGTGGGAGTGCGTCAGGGGTAGTATAATAAAGAGCGTATGAAAGGGTGGCTGGTAGCTCTACTCTTAATGCTTCTGAGTCTGGAAGGTGGCATCTCTTTAGCTCACAAGCATGAAGATGGAAAGCTACACTTAGACTGTTCTGTATGTGTTTTCCAAGCAAGCCAGCAGGTGGGGGCAAACCCCAGCTTAGAACCCCAAAGGGCTGACTTTTTAGTCTTTTACTTAGACCAAACCCATAGCTTACCAAAACCCAGACAAGTAGCCAGTAAGCATACTCTCCCCCGAGCACCTCCTGCCTGAAGCTCAGCTCTAAGACTTTTCTTTTCCAAAAAACTTTGGCAGGAGGTAAAAGCCATGAAAAAGCTTATACTTTTAACCGCTATCTTGGGAGTTTCTTTTGCTCAGGAAAGTTTAGAAGACCTTAGAAGACAGTTAGAGGAACAAAAAAGAGTTATTCAGGAGCTTGAAAGACGCATAAAGGATCTTGAAAAGGCTCAGAAGGAAGAGGTAAAGCCTGAGGAGAAGAGCAAACCCCTTCCTGCGGACAGAAGCCTCCAGCTGAAGCTAAAGTACAGTGAAAGCCTCAGGACTTACCAGCCCTTCTCCCAGAAGGCTTTCCTGCCAGACATATCCCTGATTATTGATACCTCCTATGTGAACCGCAACGTAAGGGATGAGACTTTTAGAAAGCTGGAGATTCCGGGGCTTTACCACAAACACGCAGATGAGAGCGGACACGGAGAGCTAAACAAGGAGCGAGGTTTTAACTTCAACTATGCGGAGCTATACCTTTATGCACCCGTAGACCCCTACTTTGACCTTTATGCCACCATACCTTTCTCCGAGGAAGGCTCAGAAGTGGAGGAGGCTTATGCGGTCACAAGAGGTCTCCCCTTTGGTTTGCAGTTTAAGGTAGGGAAGTTTAGAAGCTCTTTTGGTAGGCTGAATGCCATGCACCCCCACATGTGGGACTTTGCCAACCCGCCTTTAGTGTATAAAGCCTTCTTCGGAGATGACGGGCTAAAGGAGAAGGGAGTGCAGATAAACTGGCTTGCACCCACACCCTTTTACCTGCTCTTTGGAGTGGAAGCTCTGCAAGGAGAAAACGAGCAGAGCTTTGGCACTAAAGGCTTTACCGTAGGAGACATATCAGTGAAAGACACCAGAAAGCCCAACCTGTATGTGGGCTTTGTTAAAACCTCCTTTGATATAGGAAACCTCTCGGTTTTAACGGGACTCTCTTACGCAGATGGAAGGACAAGGATAGACCACCTGGACACAGAAGAACCCCATGCCTTTGCAGGCAAAACCAGAATCTACGGCTTTGACCTCACCGCCAAGTACTTTATTGACTCCTACAGGTATATATCTTTGCAAGGCGAATACCTCTACAGAGACCAGAAGGGAACCAGATATGCATACGACCAGAGCAACAATCCCATAACCTCTTACCTTACCAAAAAGCAGGGAGGCTTTTACACACAGCTGGTGTGGAGGTTCGCACCAAGGTGGAGAGCCGGCATTCAGTACAACCTGATCAACAAAAATGAAGTGAGTGGCAAAAGCCTTACTGACAACCTTTACGCTTACTACGGTATGTTGGAGTTTAACCCTACCGAGTTTTCCCGCATAAGGCTTCAGATTGGTCAAAATAGAGCTTTCTACTACAATGATCAGAGAAAGACGGTAAATGAAGTGATCCTTCAATTTAACTTTGCTATAGGGGCGCATGGTGCGCATCCCTTTTAAGGAGGTAAAGCTATGAGGTGGTTTGTCTTTCTTTTCTTTTTATTCTTTAGCCTTTCCTTTGGACAGCTGAAAGTGGTTGCCACTTACCCCTGGATAGGTAGTCTGGTGAAAGAGATAGGCAAAGATAAGGTGAGCCTTTATGTTATTGCCAAGGGTACAGAGGACCCCCACTTTGTGGTGCCAAAGCCCTCCCACATAGCAAAGCTAAGAGATGCGGACCTTCTCATCATACAAGGCGCTCAGCTGGAAATTGGCTTTTTGCCCCCACTTCTTCAGCAGTCTAACAATCCTAGAATTCAGCCCGGAAGGGAGGGACTTTTGGACCTGTCCCAGTTTGTTGCCCTCATAGAAAAGCCCGCAAGCGTCTCAAGAGCTATGGGAGATGTCCATCCCGAAGGAAACCCTCACTACCAGCTGGACCCCCACAACATACCAGTGCTTGCAAAAGCAGTAGAGAAGAAACTCTGTGAGCTTGACCAAAGCAACTGTGCCTACTACGGAACGAATCTTGAAAACTTTTTGAGCCTGTGGAATACCAAACTCAAAGAGTGGGATAGAGACTTTGAAAAACTAAGAAGTACAAGGGTTATTGAGTACCACAAGCTTTACGATTACCTTCTTAACAGATATGGTATGGTGCTGGTGGGAACGCTGGAACCTCTTCCGGGAATACCTCCCACCGCAACCCATATAGAGGAGCTTCTGAAAACAGCTCAGAAGGTTAAGTACATCTTGCAGGATGTGTATCACGAGAAGAGGACAGCTCAGTATGTGGCTAAAAAGCTAAACGCAAAGATGGTGGTGCTTCCCCACGATGTAGGAGCGGTGCCAGAAGCTAAGGACCTCTTTTCCCTATTTGACGAAATAGTCAGGAGGCTTAGCCAATGACGGATATACTCTTGCACGCACTTCTTCTCTCTTTTATCCTTTTGGGGATTCACGCCTACTTTGGGCTTGAGATAGTAAAAAGGGGAATAATATTCACCGACATAGCCATAGCCCAGTCCTCCGCGGTTGGGCTGGCGCTTTCCCTTCTTCTCTTTCAGACACCTTCTTACTTTATTTCTCTCCTTTTTGCCCTGCTTTGCAGTTTGCTTATAGCTCTCTCCCAAAGAAAGAAAGAGTACGCGGAGGCTTTCATAGGTCTCCTTTACGCCTTGGGTTTCTCATCTGTGGTGCTTTTGCTCTCCAAGTCACCACGAGGAATGGAAGAGTTTATGGCGCTTACCGCTTCTGACATACTCTTTGTACCTAAGGAGGAGATCTTCAAAACCGGCGTTTTATATGCTCTTTTTGGTCTTCTTCTATACCTGAGAGCCAGGTTCCTGTCGGGTATAGCCAAAGAGATGGCTTTCTTTGCGCTTTTTTCTCTGACGGTGACCAGCTCCGTAAAGCTGGTGGGTGTGCTTATAGTCTTTTCTATGCTGGTTGCACCAGCCTTAGTTGCCAGACTTTTTGGAAGAGGTTTGATTTTTGCGTGGGTTTATGGCTCTGCTGTAAATATCGCGGGGATCGTGCTGTCTTTTAAGTATGACCTTCCAACTGGCTTCAGCTTGGTTTTTCTCCACTCTTTTTTAAGCATTCTCCTCTTTCTGGCTAAAGTGCTTATATAGTCTAAAACCCTCACTTACAAGGTTAGGTATGTCTCCTTCGTCCTTTAAAATGATGCAGGATACCCAAGGATGGTGATGGTAAGAGGCTGGGAAGTCTTTTACAAAGATGCCCAGCGTTGGCACTCTGAGAGCTACAGACATGTGATAGGGACCGCTATCTGTGGATATAAAGAGCGAGCAGGACCTTATAAGTCCTGGAAGCTCCAGAATGTCCGTCTTGCCAGATAGGTCCAGGGCTTGAAGGGGATAGCTCTTCAAAAACTCCTCGTTTATGTCTCTTTCAAAGTCAGCACCAGAAAGCACCAGGAAACTGCCAGTCTGTTTCTGAAGAGAGTAGACTACCTGCCTCAGAAGGTCCAGACGCGGTCTTTTCCAAAGAGCGTCGGGAGTACCACAGCCTATGTTAAGCCCTATGATGGGTTTGTCTGGAGGAATGCCGAACTTAGAGCGAAACTTTTTCCTAAACTCCAGCGCTTCTGGAGTCTCTTCCAACTCTATGGGTATACCGTTCCTCTCTATACCCAGAGCCTTCAAAACTACAAAAAACCTGTCTGTGTAATCAGGGCTATTTATACTCCGTGAAGGAGGAGAAGCCAGAGTGTAAAAGGGACTTCTGAAGGGTATCTCGCCCACGCCGATAGAGGGTACCCGGTACTTTACTCTGGCATAAAGACAGAGAAAAGAGCTTTTAAGCCCATGTGGTTCAAAGTCTATAATAAGGTCAGGCTTTATCTTCAAAAGCACCTCCTCAAAGTGCTTGAAAAAATCCCTCCAGTCTTTTATGCTTCTTAGTCTTTTGTCTATCACATGAAAAGAAGAAAGAAGGTGATGTCTTGAGATGAGCCTTTCAGAAACTGCTCCTTTATCCTTGGTGAGAAAAAGAAGGTGAAGCTCCGCATCGGGGAATTTGTTCTTTAGGGCTCTCCAGCTGGCACTCCCTCTTAGAAGATCACCTATCCCCGCAGAATGACCCATCAGCATAAGTATGCGACCTATCCTTTTTCCTCCAAAGAGCATGCATTATAATTTTAGGAAAATATGATGGACTTTTACCTTCCTGTGCTTGTGTTTTTTCTATCCTTCTTTGTATTTTTAAGTCTCAGGCTGGTATTCTTTTCTTTTATAAAAAGGTTCCTACAAAGACTTAGCCTCTTTGGGGTATTGCACAGGACCTTAAGAATACCCACATTACTGTGGGTGCTTGCCTTATCCCTTTACCTGGCTCTTTATTTTTCTGAAGAGCTCCAAAAACACAGAAAGTATTTCCATCTCATAGAAAAGATCATTGAAGGATTACTTATACTTTCCATAACCCTTGTAATAGCGGATGTGATAGTAGAGATCATAAGATTTTATGTAAGAAAATCCAATATATCCTTGCCACCTACAGCTCTCATCTTTGCCCTCATCAAAGGCATAATAATAGCTCTTGGAGTTATAACTCTTCTTAGCTCCTTTGGAGTGCCCGTAGCTCACTTTATAACTACGCTGGGTATTGGTGCGCTGGCAGTCTCTTTGGCTCTTCAGGGCACGCTTTCCAACTTCTTCTCTGGTCTTAACATCATAGCATCAAGGCAGATAGAAGTAGGTGATTTTATAAGGCTTGAGAGTGGTCAAGAGGGATATGTGCAGGATATAACTTGGATGAATACAGTTATAAGGCAAAGAGACAACAACCTGGTGATAGTACCCAACTCAAGGCTTGTGAGCTCTATAATAACCAATCACAGAAAACCCGAGCCGTCTATGGCTTTAGTTATTCCTATAGGTGTCAGTTATTCTTCTGATTTAGAAAAAGTTGAGAGGGTAACCTTGGAGGTAGCCAAAGAGGTCCAGAGGAGTGTTGAAGGTGCGGACCCAAGCTTTGAACCCTTCATAAGATACAGCGCCTTTGGAGACTTCAGTATAAACTTTAGCGTCATACTCAGAGTGCTTGATACGGATGCCCAATTTTTAGTAAAGCACGAGTTTATAAAGAGGATAAAAGAAGCTTATGAAAAAGAGGGAATAGAGATACCCTTCCCGGTGAGGAAGATATATTTATATTATGGTGAAGGGGGTGCTTGACTTATTAATTTTTGTGCTGTTCTTTGCCATAGTTATTGCATCTATCTTTGGTGCGGATTTACTAAAAATTTTGGGAGGTGCTCTTATGAGTTTTTCGCCTTTGGTGGTCATCTTGGTGGCGGTGGTGATTTTTCTCTTGGTTAGTGTCAAAATAGTGCCAGAGTATCAAAGAGCTGTTATCTTCAGACTGGGAAGGGTTATAGGGGCAAAAGGTCCAGGGCTTTTTATCCTCATACCTGTAATAGACAGAATGGTTAAGATGGACCTAAGGACTGTAACTCTTGATGTTCCAACCCAGGATATCATAACCAGGGATAATGTGTCGGTGAGCGTGGATGCGGTAGTTTATTTTAGGGTGGTGGACCCTGTAAAGGCGGTGGTTGAGGTGGAAAACTATTACTATGCAACATCCCAGATAGCACAGACTACTCTGAGAAGTGTGTGCGGTTCTGTAGAGCTGGACGAGCTTTTGGCAGAGAGAGAAAAGCTTAACATCACCCTTCAGGAGATCATAGACAGACAGACGGACCCTTGGGGCGTAAAGGTTGTGTCCGTTGAACTCAAAAGGATAGACCTTCCGGAAGAGCTAAGGCGCGCCATGGCAAGACAGGCAGAAGCGGAAAGGGAAAGGAGAGCCAAGATCATAACCGCTGAAGCAGAGTATCAAGCGGCTCAAAAACTTGCAGACGCCGCAAAAATTTTAGCTTCAGAACCCTTGGCTTTACAGCTCAGATACTTAGAGACTATACAAACGGTAAGTGCAAAGCCCGGAAACACGCTCCTCATTCCCATACCTTTTGAGATGCTAAAACTGCTGGCCAAGAATGAAGAAAAAGTACAGGGTAAAAGTTAATCGCGTAGGTATAATCTTCATAGGCATAACCGTATTCTTTGGCATTGCGGCGGTAAACACAGCCAACAACTTACTATATCTGGTGGTATCTTCCATGCTGTCTTTTATGCTAACTTCCGGCATACTATCTCTTTACAACCTGAGGGGTTTAACCATAAAGCTTGTGCCACCTGCGGAGGTATATGCGGGAAGGTATGAAACTTTCAGGCTCATCGTTGAGAACCACAAACTCCTCCCTTCTTTTCTAATATCTTTCCCTTCCAAGCTCAAAAATGAGGTGGTACCTGTTGTTTTCAAAAGAGCGGAGGCAGGTGTGGAAATATACTTTGAAAACAGAGGTTTTTATGAAAGCGTAGAGATCATGGTTGCCACCACCTTTCCTGTGGGACTCTTTGAAAGGTACTATACGGAAAAGGTGCCTGTAAATCTTATTGTCTTTCCAAAGCCCATAGTTGCAGATTTGAAGGCTGTGGACCATCAAGATGCTAAAAAAGGTCAAGAGAGTCTTCATAGCCTTACCAGAGGCTATGACGAGGTTCATTCCATAAGGGAGTACAGAGGAGAACCTGTAAAGCTAATACACTGGAAAGCTTCCGCCAAGACAGGTACCCTTTATGTAAAGGACACCTATTCGCAGGAGAAAAAACCTATAATACTCTCCCTGGATATGGTTGATGGAGGTTTGGAAGAGAAGATATCTAAGCTCTCTTACTTGATCATAAGGTTTATCCGTGAAGGCTATCCTGTAGGGCTAAAAATTGGAGAAAGCGTTATCAAGCCAGATACAGGAAATATGCACAAAAGAGAGCTACTTTCAGCTTTAGCTCTCCTCAAATAGAGCCTTTGGATAAGACCCCAGCATCTTTATAATACGGTTTTCCTTGGCAAGCAGGTCAAGAGCCATCCTTACATTATGATCCTCCATATGTCCGTCCAGGTCCACAAAGAAAACATAGTCCCAGGCTTTCTTTTTGGAGGGTCTTGATTCTATCTTGGTAAGGTTCACTCCGTATAGGTAAAAGCTCTCAAGGGTTTTGTAAAGATCACCGGGCTTATTCCTGACGGCAAGGATCAAACTCGTCTTGTCCTTTCCTGTCCTCTTCATACTTCTATTTCCTACGATGAGGAATCTTGTAAAGTTGTTAGCGCTTTCCTGTATATTCTGAGCAAGTATGTTAAGGTGATAGGTGTAAGATGCCACTTCACTAGCAATAGCTGCAGCATCATTAAGCTCAAGAACTATCTCGCAAGCTCTTGCAGTGCTTTCAGTTTCTATGATCTGAGCCTTGGGTAGATTTTTGTCTATCCAGTTTCTGCACTGAGCTATGGCGTGCCTGTGGGAGTATATCCTCTTTACATCTTCCAAACTTGATAAGTTAGATAGCAGGTGGAGCTTTATGGGAATTACAACTTCACCCACTATTTTGAGGTCATACTCTAAGAACATGTCCAGAGTGTAATTGACAACGCCCTCTATGGTGTTTTCCACAGGGACAACTCCGTAATCTGCTCTACCAAGGTCCACCTCGTTAAAAACATCCTTTATGGTGCTAACTGGAATATAATGCACAGAAAAACCGAAGTACTCAAGAGCTGCCTGATGGGTAAAGGTTGCCTTTGGTCCCAAGTAGGCAACCCGCAAGGGCTTTTCCACAGACAGGCATGCAGACATTATCTCTCTGTATATGTGAAAGAGGGCTTCTTTGGGAAACTCTCCGCCATAAAGCTCCTCGTTCAACTTTAATACTCTTTCAAATATCTCTCTTTCTCTTTCAGGAGCGTGAATATCAAGACCAGAAGCTTTTTTGATTTCACCTATTTTCTGTGCTATTTTAATCCTTTCGTTGAGAAGCCTCAGTATCTCTTCATCTATCTCGTCTATCCTCTTTCGCCAAAGTGCAATCTCTTCCATAAGAAATAGTTTATTGCCATTTGGCTATATTCTCAGTTTTTCCATCCACCTTGCGGAAGCTTTGCTACACTTTGTCAAGTTTACCTAAAAATTCTTGACCATACCTGCGGGGTTCCATCCAATAACTTCTGTTATAAAGGTTTTCTTTCCCTCTCTGCTTCCAGTATTTGCGCCTTTTTCTATAAACATCTCTAAGATAAGAGGGAAGTGTTAAGCTGGGGTGCTTACCCCTTGCTATGCTGCGAAGATGCCACCACCACTTTTCATGAGGCTGACTTTCATCGTCCAAAATAGGCTCGTCAGAACCATCAAGAAGTTCTATAAATCTGTGTACATTCTGGAGTAGCTTTCTGTCAGTTTTTCTAACATAAACGCTATCCTCAAGACCTTCCTGATGTATCTTCTCTCTTAGTCTTATTATAAGGTCTGGATATCCTATACCGTAGTTTAAAAGCATTTCCACCTCTGCAAAGTATACATAATCTGTGTCAAGTTTTCTTTTTAGTTCTCCCATATAACTTATTATATACCATGACAAAAATCATTGTAATAGGAAGCGGAGTTATAGGGCTTAGCTCAGCACTTTTGCTTTCTTATGCAGGTTTTAGGGTGAGCGTAATAACCAGAAACCCAGAGGAGGCAACTTCGTGGGTGGCTGGTGGTATGCTAGCTCCTTTTTCCGAAGGGCTTGAAGGCCTCCTCTTTGATTTTTCTTACGAGAGCTTAAAGGAGTATCCGTCTTTTGTGAGTTTTCTCGGGGATGTATCCGGGCAGAAGGTGGACCTGTGGATGGAGGGCATAAACAGGGTAGTGTTAAAAGGTGAGGATGAGCTTTTCAGTAAAGCTCAGGCTTATGCGGAAAAGGGATATAAGGTGGAGCTTTTGGAGCCTTCCTCTTTGCTCTCCAGAGATGTGCAGGGCATAATTCACTATGCGGAAGAAGGCTGGGTGGATGCACAGATGCTTATGGATGCTCTTCTTTTTGCTGTCAGCAGGATGGGGATGGAGTTTACCATTGACCATATCGTCAGGGCACACATGGAGGAGGAAAGAGTCGTTTACTTAGAGGGTTTAAAAGGCAAATATGAGGCGGACTTTTATCTTTTCTGCACGGGAGCCTGGATAAAAACCCTCTTTGACCTTCCCGTTTTCCCAATAAAGGGACAAGCCCTTAAGGTGAAAGATGTTTATGTTAGTAGAGTGCATTACTCTTCTGTATCTTACATAATACCCAGAAGTAGATACACTTACGTAGGTGCTACTTCCGAGACGGATGGCTTTAATCCTGACATAACGCTTGAGGGTTTAAAAACCCTGTCTGAGAATGCTCTTCGCATAATACCCTCCATGAAGCACGCCCGCCTCATCTCCACTCTGGTAGGTTTTAGACCAGCCTCACCTGACAGTATGCCCATTTTTAAAGTGGGAGAGAACTATCTGGTGCTCACAGGACACCACAGAAACGGCATACTTCACGCTCCAATAACTGCAAAGCTTGTGGAAAGTTATTTAGTCAGAGGAGAAAAAACTCCTTACATGGATGTTTTTTCAGCGGATAGGTTTAAAAACCCATGATTTTGGTTAGCACTTTTTGTAAAGGAGAGTATAATAAATAATCCAGTTTACTAAGGTGGTAAGGAGGTTTTTATGAAGGTGAAGGTGGTGCAAAAAGAGGATTTTCACTTTGTAGGCACTGGTGAGTCCGGAAGGGAAGTGCCCATAGACGCCGCCGGGTATGTGGGTGGCAAAGGAAGAGGCATAAGACCTCCTGAGCTTCTCTTTCACTCCATAGCCGGATGCGTAGGTATTCACCTTTATGAAGCTCTTCACAAGGAAGGCAAAGAAACTCAGCACATAGAGATAGAAACGGATGCGGAAAGAGTAACGGAAGGATACCCTAAGGTTTTTACCAAGATATACCTGTTGGTGAAGGTAAAAGGACGGGTGAGTGAGGAAGATGTAAAGAAGGCTCTTAACAAGACTATTTATGATCCGGGAACATGCTCCATAGCCTACATGATAAACAAGGTAGCACCCATAGAGTACAGAGTTGAAATTTTAAGTTAACCTTTTTGGAGGCAGGTATGTTTAAGAAGGTTTTGGTGGCAAATAGAGGTGAGATAGCTTGCAGGGTTATAAGAGCGTGTAAAGAGCTGGGTATACAGACGGTTGCCATATACAACGAGATTGAATCCACCGCAAGGCATGTAAAGATGGCGGACGAAGCCTACATGATAGGTGTAAATCCTCTGGATACCTACCTGAACGCAGAAAGGATAGTGGACCTGGCTCTTGAGGTGGGGGCTGAGGCTATACATCCCGGTTATGGCTTTCTGGCGGAGAACGAGCACTTTGCCAGATTGTGCGAAGAGAAGGGCATAACCTTCATAGGTCCCCACTGGAAGGTCATAGAGCTTATGGGAGACAAAGCCAGGTCAAAGGAGGTTATGAAAAGGGCGGGCGTCCCAACAGTCCCTGGAAGCGACGGCATACTGAAAGATGTAGAAGAAGCCAAACGCATAGCCAAAGAGATAGGCTATCCTGTGCTTTTAAAGGCTTCTGCGGGAGGTGGAGGAAGGGGTATAAGGATATGCAGGAACGAGGAGGAGCTGGTAAGAAACTACGAGAACGCTTACAACGAGGCGGTCAAAGCCTTCGGCAGGGGGGACCTGCTTCTGGAAAAGTACATAGAAAACCCCAAGCACATTGAGTTTCAGGTTTTGGGAGATAAGTACGGAAATGTTATACACCTGGGAGAAAGAGACTGTTCCATACAGAGAAGAAACCAAAAACTTGTAGAGATTGCCCCATCGCTCCTTCTTACACCTGAGCAAAGAGAGTATTACGGCTCTCTTGTGGTAAAAGCAGCAAAGGAGATAGGTTATTACAGCGCTGGAACTATGGAGTTTATAGCCGACGAAAAGGGCAACCTGTACTTCATAGAGATGAACACCCGCATTCAGGTGGAGCATCCGGTAACTGAGATGATCACAGGTGTTGACATAGTAAAGTGGCAAATCAGGATAGCGGCAGGAGAAAGGTTAAGGTACTCTCAGGAAGACATAAGGTTCAACGGCTACTCCATAGAGTGCAGGATAAACGCGGAAGATCCCAAGAAAGGCTTTGCCCCCAGCATAGGCACCATAGAGAGATACTATGTGCCCGGAGGATTTGGCATAAGGGTTGAACATGCCTCATCAAAGGGTTACGAGATCACTCCCTATTACGACTCCCTCATAGCCAAGCTCATCGTGTGGGCTCCTCTCTGGGAGGTTGCCGTTGACAGAATGAGGTCCGCTCTTGAAACCTATGAGATCTCCGGTGTCAAAACCACCATACCGCTCCTTATAAACATCATGAAGGACAAAGACTTCAGAGATGGTAAATTTACCACAAGGTACCTGGAGGAGCATCCCCATGTTTTTGATTACGCTGAACACAGAGACAAAGAGGACTTTGTAGCTTTTATATCCGCAGTAATAGCCAGTTATCATGGGCTTTGATAAAAACTCTGGAGGTGTAGTACATGCAAGCAGTTGAGATTATGGAAGAGATAAGAGAAAAGTTCAAAGAGTTTGAAAAGGGAGGCTTTAGGAAGAAAATACTCATAACAGACCTTACGCCCAGGGACGGACAGCAGTGCAAACTGGCAACTCGGGTCAGAACAGATGACCTTTTGCCCCTCTGTGAGGCTATGGACAAGGTGGGGTTCTATGCAGTTGAGGTGTGGGGAGGTGCCACCTATGATGTGTGCCTCAGATACCTCAAAGAAGACCCGTGGGAGAGACTGAGGCGCATAAAGGAAGTGATGCCCAACACTAAGCTCCAGATGCTCTTTAGAGGTCAAAACATAGTGGGATACAGACCCAAGTCCGATAAGCTGGTTTATAAGTTTGTGGAGAGAGCAATAAAAAACGGTATAACCGTTTTCAGAGTGTTTGACGCTCTCAATGACAACAGGAACATAAAGACCGCTGTAAAAGCCATAAAGGAGCTGGGTGGTGAGGCACATGCCGAGATAAGCTATACAAGAAGTCCTATACACACCTACCAAAAGTGGATAGAGTACGCTCTTGAAATAGCGGAGATGGGTGCGGACTGGCTGTCTTTTAAGGATGCCACGGGTATAATTATGCCCTTTGAAACTTACGCCATAATAAAGGGTATAAAGGAAGCCACAGGTGGAAAACTTCCGGTGCTACTTCACAACCACGACATGAGCGGAACCGCCATAGTCAATCACATGATGGCTGTGCTGGCTGGTGTGGACATGCTGGATACTGTTCTCTCACCGCTTGCCTTTGGCTCTTCTCACCCTGCGACGGAATCCGTGGTTGCCATGCTTGAAGGAACACCCTTTGATACAGGCATAGACATGAAGAAGTTGGACGAACTTGCTGAGATAGTAAAGCAAATAAGGAAGAAGTACAAAAAGTATGAGACGGAGTATGCTGGTGTAAATGCCAAAGTGCTCATCCACAAGATACCCGGCGGTATGATATCCAACATGGTGGCACAGCTCATAGAGGCAAATGCTTTGGATAAAATAGAGGAAGCTCTCGAAGAGGTACCAAATGTGGAAAGGGACCTGGGGCATCCACCACTTCTGACACCTTCTTCACAGATAGTGGGTGTTCAGGCGGTTCTCAATGTGATATCCGGTGAGCGATACAAGGTTATAACCAAAGAGGTAAGAGACTATGTGGAAGGCAAGTATGGAAAGCCACCCGGTCCCATATCTAAGGAGCTGGCTGAGAAGATCCTCGGTCCTGGAAAGGAACCCGACTTCTCCATAAGAGCTGCAGACCTGGCAGACCCCAACGACTGGGATAAGGCTTATGAAGAGACAAAAGCTATACTTGGAAGAGAGCCTACAGATGAGGAGGTGCTCCTTTATGCTCTCTTCCCCATGCAGGCAAAGGACTTTTTTGTAGCCAGAGAGAAGGGAGAACTTCATCCTGAGCCAGTTGATGAGCTTGTTGAAACAACTGAAGTAAAGGCAGGTGTTGTTCCAGGTGCAGCACCTGTTGAGTTTGAAATCGTCTATCACGGTGAGAAGTTCAAAGTAAAAGTGGAAGGTGTGAGCGCTCATCAGGAGCCCGGAAAGCCCAGAAAGTACTACATAAGGGTGGACGGGAGGCTGGAAGAGGTGCAGATAACGCCCCATGTGGAAGCTATACCAAAAGGAGGACCCACTCCAACGGCAGTACAAGCCGAAGAGAAAGGCATACCTAAAGCTACCCAGCCAGGTGATGCTACTGCTCCTATGCCGGGAAGGGTCGTGAGGGTTTTGGTAAAGGAAGGTGATAAAGTAAAAGAAGGTCAAACGGTAGCCATAGTGGAAGCCATGAAGATGGAGAACGAGATCCACGCTCCCATAAGCGGTGTAGTAGAAAAGGTCTTTGTCAAACCCGGAGATAATGTAACACCTGACGATGCCCTCCTAAGAATAAAACACATAGAGGAAGAGGTCAGTTACGGCTGAACCATCTCCAGAAGCCTTACCTCCCCTGCAGTGCAGGGGAGGACTTCTCCTATATTAGCTTTGGCTCTGAGTATATACCCAAGAGCCAAGTCTCCCCTAGAATTTACGGATGTTATAATGCCTATGTCCTTTTCTCCTTCTTTTATCTTATCGCCTTCTCTGACATTCCTTGCTTCAAACTTAGCCAGAACCCTGGGGGTCCTTCCTCTGTAATAAACTCTGGCTATAGCCTCCTGCCCCACATAACAGCCCTTGGTTAGGCTTATGGCGTAGTTTAGCACTCCGGCCTCAAGAGGAGAAAAGCCCTCTCTTAGCTCCTTCCTTATGCGCGGCACTAAATTCTCAATCCTGATGTCCTCAAATTCCTCAGAGCTAATCATTTCAACTCCTTTAAGAAGCTCTTTTAGCTTTTGAATGCTACCGAGTATGTCGTATCCTTCTTCTCTCAGTCTTATATGATTTCTTGCCAAAAGGATATCCTCCAGCTCCAAAACATTCCCCTCCTCAAGAGTTACGCCAAAGCGCTCCTTTACAAATTCCCTTGCCCCTTCACCAAAAATAAAAGCATGACTCAGACTCTGCGTGAGGTCCTCAAAGTAAACCCTGAGAGAGAGCTTGAGCCTGCTAAACTCCTGAGTTATTTTGGTTGCATCGCCTTCTGTGTCCAGAAGATAATAGTTGCCAAGCTTATAAACAAAAAAGTCCTCAATGGGTGTTCCATTTTGCCTTAGCCAGAGGTTGTACAAAAGACTCCCTTCCTTCATACCCTTTATGTCGTTGCTCAAAAGATTGTGCAAAAAAGCCGTGTGTTCCTCCTCCACACCCTTAGGCAAAATTTTACCTTGCCTTCCATACACCTTTATCTTGTGCCTGCTGAGGATTATTCCTTTCATGACTTTATAAATATAAGCTTATCCCTAACCTGAAACTATTTTAGCAAATCCCTCTCAGGTATTCAGGGAGCTTTTCCCTGGGGTAGGTTCCTCTTTTTATCTCCTCCAGGTGATGCCACCACATATGGGGATACTTTCTTTTGGCTTTGTAATCGTCAGGGACTACCCACTCAAGGACTTTTTTTAAAAACTGCCTATCTAACTTTTTAACCTCAGGGTGGT
This sequence comes from Hydrogenobacter thermophilus TK-6, assembly GCF_000010785.1. Classification (GTDB taxonomy): domain Bacteria; phylum Aquificota; class Aquificia; order Aquificales; family Aquificaceae; genus Hydrogenobacter; species Hydrogenobacter thermophilus. The sequence goes on along the minus strand of NC_013799.1, from coordinate 1,270,371 downwards.
CGTCAAGCCCAAGCTCATGTATCTGGTCCCTAAGGTCATAAAACATCCAGCCACCGTAGACGAATACATAGGGGTATTTTGTATTGGGGTACGAAAGTAGAGCATCGTACTCTTCTATAAGATCCTCAATATCGCTGAACTGAGGGTTTGGATTCTTCTCTTTATCCATTGAGGTTTAAAACTATTTTAGCAAATCTCTAAGATGCTCAGGAAGTTTTTCCTCTGGATAAGTGCCTTTATAAATTTTGTCCAGATGCCACCACCAGTAATCCGGCCTTTCTTTTTCTCTGTAGGCGGGTGGTCCATACTTTTTGAGCTTTTTTATGAGTTCCCTATCAAGAGCTTTCACTCTCTCATCCTCGCTAAGTCCCAGGCGTTCTATTGAATCCCTTATATCAGTCAGCATCCAGTAGTTGTGGTGAGAATAGGCGTCGGGCAATTCGGGAGGATACTCAAGGACAGACTCATAATCTTCTATCAAAGTATCTGGATTATCGCTGAACCAAATGTTTCCACTACCCTCTTTATCCATGCTTCAACCTCCTCTCTATAAAAAGAATTTATAGACATGTTGTCGTCTGAGCTTTGTAAAGCTTCTGTACTCCTGCTCTAACTCTCTCTGCAAAGGTGTGTCTGGAACTCCGGCTATTCTTAAATATATTCTTAAATAGTAAACTTGGAGTATATGCATTTTTTTACTCAGAAACTACAGGCTTTTTGAATTTCTCACCCGGCGTATGTTTATTATATAATTTTTCTGTATGAAAACAGGCTTGGTTTATGATGATATTTATCTAAGACACAATTGGAAAAATCATCCAGAAAACATGGATAGGCTCATAAGCATAGTTCAAGGGCTTGACAGAAATAGAATACTAAAACATGTTGAAAGGATTAAACCAAGGCGGGCAAAGGTGGAAGAGGTGGCTTTCAACCACGACCCCACTTACATACAGGAGGTGCACGACTTTTGCTCGGCGGGTGGTGGCTACTTGGACCCTGATACTTATGCGGTTGCCGAATCATACGAGGTAGCTCTTTACGCAGTAGGTGGAGTTCTTGAAGGTATAGATGCACTCCTTAGTGGTGAGTTGGAGACTGTTTTTTGTGCCATCAGGCCACCTGGGCATCATGCGGAGTATTCCAAAGCTATGGGTTTTTGCCTTTTCAACAATGTGGCTGTGGGTGCTTGGTACCTTTTGAATAAAGGCTTTAAAAGGGTGTTTATCATAGACTTTGATGCCCATCATGGCAATGGCACACAGAAGAGCTTTTACGAAGAGGATAGGGTGTTTTACTTTTCTACACACGAGTATCCTTTTTATCCGGGAACAGGCTCCGACAAAGAGAGGGGAGCAGGAAAAGGCTTGGGATACACCTACAATGTACCGCTAAACGCAGGTGCAGGTGATGAGGAATACGAAAGCATTTACGGAAGTTTGTTACCAAAACTTATGAAAGAATATGAACCCCAATTTGTGCTCATCTCCGCAGGTTATGACATACACAAAGACGATCCCCTCACTTACCTAAATGTTAGCACGCAGGGAGTAAGAAACATAGTAAAAAGCATTCTCATCACCTGCAGCGAGCTAAATGTTCCATCTTTATTTGCCCTTGAAGGTGGGTATAATCTCAAAGCACTGGCTGAATGTGTGAGTGCAACAATGGAAATCATGTTGGAGGTTTGATTTGAAGGTGCTGAGTAAGATGTGGCAAGCTTTTTCGGTTCTTTTGGTCATTTACGGTTTTTACCTTCTCTTTCTATTCCTACTTGACACATTTTTGAGGATAAACAGGAGCATAGCCCTACCTGCTTCCCTGATTATCACCTCAGCCTTTGTAGGCTTTGTGCTGATCTTTTGGATAAAAAAGAGAAGACTACCTTTGTAAAATATCCTAAAGGAGGGAAAGAGTATGTATTTGTTGTGTGATGAAAAGCGGGTGTACGTACATACCGATTATAGGGTAGAAGCATACGACAAAGAAGCTCTCGTGAAGGGAGAGAAGATGAAGCTTCTTTGGAGGAGTGAAAAGTTATCCAAAAACTTAGGTAAACTGGTGAATGCAAAGGACCACCTTTACGGTATAGGAGCGGACCTGGTGGCAAAAATAAGCAAGGTGGATGGCACCGTAGAGACATTTACCCTTCCTGAAGATCTCATTGATTTATTCTGCACCTACAGTGGGATTTACCTTCTTGGCAAAACAGGTCTTTTTAGAATGCCCTTAGAGAGATTTTCTCCCGCGGAGATAAAAAGATCTCCCGTATCCCATCTTATGGAGAAACCTTTCAGTTGTCTGTGCGCATCCGACGATAGTATTTATGTGGCGTCAAGGAGTCAAATATACAGGATTGATAAGGAGGGTGGTAAGGTAAATGAAAAGGCACTAACTGAAGTGTGCATGATGCTCATAAGTGAGGAGGGTCCCATAGCCATAAGGAAAGACGGAAAGATCCTGAACATGGATGAAAACATGGAGGTTCTCTCTACAGGAGAATTTGATGGAGAGCCAATAAAGGCAGAGTATAATGTACATCATACCTTCCTTCTTACAAGCACTGGTCTGCACATTTTTGGCAAAACTGGGGGGAGAATAGCCCACATAAGTGATAGCAAGTACCTGTCCTTCTCTGAGGGTTTAAACCATGTGTATCTTTATAAAGAAAATGGGTTTGAAGTAGCTTCAAAGGCTGACATACTTGGAGACAATTACCAGAAGGTGGATCTTGCCACAGTATCCGCAATAGTCTTTACTTCCCTTATGCTCTTTGAAAGGGAAAAAGGTGTAAAGGTGAATATTAGGGAAAAGTACGGCCTGCTTGATATCAGGGTTGGCGACAAAAGCATACAAGTAGAAAAGCTCTTCTTTAGACTTTCCAAATACTTTCCGGAAGTATTTATACTCTTTTCTAACTCCGGCTATTATGAGAGCTTGATGGAGTTTGGACAGCGCTTTGAACTTATAAAAAAGGAAGAGCGGAGCATCACTTTAAACAGGGATCTGCTTGACCATCTTTTAAGAAAGCACTCCGCTTTTGAGGCTTTTAGAGAGGATATAATACATCTGGTGTCCTCTTGTTTGGCATGAAAAGGGTCGTGTCGGTGATAGGTTCCTCGGTGGCTACACAGGAGGAGTATCATACTGCCTACAGGGTGGGTCTGGAGCTGGCAAAGAGAAACATCTTGGTGGTGTGTGGAGGAAGGGAAGGTGTTATGGAGGGTGTTTGTAAGGGAGTAAAGGAAGGTGGAGGTATCAGCATAGGTATATTGCCTTCTTACACAGGAGAGGAGGCGAATCCTTTTGTGGATATAAAGATAAAGACAGGTATGAACTGGAACAGAAATCCCATAGTGGTAGCAAGTGGTGATATGGTTATCGCAATAGGTGGACACTGGGGGACCCTGTCGGAAATAGCTTATGCCCTAATACTGGAAAAGTATGTGGTAGGCTATAAAACCCATAATATTGAAGGTGTTGAACATGTGAATAGTGTAGAGGAGATAATGGAGAGAGTTGATAGATTTTATAAAGGTGGGTCTTGAAAATTTTTATCACTTGACCCAAATTATACATGAGGTTGGAGCCATGGACATAGCTTACCTTGAGGACATGCTCTTTAAGAGCGTTGCTAAGGAGATAGAGGACCTCTACCAAGAGGTGCTTCAGATGTACAGCTTTGACGAAGAAGTGCTAAACATTGCCAGAAGCATAAAGGGTATGTGTGATTACATACTTAGCATATACAGAAACATACCCAACCCTGAGAGGAAGCTGGACGAATCTCTTTACACAACCCTTTACAATGTACTCAAAGACATGGGTGTGACACTCTACGACCTTACCGTTGCGGAGGGAGAACAGCTTTACTATGTCATATCTTCTGCCTACCAAAAGCTCAACGGAGCTAATAACCTCCTTGAAAGGCTAACCTAAGCACTTTGTCCTTTACCACTGCAGGTTCTATATTTAGGCATTCGTAAGTTCCCCATTTGCACTCTCCTTTTCCATGAGGATCACAAGGTTGACACCTGAGCCCTTTGAGCAGCACTTGTCCTTCATCTTTTGAAAGAGAAAAGCCAAAGGTTGGATGTGTGCCTCCATATATCTGAACCGCCTTGGTGCCTACCGCTCTTGCCATGTGCAAAAGTCCAGAGTCATTCCCTACAAAAACACGAGAAAGCTTTATAACCGCAAGAGTATCAACAAGAGAAAGCTCTCCGCAGAGGTTTATGCAATTCCACCCCTCTGTCAAAGCTCTGTCCCTTTTATCACCTACAAGCACCACCTTATAACCTTCCCTCACCAAAAGTTCCACCAGAGCATCAAAGTGAGGATACCTCTTTTTGGTGTATCTTGCACCAGGACCTACACACAAAAAGTCATCTCCCAGGCGCTCTCTCCAAAAACCCAGCCTTTTTTCAGACACCTCTATCTTTGGTTTGCCATCCTCATAGCCTATTGCTCTCAGATAGGCATTAACAACGCTATAGGGCTTTCTGAAAGACTCAAAGTAAACTGCCAGCCTTCTTCTTAAGGTGTCTTTTTTGTAAACTCTCCAGTCTCCACCCAGCATTAGCCTGAGCAGCACTGTCCTTAGGTTTTTGTGAAGGTCAAGGTAAAGGTCAAAACCCCTTAACTTTTTAAGGGTGTTTTCCTTGAAAAGCTCTTCCCTTTTGGTTTGTATGACAAAAACTCTTCTGTCATCCTCAAAGACATCACCGTAAGGTTCAAAGGTAAGAAGGTAAGGATTATAGCCCATGCTTTTGAGAGGGTCTATAACGCAAGAGGCAAGGACCACATCACCCAACGAGGAAAATCTAATAACAAGAGCCCTTTTATCCACCGCTTACTGGAGGTATAATGGCAACCCTTTCGTTTCCTTTAAGCACATAATCATCGCTCACATACTCTTCGTTGACTGCAAACTTAACCTGGCTCAGAAGCTCTTTTATATCCGGATACCTTTCCATGAGCATGACTCTAAGCTCTCTTACACTACCTTTAAACTCTATCTCCTCTTCACTCCTCTTGAGTTTTTCCTTTATTATGGAAAAGTATAGGATTTTCATCTTAATAAATATAGCACTTTCTTTGGTGCTGAGCTTACCTCAACATAGTATCTGCCGTCTTCTGAATAACATCTTAGTGTGTAGTCAGGAAGTTTATCAAAGAAGTTTTCCAGCCTTTTAAACTTTAAATAGCTTCTCCAAGGGGGAATTTTGTCAACGGTAAGTTCAAAACCCTCAGAAAACAGCTTGAGAGAACACCAAGCTAAGGTGGTGCCTCTTTTGAACTCCAAAAGCAGGTAGTTATCTTTTAGTTCATACGCAGAGACTTCCAGGTCAACATCTGGAAAAGTTAAGCTATTATCCTCTGGTCTTAGATAGACACCTACCACCTTGCCATCAGGATAGATGCTTTCTGCATAAAGACTATCCCAATAAGGTATTTTAAGAATACCTTTTGAAGAGCTCTCGCAGTGTCCCTCCATCTCAAAGTTGCCATCTGTTGAATAAAGACGGAGAGTGGCATTTGGCTTTATGCCTTCAAAACTCACAGCCCTGAGGTTTATGCTTACACCGGCACTTCCCGTAAAATCCTTTAGCTCCGTGAAAATGCTGTATCGCATGACGCAAGGCTCCTTTACCATGCCATCCATGTAAAGGTAGTAAGTCAAGTAAGGCTTGTATATAAAAAGCTCTCCGTAAGCAACCGGAAACCTTATACCCCCGTAAGAGGCAAAAAGGGTGTATGTATCTGGCTTCTCTCCAGTAATGTCTATGTTTAAGCTTCTGCACTCACCTTCTTCCTGACAGGCTCTTTTAAAGCTTATGCTACCTTTGGATACTGAGTAGTAAATCCCATCAGAAAAACCTGTAAGGATGGCTGTGCCATCAGAGAGCATCCTTTCTGAGAGGAGGCTTAAGCTCTTATCTGTACTTGTCAGAATACCTTCGTAAGACCCGTAAACTTTCATACTTTCTATTCCCGGTGGAAGTTCTGCAGGCAATGTATACCTTCCGTAAAAGAGGATATGCGCATCCGAAGGCTCCGGAAGGTAAAGAAACCTCCAAGCTTTCCCATCGTAATAAGCCATGTAAGAGCCTACCATGTAAGGATAAGCATCTGCGTTCTGGGAGGTTGAAAAGCTGGCATTTATACTGTAAAGGTCTTCGCTAAACAGGTAAAACACCACATTCCCGATGGGTTTTTTGCCATCGGAAAAAAGCTGGTAAGAATTAACTTTTTTCTGAGAGGGCTTCATATCCATAATTACCGTGCTGTCCTTTGATAGGTCAAGGGTCTTACTGGCATAATAGAGGGGCTTACCTTCTGGGTCATATATAACCGCCTCTATCAATCTCTCCTTGCCTTCGGGCATATTCACCTCAAAGCTGACCCTATCGCCCGGATAAAAAATCCCCTCCTTTGATTGTAATATAGGTTCAAACTCCTTACCGGAGATCCTAATGGACACCTTAGTATAATAGGGTGCAAGAGAAGAAGTCATACGCAGGACAATGCGAGCACTCTCTTGACCTCCTCCACAGGACATCACTAAAAAAAGGAAAAGGAAAAGAAGCCTTCTCATAGTTAATATCTTAACCCTCAAGTGAGTGGGTATTACGCACCAAAGAAAAAGGGGGGCAAAAGCCCCCCCAAAGGGATTATGACCTTCTCAGTCTTCTAAGGAGAGCCGCACCAGGCAGCATGAGCCAAGCAAGAGCGTTAAGTGGACTTCCGCCACTGCTCATAGAGCATCCACCTCCTCCACCGCCTGTGCCTGCAGATGAGCCGCTACCCCCTGATGAGCCTCCACCACCTGCACCAGGTGGCTGTGGAGATGGCTGTGGCTGTGGCTGGCTTTGCTGAGATACTCCCGTGCCTGTTATGTATATTCTCACTGGGTTGGGTGTGTTGTAATACACCTCAAGGAAGGCTTCCTTCTTACCTTCGCTCTTTGGCTCAAAGATTATTCCCACTGTGCAGTAGCCTGACAGGTTAAACTGCTGAGCTCCGCAAGGTCTTTCTCCTGCGTTCAGGTCAAGTATGAAGTTCTGCTGCTGCAAAGCTCCCGTCAACTCGTTTATCCTGATGCCGCTTATGAAGATAACATTCTGGCTTTCTATCCTTATTATGGCAGGTCCTTTTCTGGTAAGTAAAGCCACGTTTTTGAAGTCTACCATATCCCTGTTTCCAAACTCTGGAGATGTGATGTTGGAAAGGTTTGGTGGTGTTTCTGCTCCTCCTCCACCAGAAGTCGCAGTAAAGTTAGCGCTGCATGTCTTGTTGGCGTTCATAGTTATGTTGCATGTGGTGTTTGTGCCGCAAGAAGAGCAATCTCCGCCCCATCCAGCAAAGGTGTATCCGCTGTCTGGTGTGGCTGTAAGCTGCACATTTGTGCCAGATGTGAAGTTGTCGCTACAAGTGCTGCCAGAGCTTCCGCAGTTTATACCACCAGGACTGCTGGTGACGTTGCCGTTGGTGGGTGTAGGACTTATGCTGAGGGTGTAAGTGGTAGGAGGTGGACCATTATACTCATAAGCCCCAGCATCGCACTGTGTACCCTGAGGTCTGCTCACACCTCTTTGGTCGGTGTTTACCGGGTTGCTGCTCAGGTCTGTGCAATCGGTCACCGCGTCAATGGCTACGCTGCCAGTTCCAAGAGCAATAGTCTGCGTAGGACCGCCGTAGTTGCCAAGAGGCTGGAGGTTGAGCTGAGCAGATGTCACCTGCGTAAAGCCCGTGCATGTGTTGTCATTTGCAAAGTTCACTCCAGAGGGTGTGAAAGTTGACCCAGCATCTATATAGCAGTTCTGTGGACTGCCTCCCACCGTGTTGTTGGCCACTATGGAGTTCTTGATGTTGAAGGTGTCAAGGTTATATATTCCACCGCCTTGATTATTTGCTGTATTGTTAGCTATGGTGACGAAACTGGCATTCACAGTACCAGTCCAGTTCTCTATACCGCCGCCATCACCGACACTGCTGTTGCCCGCGATGGTGCTGTTTTGGATAGTCAGCGTGCCGCCGTTGACTATGCCGCCGCCATCGAAGCCGGCGCTATTGTTAGATATGGTGCTGCCGATAATGGTCATATAGCTATTCGTGTAGTTGTATATGCCACCACCATCACTGTCAGCGCTATTGTTGGAGATTGTGCTGTTGACTATGTTGACAAAAATGGATGTAAATATCCCGCTGCTGAATATGCCGCCGCCATCTCTGCCGGCGCTGTTATTGGAGATGATGCTGTTTTGGATGTCCAGCGTGCCGATGTTGGATATGCCGCCGCCATCACCGACACTGCTGTTGCCCGAGATGGTGCTGTTAGTGATGGTCAGCGTGCCGTTCGTGTCGTTGTATATGCCGCCGCCAGAGAGACCATCCGCGCACCCATTCCTCACCGTCAGGTCTTTTAGCGTGAGACTGCCACCGCTTAGCACATGGAATATGCGAAACTCGCCCACCTGTTCCGTATAGTCCAGGTTGCAGGTAAGGCTTGGGTCTCTCTGCACTGTGGAGCCGTTGCCTTCTATGGTGATGTTGGCGTTGTTATTGTTAGTGTTTATATCCAGGTCATCCTCCGCCGCCGTGTTATCGTCTCCTGCCGCAGTGTCTATGCTTAGAGTGTAGGTCTGGTTAGTTCCAAGGCATATTACTTTGGTGCCTCCCAGTGCGTTGGCTTCCATTATGGCAGCACGCAGGGAGCAGTTGTTGCTTGCGTCCGCGCAGGTTCCATCTCCTGGGTTTGCATCCACTGTGTCATTAGTTGTGTTGACCGTAAAGTCGCATGTCTGCATGGGCTTTAAAGCCTTTGGGCTTGTGGTAGAGCCGGAGTCTCCTGAGCCTCCACCGCACGAGTAAGCAAGCGCTGCCAAAGCTAAAGGTAAAAGCCTACGCCTCAGCATGGTAAACACCCTCCAAAATTTGTGGTGATGCGTGCCGTAAGGACACGGCAAAGGGCAGCAGTGCCAAGCCTGCCAAAAGCAATCCTTTGAGCTTCATGATACACCTCCCAAAAGAGATTTTGGATATCTTAGAGCCTCTTTTTTTTGTCGTGTCAAGTCGCACCCTCTTTCACACCCCTTGTCGCGGAGGTGTGGTATGCTATTTTTACAAGGAGTTGGGCTGTGGGTCTGGTGGCTCTGAGTGGGTTTGTGGAAGATGTCAATTTTTTCACAAAAGCACCCTACACACACTGCTGGGGGGTTAAGGTTTGACAGGTTTCGCCTAAATTTTCAAAGTTTTACCTTTTCATACTTTGAAATATTCAAAACAGCACAGCTTTGAGGGGTATTAAACTTAAACACTATGGCGGAGCTTTTGAAGTTGGTGAGGGCTTCTGGTTGAGCGGCAAAGGTGGGTCCGGCGGACCTAGAAAACCTTATAAAGGGACTTAACCTTTACACGGATGAGCGCACCCTTTTGGGTGTAGGTGACGACGCAGGAGTCTATTTATACGGAGGTAAAGTTTTTATACACACAGTGGACTTTATAACTCCTATTGTTAATGACCCTTACCTGTGGGGAGCTATATCCGCAGTAAATTCCCTAAGTGATGTTTACGCAATGGGTGGGGTGCCCCTTAATGCCCTTGCCATCGTAGGTTTTAACAACTGTGATATGGAGGTAGAAGTTTTGAAGGAGGTTATGAGGGGGTGCATTGACAAGCTAAGGGAGGCAAAGACCGTCCTTCTGGGAGGACACACTATAGATGATAGAGAACCCAAGTTTGGGCTTGCAGTAACAGGAGTGTGTGAAGATGGCACTTATCTGACACAGGAGGGTGCAAAGCTAGGCGACCTTATTGCTATCACAAAACCCATAGGTGTTGGCATACTCACCAAGGCTATAAAAGAGGGAAAGATAACCGAAAGGAACATCCAAGAAGCTATAAATTACATGCTCACCCTCAACCATAAGGCATCCTTACTGGCAAAGAGCCTTAAAGCCACATCCTGCACAGATGTGACTGGTTTTGGTCTTTTGGGGCATGCGTACAACATAGCAAAAAAGTCAAGAGTTATGCTTTCTATAAACTTTTCTCAGGTGCCTGTATACGAAGAGTCCATATTTTTCGTAAAGCAAAAGATACATCCTAAGGGAGCCTTAGATAATTACAACTTTGTTAAGGACCATGTAATCAACGAAGGGCTTGAATGGTGGCAGCTTTTGCTTCTGTCAGACCCAAACACATCCGGAGGACTTCTCTTTACCTTCCCAGAGGAGATGCGTCCTCTTATGGATGAGAAGCTTGACCATCTTGGTATCCAAGCGTGGATAATTGGTAGAGTGGAAGAGGGAAAAGGTTTGAGGCTATACACTTAATTTACTTTCTTTTTTTCTTTCTTTCTGCTTTAACCTTCTTCCTATCCTTTAAAAGCACCTCTTTTATAAGATAACTCTGCCCCATATTGAATATGTTGTTGAAGGTCCAGTAAAGGACAAGACCAGCCGGAAAGCTGGCAAAGAGAAAGGTAAAAGCTACAGAGGACACATACATCATAAAGTTCTGAGTTTTGTCTGGATTTGGGCTTATAAACTGCTGGGCTATCATGGTAAGACCCATTATTATGGGAAGTATGTAGTAGGGGTCTTTGTGGGATAGGCTGGGTATCCAGAGCATGGAGGCAAGCTGAAGGTCTGCCGTTATGGTGAGAACCTTGTAAAGTGCAAAAAACACAGGTATCTGAAGGATCATAGGGAGACAGCCGGACATGGGATTAAAACCTACTTGAGAGTAAAGTTTCATCATCTCCTCTTGCATCTTGGTGGGGTCTTCCTTGTACTTTTCCCTGATCTCTTGCACCTTAGGTGCCAATTCTGACAGCTTCATCATAGAGATGGTGCTTTTGTATGTAAGAGGAAACATGAATACTCTTACCAGAAGGGTAAGCGCCAGAATGGAGAAAACCCACGAGCGAAGATGTTCGTATATCCAGTACATAAAGATAAATAGTGGTTTTACTAAGATTTTGAGCGTCCCATAATCTATAACATCCGATAAGCCTATCTTTTTGAGCCTTGAATACTCCTTTGCACCTGCATAGAAGATTAAAGGATTGCTTACCTCAACCAGCGTTAAACTATCCTTATCCTCCCCGACTTTGTATATCAAAACGGAGGGAATCTTACCTACAAAGCCCTTAAAGTAATACCGGCTTTCTTCTCCTGCAAAGCTTATGTCCCCGCTTAGGAATTCCCTTCCCTTTATACTCCCCACATCTAACCTCTCCACCTTACCACCTATGCTCAAAACAGGTCCCGAGTGGGTGTAAAATTCGTCACCTTTTGGGTGGCTCCCTACCACCACATAAAGAGGTGAAGGTAAACCCTTTGAGCTTATGGAAAGCTTAAAATAGCCTTCCTCGTAAGTGAGCCTTTTAGTCAGGCTTATACTTCCATCCGTGTAAGTCATAACAATTGAGTCACCTTCCCTTGTTATCTGATAAGGAGCAAAGTTTAGCTTCTGGTCAAGGTCTGGGTTGCCTGTATAAACTTCAAGAGGGTACACATTGAGTTTTCTCTCCGTATCGGTGATCAGGTCATAAGAGTACTTTTTGTCCACGAGTTTCACTATCTTACCGCCTTCCAAAGAAACTAAGAGGGTAAACTGCCTAAAATCAAAAGCCTGAATCTGCACAGGTTTTTTAGACTCCCTCATGCTTCCCAGCATAAGCTGTGGAAAGCTCTGCACCTCTTCCCTCTTGACTGCCTTTTGAGGTATCTCTTTGGGAGAAAAGTAATAGGTGTATAGCTCAAGGCCAAACATCAAAAGGGTTACCACCAACATCAAAGCAAAGAGTCTCTTTACATCTATCTCGTTTTTCTCCATCAGGGATAATCAACACCTCCCTTTGAAAGTGGGTGGCACCTTAAAACTCTCCACAGGGCTTTGAGTCCACCTTTTACCACACCGTACTTCTCAATAGAGAGGATGGCATACTCAGAGCATGTGGGATAGTATCTGCAGGAGGGGGGATAAAGAGGGGATACGAGCCTTTGCCACAACCTTATTATCATTACACATATCTTCCTCAAGGTGCCAGTCTCTTCCTTCCCTTGCGTCTTCTTCTATTTATTATCTTCCTTCCACTTTTGGTGGACATCCTTGCCAAAAACCCACTTTTGCGCTTTCTCTTGAAGTTAGATATCCTTGTGATGTTTCTCTGAGTTGCCATCTTTATCCCCTTACTTCACGAATAGCAGTATTATAGCCACCAGAAGGGCATAAAGAGCCAGCGTTTCTATAAAAGCCAAGCCTATGAACATAACTGTCTGCAATCTTCCGCCTACAGTAGGATTTCTTGCAGTACCCTCTTGAGTCCCTCTAACTGCGTGTCCCATTCCTATGCCCGTTCCTAAGGCTGCAAGACCTATTGCCAAGCCTGCACCCAGATACATAAGGCCCTCCTTCAGATGAGCGCCCTGTGTAGCTTCTTGAGCAAGTGCAACACCGGTAAGCAGAAGCGTGCTAAGTATCAGCAGTCTTGCCTTCATATCAAACCTCCTTCCATTAAGATTTTTCATTTCAGTGTTCCTCATGGGATATGGCACCTGAAAGGTAAACAACGGAAAGGATCATGAAAATGTAAGACTGTATAAAAATTGCCAAAAATTTTATAGCTATAATAAAGAGAAGGATAACGGGAGACACCGCCATAGTAAAGGGGTTTTTTATCACAAGGCTTACAAGCACAAGAAGGAGCAGTGCTCCCCCCTTCATGTTGGCAAAAAGCCTCAGCGTCAGGGTTATAGGCCTTGCCAAGTGGGAGATAACCTCTATGAGGAAAAAGAAGGGAGCGAGATAAACATTTGGTCCCATGAAGTGCTTTAAGTAACCAAATCCGTGTATTCTAAACCCCTCCAAGTTATACAGTATAAAAACAGAGAGTGCCAAAGCGAGATTGGTATTAACATTTGCTGTTGGAGCTTCAAGCCCTGGCACCATACCAAATAGATTGGAAAAGAACACAAACAGACCTATTGAAGCTATTATGGGGGTGTATCTAATTCCTTCCTTACCTGCGTTTTCAAGGAGCATGCTACGCACGAATCTGAGATAGCCCTCCCAAAGAGCCTGAAACCTGGTGGGTCTTATAGAAGGCCTGCCCGCCAGCAGAATAAGGGCTAAGGATATAGCCATAGCCAACACACCTAAGTAAACATGCTCCAAACTGACCTTTTCCATAACGCTATCATTATAACATAAATTTCCCAAATAAGACCAGCTTATACGGAAACAATAAAAATCTAATAGCTTAAGAAAAGTTAAGCGTTTATCTTATAAAGAAGGAGGTGGAGAAAGATGAGATACAAGTTGATGTCTCTGCTACTTTTCCTCTTTACCCTTTTATATTTGGCTTACGCTCAGGAGGACGAGATACTGAAAACACCTCTAACCAAGAAGCTCCCTAACATGAATGTGAGCATAGGTATAGTGAGCATTGAGGAGATTAGAAATACCTTCCCAAGAGCTTACGAGCTTCTGGTCAAAAGCCACGGTGAACCCAAACCATACGACACTCACCACCTTGCAGTAGCTCTTTGGAGAGAAGAAGAGAAGGGTAAGGTGGTCTATTTCTCTAATTACTCTGTAGAAGCTGAGGTAAGGTCTCCTATACTGAGAGCAGAAAGAAAACCACTCACCAAATATCCCCATCAATACGGAGACAACTACGGCGGCTGGTTCCAAATGTCCGATAAGGGTCTTTACTCAATAAATGTATACATAAAGGACAGCAAAGGAAAGACCATGAGGGTCAGTTTTGATTATCTTATGCAGTAGCATAATTTATCTCATCTTGCTTTTTTCTCCCTTTTACATAATTTATGCGTATGCCTAACAGACTGATAAATGCCAGAAGTCCATATCTTAGAAAATCAGCATATCAGCCCGTTGATTGGTACGAGTGGTGTGAGGAAGCCTTTGAAAAAGCAAAGAGAGAGGACAAACCTGTACTGCTCTCCATAGGTGGTGTATGGTGTCATTGGTGTCATGTAATGGCAAAGGAAAGCTTTGAAGACCCAGAAATAGCCAAGATAATAAACGAGAACTTTGTTGCAATAAAGGTGGACAGGGACGAAAGGCCGGATATAGACAGGAGGTATCAGGAAACAGTAATAGCTCTTACCGGAAGCGGAGGGTGGCCTTTGACAGCTTTTCTTACTCCCGATGGGAAGCTCTTCTTTGGAGGCACCTACTTTCCACCTGAAGACAGATGGGGAAGACCCGGTTTAAAATCTCTGCTTCTTAGGATTTCACAGCTCTGGAGGGAAGAAAAGGAGAGAATTTTAAAATCAGCAGACCACATCTTTTTGGAGCTACAAAATTACAGCTCTATGACCTTTAAGGATTTTGTGGATGAAGAACTTCTAAAAAGGGGTATAGGCGCTCTTCTCTCTTCGGTAGATTACGAAAAGGGAGGTATAGGCAGTGCTCCCAAGTTTCATCATGCCAAGGCTTTTGAGCTACTCCTTTATCACTACTACTTTACCAAGGAGGAGATAGTAAAAAGGGCTATTATCTCATCTTTGGATGCTATGGCAAAAGGTGGTATTTACGACCACCTTTTGGGAGGCTTTTTCAGATACTCTACGGATGATACATGGAACATACCGCACTTTGAAAAGATGCTTTATGACAACGCGGAGCTTCTCAGACTATACTCTCTTGCTTATCAGGTATTTGAAAATCCCCTTTATGAGTATGTGGCAAAGGGCATAGTAAATTACTACAAACTTTACGGATCGGATCAAGAAGGTGGATTTTACGCCTCTCAGGATGCAGACATAGGCGTGCTTGATGAGGGTGGTCATTACACTTTTACATCTGACGAGCTAAGGCTACTGCTTGACCCAGAGGAGCTAAAGGTGGTAAAGCTCTACTTTGGTATAGATACAAGAGGCAGAATGCCCCATCATCAGCACAAAAATGTGCTCTTTATAAACATGGATGCGCAGCAGGTAAGCAAAGTTTTGGACATACCCAAGGAAAAGGTGGAGGAGCTTCTAAAAAGCGCCAAAGAAAAAATGTTAAGTTATAGAAACAGCAGGGAGATACCTTACATAGACAAAACCATTTACACTGGCTGGAATGGGCTTATGATAGATGCTTTATGTGTTTACTACAAGGTCTTTCAGGATGAGTGGAGTCTTCTTATGGCAGAAAAGACAGCCAATAGGCTCATAAAAGAAAGGTACAGAGATGGCTCTCTTGATCATACCGATGGTGTAAGCGGTTATTCGGAGGATTACATATATCTATCGCAGGGTCTTTTGTCCCTCTTTGAAATAACTCAAAATAGAACTTACTTGGATATGGCAAAGGAGCTTTTGGATAAGGCTATAGAGCTATTCTGGGATGATCAGGGATGGGGCTTTTTTGATACGCATCAAAAGGGGGAAGGACTATTGCTTATAAAGCATAAACCTATCCAAGATACACCCATCCAATCTGTAAATGGCACATCTCCGTATCTGCTACTCCTTATGGAAGCTATAACTGGTGATACCAAATATGGAGAATATGCAGAGAAAAACCTCATGGCTTTTTCACGGTTTATGAGAGAGATGCCTATGGCTTCGCACTCTTACCTAATTAGCCTTTACGCTTTTTTAAGAGGGGTTTTTAAAGTAGAGACGGATGGTTACTTTTGGGAGATGATGAAGGCATTCAGACCCTTCAAGTTGGTTGTAAAGGGGCATATGAAGGGGCTTTTGGTGTGCGAGGGGAAGGTTTGCAAAAGCTACTCTTCACCTGAGGAGATAGAGCTTTAGTATGGAGCGGGCGACGGGACTCGAACCCGCGACCTGCTGCATGGCAAGCAGCCGCTCCACCACTGAGCTACGCCCGCTATGATTATATTATACACCTTTTATTCCACATTTGCCACCTGCTGTCTTATCCTGTCTATCTCTGACTTTATTTCCACCACCAGATGGGAAACTTCAGGCATCTTGTTGCCAAGGGTATTTATCTCCCTGTGTATCTCCTGAAGGGTAAAGTCCAACTTTCTACCTACATCACCTTCCGTATCAAGAAGGGAGTTTATTTTACTCAGGTGCGTCTTGAATCTTGTTAACTCTTCATCCACATCCATCCTTGAAAGTATAAAAGTGATCTCATTAAGCACAGTTGGATGAACCTCCGGCAAACCAAGCTCTCTTGCTTTCTCAAGTATTCTGCCTTTGACTAAGCTCAGGACCTGGTCTTTAAGCTTTTCTATTTCTTCTAACAACCCCTTTATCTTTTGCAACCTTGCTTGTATGTCTTCCTTTATATGCTCTCCTTCTTCCTTTCTGCTCCTTACAAGGTCCCTGAGGGCTTCTCTCAGTGAAGAGTAAAGGCAGTCTTCCAGCTGTGGACTTAGTTCCTCTGCGGTTTTTTCCGAATACTTCCAGGCAGTTTGAAAGATGGTATCGTCGGTGAGCTTAAGCCCAAGCTCTTCCATAACAAGCTTTACTATCTGCACATTTACGAGGACCTTCTTTATGTCAACAGGTGTTTCGACCTTTTTGGGTGTTACATCTATGTGCACATTAACAGTACCCCTCGTGATAAACTCCCTCACCAGCTTCCTTATGTTTATCTCTGCGGATGAGAGGTTGTAATTGGTTTTTATAAATATGTCCAAACCTTTTGAGTTTACGCTCTTGACGATGGTAGATACCTTCCATTCGTCATTTTCAAACACAGCCTTCCCCACACCAGTCATGCTTTGCATAGCCAAGATATTATAATAGAGAGCATGAAAGTTCATATAATGGGGTCAGACCAAAGAATAGTAAGATGCGCAAGGGTATCATTCGCTAAAGATGCGGAGGTGGACAAAGAGAGGGATAAAAAGCTCATAAAGTATCTTTTTGAAAACAAACACGCAAGCCCTTTTGAGCATGTGATTATAGCTTTTGAAGGAGAAAAAAGCTTATGGCTGGGTCTTATAGAAAGGGTAAGCAGTCCTGTTTTTCAGGTTTACTGGACGGAGGGTTATATTTATCTCAACCTTAGGAACTTTATAAACGCTTTTGAACACATACCACAAGAGGTAAAGGAAGAAGTAAAGAAAAGACTACCTACTACATATGCCATCATAGAAGGAGATGATACAGAAAGCTACTCTCTTGACAGTTCCTATGTTATAAAGAAAATAGAGACTTCATCAGGATGGATAGGACTCGTTGATAGGCTTGAGCTGGGAACCTCTATGGATTACTACACATTTGTGGTGGAGTGTCCTTTGTTTGTAGCAAGGCAGTGGCACAGACACCGCTTTGGCTCTTATAACGAAGTTAGCAGAAGGTATGTAAGCTATGACCCTACCTTTTACATTCCTAAATATCTGAGAAAACAGTCTTCCAAAAACAGGCAGGCATCCATAGAAGAGCAGATAGAAGAGCCTTGGAACTCTCTGTTTCTCAAAAAAATAAAGTTTTACATGGATGACCTTTTGACACTATACAAAAACATGCTTGAAAAAGCTGTTGCCAGAGAGCTTGCCAGAGGTGTCCTCCCACAGTTTATGCACACAAGGTTTTACTGGACAGTTCCAAGAATTTCTCTTGACAACTTTATAAGTTTAAGAAGGCACGAAAGCGCACAGAAGGAGATAAGAGAGTTTGCCCAGGCGCTTGTAGAGCTTGTAGGATACAGAAAGAGTTATAACCTTAGGTTATAATCTTCTTGCAAACTCCAGAATCTCCTTGAAGCTTACACTTCCTTCTCTAACAAGCCTTATTCTGTTTTTGCCTATGAGTCTTACTATGGTGGAGGGTTTTCCTTCAATACGACCCGCATCCACATAAAGGTCCACCTTATCTCCAAAGTAGTCCATAGCCATCTTTACATCCTTTGCCGGCTCCATACCTTCCGGATTGGCGCTGGGGGCAACAAGGGGAGCATCAAGATAAAGAAGAAGGTCCCTTATAAAGGTACCTCTCTTGGGCACTCTGAAGGCTAAGCTCTTTTTGCCCCTTGTCAGGTGCATGGGTATGGTGGTTCTTTTGTAGAAGATAACAGTGATATGAGCATCAAGCAGGTCCCAGTATGTAGGCTTGGCGTAGATGTCAAAAACCTCCAGCCAGTATTTGTCTGGAAGGAGAAGGATAAAGGGTCTTCCTGATGGTCTTCTGATGGAGTATAGCCTCTCTACGGCTTTTGGTTTGGTAGCATCAGCCAAAAGTCCGTAGATGGTATCCGTTGGCGCAAAGACTATTCCTCCTTTTTCTAAAACCTTAGCTGCCAAAGGAAGCGCCCGCTTTTGATGTGCTTTTACCACCTTCATAGCTCTATCACCTCCAGCACCTTCTCTATGTCTGGGGGTAAGGTGATGGGTTCTTGGCACACGCTCATAGCGGTGCTGGGGTCCTTAAGCCCATTTCCCGTAAGGGTGCATACCACCACCTCCTTACCACTAAGGTAGCCCTCCCTTACCAGCTTTATGAGCCCCGCTATGCTGGCTGCGGAGGCAGGCTCGCAGAAGATACCTTCCTTTGAAGCCACCAGCTTGTATGCATTTAGGATCTCCTCATCACTTACAGCATCTATTCTTCCCTTTGATTCGTTAGCTGCGGCAAGAGCCTGTTGCCAGCTGTAAGGATTTCCTATCCTTATGGCGCTGGCTATAGTTTGCGGATTTTTTATAACATAGCCTTTCACTATTGGAGCAGCACCTTCCGCCTGCCATCCCATCATCTTAGGGAGTTTCCTTATCTTCCCGACGCGGTAATACTCCAAGTATCCTTTCCAGTAAGCGGTTATGTTTCCTGCGTTGCCTACTGGTATAAAGTGATAATCTGGCGCTTCGCCCAAGGCATCACATACCTCAAAGGCTGCAGTCTTTTGCCCCTCTATACGGAAGGGGTTTACCGAGTTGACTATTTCAACCGGCAAAAGCTCACCTATCTTTCTCACCATATAAAGAGCATCGTCAAAGTTTCCCTGCACGGCTATAACCTTTGCACCGTACATAACTGCTTGAGAGAGTTTTCCCAGTGCCACTGCACCTTTGGGAAGAAGCACATAAGCTTTGAGCCCAGCTTTTGCAGCATAAGCCGCAGCAGAAGCGGAGGTATTTCCTGTAGAAGCACATATAACAGCCTTTTTTCCAGCTTCTACAGCTTTTGATATGGCAAGGGTCATCCCTCTGTCTTTAAAGGATCCCGTAGGGTTTAGTCCCTCATATTTGAGATATATCTCCCCTTTAAAGCCTATCTCCCTGGCGAGATTTTCCGCGTGTATAAGAGGAGTATTTCCCTCACAGAGAGTTATAACAGGTGTGTTTTCTGAAATAGGCAAATATTCCCTGTATTTATTTATTATACCGCGCCAATAGTTCATAACTTACTGCTCTTTTTTCTCTTCTTCCTGCTTTTGCTCCTTCTTTGACTTTTCCAGCTCCTTTTTAGCACCTTCTATGGCACCTGATGCTGCAGCTGAAGCTACCTTTATGATCCTGTTGGCAACATCCAAAAGGCTAGTGGTAATCTCCTTTGCCTTTTCAATAGGTACTTGTAGCATAGGTTTTTCCTCAATACCTATCTTCTCCTTGAGGGCTTTCAGCTCCTTTTCCAGCCTTTCAATCTCTTCTTTGAGGTTCATCTCCTCTTTTTTTTCCTCTTGCATAGCTCATCCTCCTTAGAATATTTTATCACAATGATGCACGAATTTTCCGCAGGCGGTGTTGTCATTAGAGACAGAGAAGTTTTGCTGGTGAAAAATCCTTCGGGAATATGGACCTTTCCAAAGGGTATAGTAGAATCTGGAGAAAGTCCCGAACATGCCGCCATCAGAGAGGTGGAGGAGGAAACGGGTATAAAGGGGGAGATTCTCCAAAGGATAGGAGAAATAGAGTACTTTTACATGAGGGAAGGAAAAAGGATAAAGAAGAGAGTCCTTTACTTTTTGATGAGGTACAAGGCTGGAGAGCCTAAGGCTTCGTGGGAGGTTTTGGATGCAAGGTTTTTTACATGGAAGGAGGCTGAGAACCTTGTAAAGTATAAAGGGGACAAGGAAATACTCAAAAAGGCACTTTCTTTAGCTCCACTCTTTTCCAAATAGCTCTAAGGGTGTGTTGGGCTCTGGGTTTATATCAAGGGGGGCTGTAATGCCCCTTTTGAACCTCTCTACACCTGCGTAAGCTATCATACAAGCATTATCAGTAGAGAATTTAGGCTTAGGGAAATAAACTTGGTAGTTATGCTTCTCAGATAGCTCTTTAAACCTTCTTCTTAGTTCAGAGTTGGCGGATACACCTCCAACAACAGCTATATTTCTTACTCCTGTGAGCTCTACAGCTCTTATAACCTTTTTTTCCAAAACATCCACCACCGCTTGCTGAAAGGAGCAAGCCAGATCTTCCTTAGAGTAATTTCCCGTCATCACTATGTTTCTTACAGCCGTCTTTAGTCCACTAAAAGACATATTGAGACCATCTTCTCCTATCAGAGGTCTTGGGAGGTGATAGGCAGGTCTTCCCTTTTGGGCAAGCTTATCTATTATGGGTCCACCTGGATAAGAAAGTCCCATAAGCTTTGCCACCTTGTCGTAGCTCTCTCCTACTGCATCGTCCAGAGTGCCACCCAGAAAGATATACTTTCCAAAGTCTTCCACCAAGTAGAGGTCCGTGTGCCCTCCAGACACTATAAGGGATATAAAAGGGTAATCTATGGGTTTTTCCAAGAAGATGGAGTATATGTGTCCTTCTAAGTGATGCACTGGCACCAAGGGCTTTCTTAAAGCATAAGCCAGAGATTTGGCAAAAGCTACACCTATAACTAAGGATAGTATCAATCCCGGTGTGAGAGTGAAAGATACAAAGTCTATCTTGGAGATGTCCATACCTGTATCTTTTAAAAGTTTGTCAAAGAGAGGGAGTATGTTTCTGGTGTGTTCCCTTGCGGAAAGCTCCGGCACCACTCCACCAAACTCCGAGTGGACAGCCTGAGAAAGCAGCACATCACCTATTATGCCTGACTCAGAAGAAAAAAGGGCAAGGGCAGTCTCATCACAAGAAGTCTCAACAGCAAGTGTGATCATGCGGCTTTTTTCAAAGTTTTACCTTTTTCTATAATCTCAATAGCCTTTCTCAGCTGGGGGTCAAGCTCGGGAAGAAGTATGAGCTTGTGATGGTCTCCTTGCATCCTCTTCTGTCTTATGGCTTCCTGCAATTGCTCTTCCTGCTTTTCGTCCATGCTAACCTGCACATCCGGGGTTATACCCTTCTTGTGTATCAGTCTTCCAAGAGGTGTGTAGTAGTATGCTATGGTGAGCTTTATAGCAGAGCCATCCTCAAGTGGCATGATGTTCTGAACTGAAGCTTTGCCGTAGCTCTTCTCTCCAACTATAATAGCTCTTTTATAGTCTTGGAGTGCGCCAGTGACTATTTCCGATGCGCTGGCAGAACCTTTGTTTATCAGAACTACAAGTGGTATGTCTTCAGGTACAATAGGTTTTCTTCTTGAGAAGTACTTGTTTATCTCACCATCCCTTGATTTGGTATAAACTATGAGCTTACCTTCAGGAATAAAAAGCTCTGCTACATTTACCGCCTCCGTGAGAAGACCACCTGGGTCGTTTCTCAGGTCCAACACCAAACCTTTAACATCTTCGGACAGGAGACTCTTAATAGCCTTTTCCATCTGGGCGCCTGCACCGTCGTTAAACTGGGAGAGCCTTATATAACCTACATCTTCAAACTTTGTCCACCTTACGCTCTCTATCTTTATGAGACTCCTTTCAAGCTCAAACCTTAGGGGCTTGTCTAAGCCTTTCCTCATTATAGTCAGGTTTACCTTTGTACCTGGTTTGCCTCTTATTTTCTGCACCACATCCATTAGCATCATGTTAGATGTATCCTCTCCGTTTATCTCAAGTATTATGTCCCCAGGTCTTATCCCAGCTTTATAGGCTGGTGTCCCCTCTATAGGAGAGACCACTATGGGTCTTCCCTTTTCCATGCTTATCTCAATACCTACACCACCAAACTCACCTTCCGTCTCTTCCTTAAACTCTCTGTACTGTTCGGGTGTAAAGAAGGCGGAAAAGGGGTCTAAGGATTTCATCATACCATTTAACGCACCGTATATAAGGTCCTTAGTGCTAACATTTTCCACATAGTTCTCCTTTACTACTTTGAAAACATCAGTGAAGAGCCTAAAATACCTGTAATCATCTTCACCACCACTATTTTTGGGAAAACCGCCTGCTGTACCAAGCACGAAGCCCAAACCAAAGGTAAGTATCAGGATACCCAAAAACTTAACTCTCTTCATCTTTGCTCTCCTTTTTCTATAAAGATATCTCTCACATCCTTAATGTAAAAGCTTGCTTTACCCAGTTCAGATTGGGATGTGCAATAGGTGTTGGCACTTACGCTTATGCGCCTTTCTATTCCATTTGTAAGCTCCACATTTATATCAAGGATACCCTCCTTTTGGGAGAGCACTTTTATGTGTTTTATGCTTTCAAAAGGTATAGAATACTCTATGCTCCCCTCACTAACTTTCAGATAATCCCTACCATTACAACTTATCCCTCTCAGATGGTGGGTAATACCTTCCGCATCAATAACTTTTATATGTATGTTTTTGCTGAGCTTTACTGGTTCTGCCATGGAAAGGAGAAAGAGAGAGAAAAGGAAAAGCACCCTCTTCATAGGATCACATTATACCCTCTTCTTCGTCTTTTAAGAGTTTATATACGAGGCTATCAGTTAAGGCTATCCAAGAGGCTTCTATTATGTTTTCCGAAACTCCCACCGTTCCCCACTTTCTTCTACCATCGGTAGATTCTATAAGCACCCTCACTTTGGCAGATGTACCCTCCGATTCGTTAACTATTCTCACCTTGTAGTCTATGAGCTGAACATCTTTAAGGCTTGGATAAAACTCTTCCAAGGCTTTTCTGAGGGCTCTGTCAAGGGCGCTCACTGGTCCGTTACCAAGAGCTGCTGTATGCTCCTTTATGTCTTCCACATAGAGTCTTACGGTGGCTTCCGAAACAGGAGATAGGTCTGTACTCCTTCTGGCTATTAGCACCCTGTAAGCATCAAGGTCAAAATAGTTTTTAACAAGCCCAAAATGCCTCTTGCAAAGAAGCTCAAAAGAAGCTTCAGCTGCTTCAAAGTGGTAGCCTTCCTTCTCAAGTTCCTTTATCTTTTCAAGGAGTTTGATAAGCTCAGGGGACTTATCATCCACCTCAAGCCCCATTTCCCTGAGCTTGTAAAGTATATTACTCCTTCCAGAAAGGTCAGACACTGTCACCTTCCTTCTGTTTCCTACCAAAGAAGGGTCTATGTGTTCGTATGTTTCTGACCTTTTCATAACTGCAGAGGCGTGTACGCCTGCTTTGTGGGTAAAAGCACTCTCCCCTACATAAGGCATGTTTTTGGGCAGTGGCGTGTTGGAGATTTCGGAGACAAAGTGAGCAAGCTCGGTGAGCTTTTTGAGGTTTTGGGAAGGCACTACACTAAAGCCCAGCTTGAGCTGAAGGTTAGGTATTATGGAACACAGATTAGCATTGCCCGTTCTTTCCCCCAAGCCGTTTATAGTGCCGTGAACCTGCCTTGCACCTGCAAGCACCGCCATAAGAGAGTTAGCCACAGCAGTATCTGAATCGTTGTGAGCGTGTATGCCTACGCGTGCCTGTGGAAACTTTTGTACAACCTTTTTGGTTATCTCATAAACCTCATTGGGAAGGGTGCCACCGTTGGTATCGCAGAGGACTATCCAGTCCGCACCTGCCTGAAAAGCTGCCTCCAATACCTTAAAAGCATAGCTTTCGTTGTGCCTGTATCCGTCAAAGAAGTGCTCTGCGTCAAAGATAACCTCCTCCACATGCTTTTTAAGATAGCTTACCGTCTCGTAAACCATGTCCAGGTTTTCCTCTAAGGTGGTCCCTATGGCATGCGTTACATGAAAGTCCCAGCTCTTGCCAAATACGGTTATCACCTTGGCACCCGATTTCAAAAGGTTTTCCACCTGCTTATCTTCGTGCGCCTTCTTTCCAGCTTTTCTTGTTGCACCAAAGGCTACTATTTTGGCATTTTGAGTTTTTATCTTTCTCAGCCTTTCAAAGAGAATAGTGTCTTTTGGGTTCGCACCGGGCCATCCGCACTCTATGTAATGCACTCCAAATTCGTCCAGTTTTTGAAGTATGCGCATCTTATCCTCTACGGAAAAGTTTATACCTTCTGCCTGCGAGCCATCCCTCAAGGTGGTGTCGTAGATAAAAACCTGCTCCATAGGAGTTTAAATATAATTCAAATCCGCTTTCTGAACCTCACAACCTGCTGACTCTTTTCTTCCCTCATATCTTTTATACTCTTTACACCTTCCTTAAACTCCTCTTTCCCTATTTTTAGCATCTCACAGCTTGCCAGAAATGCAGACTCAAGGTCGTAAACCTTGGCATTCTTGACACTTTCTGGTACCAAGTGATAATCTCCAGAGAGTATGTGTTCGGCTATCCTCATGGCATTGGGTGAGAGCAGAACATCCTTAAGATATTCTTCCTTTCCCAACTTCATAAGGCCAAGCAGAAAAATCCTCTCCGCATAGGTCAGTTTTTCATCCTCTTCTTTTTCTTCCTTCCTCTGAACCTTAGGCAGTTGGTCGTATAAAGCGCTGAGCGCAAATCCACTTACTTGGCTTGCTTCTCTCAGAATATCATGCTGATACACCTTATTTTTGACAAAGCCGGCAAAGTATACAAGGTCCTTAAGAGCCTCCTTCTGACCTTCCCTGAGCATTTTTATAAATAGCTCAAATATGTCCTTTGCTCCTTCAAGAAGCAAACGCAAAAGCTCTTTATCTCTTTTTACCAGTGTGTCGGGATCCTCACCTTCGGGGAGGTATGCCACTCTCACCTTAATATCCTGTGAAAGCAAATAGGGTGCTGTCTGTCTTATGGCTCTCTTCCCCGCACTATCACCGTCAAATAAAAGAATCACATCTTTTGTGTATCTGGAGAGAAGCTTGGCATGCTCCTCACCAAAAGAGGTGCCAAGAGGTGCAACGGTGTTTTTGTAGCCCTCATCGTGCATGCTTATAACATCAAAGTAACCCTCAACTATTATGGCAAAGCCCATATCTTTTATGTGTTCTTTGCCTTCGTAAAGTCCAAACATAACCTCCCTCTTTTTAAAAAACTCACTCTCTGGGGAGTTTATGTATTTAGGCTTTCCTTCGTAAAGAACTCTTCCACCAAAGGCTATGCATCTTCCCCTCTCATCCCTTATGGGTATTACTACCCTTCCTGTAAAGAGATCCCTGTAAATACCTTCATCTATCTTTACCAAGTTGCCAGTTTTTTCGTAAGCATCTATCAGCCCTTCTTTTCTGAGGAAATTTACCAGCTCCTCAGAGGAAGGGGAGAAACCCAGCCTAAACTTTTGAATGCTTCTTGAAGAAACGCCTCTGCTTTTTAGGTAGTCTACCGCATGAGGACTTTTTTTGAGAGCATTGTGATAGTAATCTGCCACCAGCTCAAGTATGCGTATTACCTTTGAGTCCTTTCTGTCCTCCCTTATCTTAAGGGGTATGCCGTACCTTTTGGCAAGCTTTATGAGAGCTTCCGAATAACTTATGTTTTCGTAAAGGGCAACGAACTTTATGGCATCACCACCTACACCGCAACCAAAACACTTAAAAATGCCTCTGCTGGGGGATACGAAAAATGATGGTGTGTCATCCGGATGGAAAGGACACCTGGCACTGTAATTGCTCCCTACC
Organism: Hydrogenobacter thermophilus TK-6; assembly: GCF_000010785.1. Taxonomy (GTDB): domain Bacteria; phylum Aquificota; class Aquificia; order Aquificales; family Aquificaceae; genus Hydrogenobacter; species Hydrogenobacter thermophilus. The sequence goes on along the minus strand of NC_013799.1, from coordinate 1,244,631 downwards.
TTCTTAAGGTCTATGTAAGAGGATATGACCTCCACTATATCTATTTTTCTGAGGATTTCCTCTCTGCTGGACATTTTTTATAAATATAAACCTCAAAGCTAAAAAAAGGGCGTTGTTATGGTTTTAGCTCCTTTCTTAAATCTCTACTCATGGCTTCTTGGTAAGTGTGAGGGCATTTTTCAGGAATGTTAAACTTTTCAGGGTCGTAGTCGTTATCTTTAAGCCAATACTCAAGCCTTCTTCTGGCACGCTTCCACGCTATAGCCAATTCAGAAGGTAATTTTTTTCTTAAACTGGGATACATATCAAGTATATCTAAGATTTCCATTCTTGCATTTTCCACACTCCTAAACCAGCTTTTGCCAGCGGACTCACTACCTGCCAAGTTTTTGAAGTTATCCCACTTGTAAAGATATTCTAAAATAACCGCCAAGTGGCTTATGCACTCTTTAAGGTCAGACCTTCCCATATCCTCTATCTCCTCTAAGAGGTTCTCCCAGTCTACAAGGTCATAAGCTTTCTCCTTAAGAAGCTGCAGGTTTATCTCAACCCAAAGGGGAAAATCCTTATCGTACAGCTCCTTTAGCTCTTCCTTATTAAGCGTTCTCATGGTATAAAATATATGCTATCCACTTTCTTAACTCCACGCCCAAGAAGGTAAGCAGCGGACACAGAAGTGCATAAGGAAGGTGTTCTAAGGACAAGCTTATTGCATGTAAGTAGTGAGGGATTAGGTAGATGGCTGTAAGCTGGAGCATCAAGCCTAAGAATATGCCTAAGTAAATGTAAAGGTTTAGTTGGAGGTACTCTAAGGGATTTTTAAAGAAGGGCTTTTCCCCTATCTCCTGAATGCCTACAGCCCACTGGCTTATTACCGCTGATGTGAAACTAATTGTTAGGGCTATTTGGTAAGGATAGATGGTTAGAAGATACTTAAACAAAAAGTAGTGGCATATACCCATTATAAGCCCGTTGTACGCCACATTAAAAACCTGGCTTCTCCCCACAAAAACCTTCTCGGGACTCTTTGGTTTTTCCTTCATGGGATCACCTTCGTACTTGGTAAAAGGATAGGCTTTGTCCTGCATGCCGTCAGTTACGAGGTTTATCCACAGTATCTGAGTAGCATAGAAAGGCAATGGGAAACCGCTCAGTATGGCAAGGGAATTGTAAATCATCTCAAAAGCGTTGGTGGATAGCAGATACCTTATCACCTTAGATATGTTTTTTGCTATAAGCCTTCCCCTCTTTACTGCGTTCACTATTATTGCTATGTTGTTGTCCAACAAGATCATCTTTGATGCATCCTTTGCAGCCTGAGAGCCTGAACCCATAGCTATGCCCAGGTCCGCCACCTTAAGAGCTGGCACATCGTTGACACCATCACCAGTTACAGCCACCACCTCTCCCTTTGCCTGAAGCACCCTCACTATGCGATACTTATCCTCGGGAGTTGCACGAGCTACCACCGAGACTCTCTTCAAAAGATGGTAAAGCTCTTCATCGCTAAACTTTTCCAGATCCTTGCCCTCAATAGCTATGTCTCCCTCTCGGTAGATGCTCACCTTACTTGCTATAGTTTTAGCGGTAAGGAGGTTGTCCCCCGTGATCATTATGACTCTTATGCCTGCCTTATGAGCTGTTTCTACTGCCTCTTTTGCACCTTCCTTAGGTGGGTCTAAAAATCCTACAAGCCCCACTATCTTTATCTTGACCTCTTCCAAACTTTCCGGGACCTTGCTGAGTTTTGCATATCCAAAGGCTAAGACTCTAAGACCCTTCTGCGCCATACTGTCGTGAGCTTTGTATATTTCCTGAGGACAATCTCTTTCACACATTAAAGATAAGCTCTCCAGAGCGCCCTTTATGTAAAAGTCCAAGCTTTCACCTGTAGATACCACCACAGCCATCAATCTCCTCTTTACATCAAAGGGGTGCTCCCAAACCCTTTTATAAGCTTCTCTCAAAAAAGCCCAGTTTACCCTCTCTTTATCCAGCCACTCAAGAAGAGCTATCTCTAAGGGATCGCCTCTGTCTTTTTCCGCATCGTTGCACAAAGTAGCCCCAAGAAAGAGCTTTGACCTATCATAGCTTATAAACTCCTCCACTCTTAATCTTCCAACAGTTAATGTTCCAGTTTTATCGGAGCATATGTATGTAGCGCTTCCAAGAGTTTCTACCGCAGGAAGGTGTTTTACAAGAACCTTCTCTCTGGATAGTCTGATGGCACCCACTACCAAGGCTATAGTAACTACTATGGGAAGACCTTCTGGAACTGCAGAAACCAGCTGTGCTATAGCAAAAAATACCAAATCTTTTATATCCCTCCCCTGAAGCACGCCTACCACTACAAGAAAGATTAAAATTACCAGAAGTGCCAACACCCACTTTTTGCCAAACTCCCCCAAAGCTCTTGTAAGCGGGCTTTCTGGAGACTTTTCTTTCATCCTCTTTGCTATCTTACCAATTTCGGTGTTATCACCAGTTGCAAAGACAACACCAACAGCTTTTCCTCTCAGCAGGGTGGTTCCTCTATAGAGACAGTTGGACCTGGCATATAGAGGTGTGTCTTCTGCAAGCACAGCATGGGAAAGTTTTTCTACAGGTAAAGACTCACCTGTAAGCAAAGCTTCATCTACAACTACCCCACTTGACTCCAGCAACCTTATGTCAGCAGGAACCATATCACCTTCTGAGAGAAGAACTATATCACCGGGCACCAGATATTTGGCTTCTACCTCCTTCTCTTTCCCATCTCTTATCACTCTAATACTTGGAGCGCTTACCATTTTCAGAGCTTTTATGGATGCAATAGCCTTAAGTTCCTGATAAAAGCCTATAAGACCGTTGGCAATTACAAGCCCATAAACCACCATCCCATCCGCAAGGTCCCCAAAAAAGACAGCCACAAGACCCGCCACCATCAGGATAACTATAAAGGGACTGGTGAATTGCCTGAGAAGTACTCTCCACTTACTTTCTTCCTCTTCAGTCAGCTGGTTGGCTCCGTACTGCTGGTATCTCCTCTTTGCTTCTTCCTCACTCAGTCCCAAAAAGCTGGTCTTTAGTAAAGAAAGTACATCATCGGGGTATAGGTGATGCATGCTAAAATGATTATAATGCAGAGCTTTTTAGTCACAGGTTGTGCGGGGTTCATAGGCTGGAAGGTATCGGAAAAGCTCTTGGAGAAGGGCATTCAGATAGTTGGCGTAGATAACTTAAACGATTACTATGATGTGAAACTAAAAAACTACAGATTAAACCTCTTAAAAAAATACAAAAACTTCACCTTCTACCAGCTTGACATAGAGGATTTTTGCTCTCTGAGGGAAGTTTTTAAGGCTCACTCCTTTGATGCCGTTATAAACGAGGCTGCAAGAGCCGGCGTTAGATACTCTATGGAAAACCCCTTTATTTATATGAGCACCAACGCTATGGGAACGCTTAACCTCCTTGAGCTTTGCAAAGAATTTGGTGTAAAGAAGTTTTTACTTGCTTCCACTTCGTCTTTGTATGCTGGACAGTCTATGCCCTTCAAAGAGGAGCTTCCGGTAAACTTCCCTATATCTCCCTACGCTGCCTCAAAAAAATCCGCTGAGGTTATAGCTTACACTTACCACTACCTTTATGGCATTGATGTGCTGATAGTGCGCTACTTTACCGTTTACGGCCCTGCAGGAAGACCTGACATGAGCGTGTTTAGGTTTATAAAGTGGGTGCTGGAAGGGAAACCCCTGGAGATATTCGGTGATGGAACTCAGAGTAGAGATTTTACTTACATAGACGATATAGCGGAAGGTACGCTCCTGGCACTCAACTCAAAGGGATATGAAATATTCAATCTTGGAAACAACAACCCTCACCAGCTATCTTATGTGATTGAGCTTATAGAAAAGTACACGGGCAAAAAGGCAAAGGTGGAGTACAGAGAATTTCACAAGGCGGATATGAGGGCAACATGGGCAGACATAGAAAAAGCTCAAAAGATGCTGGGCTGGAAGCCAAAGGTAAGTCTTGAGGAAGGCATAAAGAGAACCGTAGAGTGGACTTTAAAAAACTGGGACTGGCTAAAGGATGTGAAGCTCTGAACTTTTTAAGGGCCTTAGAAACTCCCTTACTCTGTTGGCTATACCTTCACCATCTATACCCACCAAGCTTCTTAGCAGGTTCTGGTTTCCATGCTCAATAAATCTATCTGGCACACCTATGGTGAGAACTCTTTTGAGAATGCCTTTTTGGGACAGCCACTCCAACACCCCCGCACCAAACCCCCCGACTATAACATTGTCCTCCACAGTTATAAAAACTGGATAGGTTTTGCACAAATGCGCAAGCATGCTATCATCCATAGGTTTTACAAACCTTGCATTAACTACACCCACCTTTATGCCTTCCTCCTTTAGCATTTCCGAAGCCTTAAGCGCCTGATATACTGTATAGCCAACTGCAAGGATGACGGCATCCTCGCCCTCCACAAGCATCTCCCAGCTACCTATTGGCACCTCTTTAAAGCCTTCTGTGGGCACACCGTAAGCTGGTCCTCTCGGATACCTTATGGCAAAAGGACCGTGAGAGTTTATGGCAGTGTAAAGAAGGTCCCTGAGCTCCTGCTCGTCCTTTGGAGCGGACACTACCATATTGGGAATGCACCTAAGATAAGACAGATCAAAGACTCCGTGATGGGTAGGACCATCATCTCCCACTAAACCTCCCCTGTCTATGGCAAAGACCACATGAAGATTCTGCAGAGCTATATCGTGGATTACCTGGTCGTAAGCTCTTTGCAGAAAAGTGGAGTAATAGGCTGCTATTGGTTTTAGTCCCTGCGCGGCGAGTCCTCCTGCGAAGGTGCAGGCGTGTTGCTCTGCTATACCCACATCAAAGAACCTTTCGGGAAACTTCTGACTGAACTCCACAAGTCCGGAGCCTTCTCTCATGGCTGGAGTGATGACCACAAGGTCAGGATACATCTGAGCCAGTTCCACCACAGCTTTGCCAAATATGGAAGTCCAAGTGGGTGGCGAAGGCTTTTTTATAAACTCACCGGACTCTCTCTTGTAGGGTGCAACCCCGTGCCAAGTTACAGGGTCGTTCTCCGCAGGTTTGTAGCCCTTGCCCTTCTTGGTGTATATATGGAGCAAAACCGGACCTTCTATGCTCTTTATGTTTTCCAGCGTTCTTTCAAGAGCCTGAAGGTCATGACCATTCACAGGTCCTATGTAATTAAAGCCAAGCTCTTCAAAGATGATGCCGGGAGATATAAGTCCCTTTAAAAATTCTTCAGTTAGCTTGGCTATTCTGGAGACACCGCTTATGTGCTCCAGAAGGCGCTTTACCCTCTGTCTTGTTTCCTGAACAAACCTACCGCTTAATATCTTACTCAGATAAGTGGATATGGCACCTACATTAGGTGATATGGACATTTCGTTATCGTTGAGAATAACTATAAAGCGGTTGGGTCTTAGGTGTCCGGCGTTGTTAAGTGCCTCAAAAGCCATACCTGCGGTCATAGCACCATCACCTATGACAGCTACCACATAGCCTTTCTGATCAAGAAGGTCCATAGCCTTTCTGAAGCCCAAAGCTGCAGAGATAGAGGTGGAGCTGTGTCCTGCACCGAAGGCATCGTATACGCTCTCTTCTCTTCTTAAAAAGCCTGATATACCACCGTACTGTCTCAGAGTAGGAAATTTTTCCTTTCTGTCGGTGAGGATCTTCCAAGGATATGCCTGATGACCTATGTCCCAGACTATCACATCCGAAGGAGGGTCAAAAACCCTCAAAAGAGCTATGGTAAGCTCTACAACCCCAAGACCCGGCGCTACATGTCCACCGTTCTTTGCGGTAACCTCTAATATATAGTCCCTAACTTCTTCCGCAAGGTTTATAAGCTCTTGGTAAGACATGTACTTGAGGTCTATGGGGCCTGCATACTCCTTCAAAAGTTTGTACCTTTCAAGCATAGCCTATCAATTTATTACCTTCAGGAGAAAAAGACAAGCCTTATCATCCATCCTGTGAAGAGCTGAAACATAACTATAAGGATACCAAGCACACTCACATATATACCTTTTCTGCCAACATCAGCCCCTTTAAACCAGAAAAGGAGAAAGGATAAAAGAGTGTATACAAACAGAAAGATGCCGTTCCATTTGTGGGGAAATAGCCAAACACCGGGAGCTTTTGACTGGACGAGAGGCACATTTGATACGGAAAAGCCGGCAAGAACTGCTATCAGTGAAACAAGTATAAGAAATCCGTGCATAACCAGGGCATACCTGAAAGCTTGACTGTTTTTTAGCAGAGTAAGACTAAGGGCATAAAGCACAAAAACAATGAGCGACAGGAGGATTGTGGTGTAAGCAAAAAGCGGGTGAAGGATCATCTTTCCACCTCCAAAGCTGGTTCTAAAAACATTATACTTCTGTATAAATTTTTCAGTATGTTCTCATAATTTGCACTTCCCTGTTCCACCATATCCATGAGGTTTTCAAGCTCTCTTGTATACTCCTCTGACAGAAAGCCTTTTATTTCTTCTCTTTTGCTCAGATATTCATACACCTCTTTGCCAAGCTTGGTAGGTATGAGAAATCCCTTTCTCTCTATAATGTACCCCCTCTCCAAAAGCTTTTCAACTATGGTGGCGTATGTGGAAGGTCTTCCTATACCCTTTTTCTTCATATCCTGAACCAGCTCTCCATGGGTGTAAAGGAAGGCTTTTGGGAGTTCTCTGAGTTCCTTTTTATCCTCCACATAAACCTTACCCTCCAGCGTAGGATGGGTTTCTAAATGGAGAAACTTGTCCCAGCCATCTTCAAGAACATCCACCACCAGCGTATGCCTTTGCTCAGAGGAGAGTGCTCTTATTAGCACCTCAAGGGTTCTTACCTTAACAGGTCTTGTCTGACTTGCCATAAACCTTCTGAAGATAAGCTCATAGAGCATTAAGTGCTCTTTACCTATACCCTCTACTTGCCCACTTAGCACTATGGACCTTAGCTCTTCTGTATCCAAGGGCTTTGTTGGTCTTATGCATTCATGCGCTCCACCTTCCGCCCAGGTCCTCGGATGAGAGTATGCCTCCCCGAGTTCTTCTTTTATATACTCTTTTGCAACGCTTATTCCTTGGTCCGACACTCTTGTAGAATCCGTCCTGTGATATGTGATAAATCCAAGCTCAAATAGGGTTTGAGCCAACTGCATAGTTTTGGGAAGTGAAAACCTGTATCTATCGCTGGCATCTTTGAGGAGGCTATCTGTTGTATATGGAGGCGGTGGATTTTTAAACTCTTCTTTAGTTTCAAGTACTTCAAACTCAAGGTAATTGAGCTTGTTATAAAACTCCCGAGCCTCCTCTTTGTTCTCAAAGCTAAACTCTACCCTGAAGAGTTTGCCATCTTTTTCCACCCTCACTACTACCTTGTATATCTTCTTCCTGTACTCTTTTTCTCTTTCTATGATCCAGCCAAGGACTGGCGTTTGAACTCTGCCAGCCGAGAGCCAATTTTTGCCAAAGGCTTGCTGCAAATACTGAGAAAACTCAAAACCTATCCACCTGTCTGCAACTCTGCGTACCACCTGGGCTTTTGCCAAATTGACATTAAACTCTCTTGGCTCCTTTATGGCTTTGACTATAGCCTTTTTGGTAACTTCATGAAACTCCATTCTCTTTATGTCTTTCACATACGGCTTTAAAAGTTCCATAATGTCCCAGCCTATCTTTTCTCCTTCCGTGTCAGGGTCGGTTGCCACAAGCACCTCACTGACTTCAACAGACATCCTTCTGAGACTATTTATGACCTCTTCTTTTCCTTCTATGCTCTCGTAAACAGGTACGATTTGGGAATTTACATAAACACCATGAAAACCCGCTTCTTTGTTGAGGTCAAGTATGTGTCCGAGGGAGGAAGTGATCATGAGGTATCTGTCTTCAAGGGAGGTCTCAAGGACCTCGTGCTGTCCTATCCTCCTTCTTACTGCCTTTCCAAAGAAGTTAGCTATGGTTTTTGCCTTGTTGGGAGATTCAACTACTATAAGTACGGGCTTTAAAAGGTCCGGACGCTCCGTTGCAGCCTCACCGCTTAGATACCTTTTAACCTTCTTTCTGTCCTCTTCTATCTGCGAAAGCAGGCTATCAAGGTCCACAGAAGATACAGGGACAAAGTTTATATCCTCGCTAAACCACCTTACTTTCTTCTTAAGGTGGTTAAAAGCCCTTTTATCGTCAATTAAAGTTATGCTAAGTCCTTTGGTAATGCCTCCGGCAAACATTCTGGAAGTTCTCCCGCTGGCCTGAATATAGCCCGTCGCGTCCGAAAGGACCATCTGGTAGTCTCCGTCTTTAAATCTCAAGGTTATGTCCTCAGAAGTTTCAAGGAGGCGAAGGACCTCCTCCTTCATAAGGAAATTCTTTACCTCCTCTCTTAACTTTTCTATCCTCTCTTTTAGGTCCTTTTTATCTTCCATGTACTGGTCGCTTATATACTGATACCTTTTTAGCCTGACTATCCAGTCATCCACCCGATTTATATAATCCTTGATATGTTTTGCTATATATGGTCTTATGGAAGCCAGAGCCCAGAGCAAGTGAGAGAGATTCTTCTCAAACTGCAAAGATAGCACTATCTTGGGAACTCCATAAAATATGGCATACCTCACCACATGAGGCATGTCAAAGCCCCTTGCTAAAGGGTTTCTGTAAGAGGCTATACCAACAATCACATCCACCTTTCCCCTTTCGTAATCAGACAGCTTACTTTCGTCCATGTCTTCGTAAGAGACAGCACTTATATTAGCTTTTTCCAGCTCTCTTATTAGCTTTTCCACCTCCTCTTTACCTTTGTCAGAGGATACAAAAACAAGCCCCCCTTTGCCTAACTTTCTTATCCACTCTGCAAGGCTGAGCTCTTGGTAATCCGCATAAGCATCCACTATGTTTCTTAGGTAAAAGGTAGGCGTTCCTATCTCAAAGCCAAGAAGCTCTCTAAAGAGCTTTACTCTGCTGGATTTGGGGTTAGATGTGGCGGATGACACCACCAAAACTCCCTTTACCTTTTCAGAAATGCTTTTTATTTCATTGGATAGCTCCCTTATCTTTTCCCAGTCCTCCTCTGTTTTTTTAAACTTCTCCTTGATTCTTATCAGATTCATAGCTTTTTCCACATCTTGCTCTTTAAAGCCAAGAAGGTAAAGAGCCTTGTCTATGTTCTTGGCTGTCTTTAAAAAGGAGTCCACATCGTCCACAAACACAAAGGAGATGTCTCTAGGTATAAGGTGGTAATTTTTGTAGAGAAACATGGAGGTGCTTACAAGTATTAAAAACTCCCCTTTTGTTAGCCTTTCCTTGTTTTCCTCCTTCTTTTTGCCTTCCTCATCACCAAAAGCAAGAAGAAGTTTTTTATCCGCGCCCATTTTTTTGAGCCTTGCGCTCACCTGCTTTACAAGTAACTTGGTGGGAAGCACTATGTAAGACTTTTTCCCCTTGCTGGCAAGGTAAAGAGCCATGGATATTCCAAAGGAAGTTTTACCTATACCGGTTGGAGCCAAAAGAGCAAAGGAGCTTCCCAAAAGTACTCTCTTTGCCCAAGAGACTTGTAGACTCCAAGGTTTAGATTTTATGTGCTTCTCAAAGAGCTTCTCCCAATCACTCACTTGCTCAAGAGCGGTGCAGAGCTTCTTCAAACTGCCCTCTTTTAGTGCTTCGCATAAGTTTTTATCTTCATCAGGCATACAGTTCTGACAGGGAAGTCCCTTTATGAGTCTTTCTGCAGTTATGTCTCCTCCGCAGTTGGGGCAAAGTTTAAGCAATAAACTTTTAATCATGATTTATTATCTTAAGCCAAACTCTCATAATGTGTATCATACTCCTTCATGCTCTGCTTCTATTATTATTTAAAGAATGAGCTTTTTTGAAAAACTTTTTCAGCTAAAAAAGAGCAAGCCAACGCAAGAGATAAAAGTAATAGTAGGTGATAAAGAGATTGTGCTTGAAAAAGATGAGAGCTTGGAGAGGGACAGCGATGCTCGTATAGAAGAGTTCTGGATAGAGACCATAGGAGTATCCGAAGATGGCTACTGGCTTTTGGTGGGAAGAAGGCACGGCATAATCCAGTTTTATGACTGGAAGGGGAAACTCCACAGACTTCCAGCCAGACCTCCCGCACAAGTAATCACTGACATAGTCTTTAGGGGCAACTACTTGGCGCTTCTAACACCCCCCTATCTGCTGGTTTATTATATGACAGACAAAAGACGGCCAGAAACTTGGAAGAGTGTAAAGTTTTCGCAGGAAGGTATAAGACCATCTTCTGGGCTTGACATCAAAAGAGGCACATTAGCCTTTGGAACTGTAGGTGAAAGGATATACACCATAGAGCTTGTTGGAGATCTAAGCGTGGAGACCATAGATTTTACAGGAAGCTTTAGCTACAGAGATGCAGGCATAGGTCAGCTTGAGGTGCTAAAAGTGTTGGAGGATGGTAAGCTCTTGCTCTCTGGCAGTGATGCAGTCGCCATCTACGATAGAGGGGGGAACTTGCTAAAGGTTATGCCATACCCTGCCAAAAGGTCCCTCTGTCTTAAGGGAAGCTTAGCCATCTTTGGTTACCAAAGCAGCATAGCAGTTTATGACCTTAATAGCCACACCCAGGTGGCAAGTCTGGACCTTCCCATAAACCCCTCCCAATTGGACATATCCCAAGATGGGAGGATACTCTTTATAGCTGATGCTGAGAATAACAGGCTTGGCATAGTGGACCTTGAGAGCATGTCTTACCTTCAGACCTTAGAGGGTTTTGGCTACTCGGTGGTAAGAGTAAGCCCAGACGGGAGCATATACACATGTGCTTACCAAGATGATGAAGAGAAGAGGCTTTATTACCTTGTAAAGCTCTCTTCCAACCTTTCGGAATTTTATTACACGCAGGACCGCATAAAGCAGATGATAAAGAATGCGGAAAACTCTTACAAAAACCTCCAAAAGAGACTCTCCTCTCTAAAAGATGGTGAAAGCCTTGAAAACCTAAAGGAATACAGAGAGGTCCTCTCCCTTGATGCACCCATAAGACAAGTCAGAGAGATCATAAGCAAGGCTGAGGAAGACATAAAGAAGGCGGAGCTAAACCTGTTTATTAAGCGCCTAAAAGAAAAGCTATCCAACCATCAGATAGAGGATAAAGACTTAAGGGAGATTGATGACTGGATAAAAGCCTTGCAAGGTGAAGAAAGGCAAAGCCTGGAAAATCTAAGAGAGCAGGTAATAGAGTACTTTGACAGAAAAACCAAGGAGCATCTTGAGAGAGTGAGAAAAGCCCTGAGCCAAATTCAGGAAATGGACCTGAAAGCCATTGAAGGTATAGATGAGGTAAAAGAGGCAAGAGCTTTCTTTTTACTACTTCCCAGAGATATGCAGACAAAAGCTCAGGAGGAGCTTGTAAAACTCTTTCAGGAGAAACTTCTTGAGAGCAGGTTATCAAGGTACAGGATAGTTATTGAAGATTCGCATGTTATATTTGGTAGCGAAAGCATAGAGAAGTTTTCCGGTGAAAGAAGAAGACTGCCTTGGAGGCTTCAAGCAGAGGAAAAGTACAGCGCAGATGGGCAGGTTTATGTTAAAATTAGCTTTGAAAGGTCGGATGGAATAGTTAGAGAACCAAAAAGATACTCCAACATACTTAAGGCTGAGGAGATAAAACATCCACCTAAGTGGATAAAGTCCTATCTGAGGCACCTCAATGGGCTATTTTCCTATCAAGAGTATAGACTTCCACTTGTGGTGTCCTATGAAGAAACACCCTGGTTTGTTCAGAACCTTGAAAAACTCACATCCCTGATAAAGGAGCAGTTAATATACAAAGAGGGTATACTCATCCTTGAGGGAGATGCAGGTGTAGGAAAGAACTTTCTGGTAGAGGTCTTCTCTGCGCTGACGGGAAGACCCCTTTACATCATTCCCTGCAATTCCAAGATGGAGAGGGAAGACATAACCTTCATGTATGAATTTGACCCCAAAAGGGGCACCAGGAAGGTTTATTCGGACCTGGTAAAGGCTTTGCAAACACCAGGTGCAGTCATTTACTTTGATGAGATAAACACGCTACCTGCATCTCTTGTAAAGATGTTTAACCCCTTGTTTGACTACAGAAGGTACTTGGTGCTTTCCTCCGGTGAGGTGATAAAGGCAAGGAAGGATGTGATACTTTTGGGTGGTATGAACCCCCAAAACTATCTGGGAGTTTCGGAGCTACCTCAGGATATAAAGTCAAGGGCTGACATTCTCTACATTGATTATCCCCCCTTCCAAGCAGAGGGTGGTTTTTACTATCCAGACGAAGCGCTTATACTCAAGGATCATGTGCAGGGCTTTGAGCATATATCGGGTAAAGAGTTTACATATCTTTGGTACTATGTGATAAATTCTGTCAAAACTGAGCTGGGACAGAAGCTTTACACTCCACAGAGGGAAGAGAAGCTGCTTATGATCTTTGACCTATTGACCATAGCTAACGCCATAAGGAACGCCTACAGGGCTTACCAAACTCAAAAGTCCGAAGAGCCTGTTGAGTTTGTGTTTTCCATAAGGGATACCATAAGATGCGCAAGAAGGTTAGAAAAATACAAAAACGCCAAAAGTGCAGTGTTAGAAACTATACTTCCCAAGGTAAGCTCTCCTTTGGAGAAAGAGATCATAAAGGATATGGTAGAAAGGTCCGTCAGCAGGCTATAGCTACGCTTTTTATTGATGAGAAGAGAAGCTCAAGGTCCTCCTCCGAGTATCTTAGGCTGGCAGTAAGTCTGAGCCTTGCCTTTCCAATCGCTACAGTGGGATGCCTTATAGCCTGAATAAAAACACCCCTTTCCAAAAGAGCATCTCTTATGCTTAAAGCTTTCTTCTCATCGTAAACCATTATGGGGATGATGGGTGTTTGGTGAAAGCTTATATCAAAACCAAAGCTCCTCAGGTTCTCAAACATGCGCTCTGAGAGAGTTTTCAACTTTTTTACTCTCCACGGTTCTCTCTCTATGACCTCAAGGGACTTTTCCGCACCTGCACACAGGCATGCAGGTAAGGAAGTGGAAAATATTAAACTCCTTGCCTTGTTTACAAGATACTCACAAAGCGCTTTAGAGCCACATACAAAGGCACCGTAAGAGCCAAGAGCTTTTGACAGAGTCCCCATGAGTATCATAAACTCTTCCCAGCTTTCCGAAAACTCTTCAAGACCACCTTTTCCACTTTTTCCTATTGTTCCCGTTGCATGCGCCTCATCAAGATAAAGCATGCACTCGTATTCTTTTGCCATCCTTTTGAGAGTGCTGATGTTTGCCACATCCCCATCCATACTAAAAACCGTATCGCTAACTATGAGACATCTTCTAAAGCTCCTTCTGTGCGTTTGCAAAAGCTCTTCAAGATGATGGTAGTCTCTGTGTCTAAAAACAAAAACACTGGCTTTAGAGAGTCTGCAGGCATCTATGATGCTGGCGTGATTTAGTTCATCACTAAAAATGGCATCTTCTTCCCTAACAAGGGAAGATATGGCACCCAGGTTGGCAAGGTATCCAGAGCCAAAAACTACGCAACACTCAGTCCCCTTAAACTCAGCCAGCTTTTCTTCCAAAGCTTTATGATATTTAGTGTACCCAGAAACTAACTGTGATGCTCCAGAGCCAAGACCGCCATCTTTCAAAACCCTCAACGATACCTCAATAACCTCCGGGTGATCCCTAAGACCCAGATAGTCGTTGGAACAAAAGTCCAAGATACCCTCCCTTAGACTTCTGCTCCTATAAAGGCTTGCCTTCTTTATCCTATCAAGCTCCTCTTTTAACCATTCCATACATCAGTTTATCAGCTTGTTCAGGTCCTCCTCCGTAGGTACTCCCGATTGCATTTTGCCGTTCATACCCACAAAGGTAGGGGTTCCATTTACGCCTAGCTGACTCAAAAACTGAAGGTTATCGGTGATAGCCTTTTTACCTTCATCGCACTGATTTTTTGACTCATACCCCTTTACCAGTTCTTCCCATCCCTTCTTATCACACACAAGAGCCACAGATTTGCCAAAGGCTTGTGGATGTATAGGAAGAGGGAAGAGAATTACTTTTATCTGCACTCCTGCTTTTTTAGCCCAATCCTCTATTATGGGTTCGCTTTTCTTACAGAAGGGACAGTCTGGGTCCGTTATGTAGTAAATGAACTTCTTGCCCTGCCCGTAGGTGAAGTTTACGTGCTTTTCCAGCTCTTTAAGCTGGTCTGTGGATACTTTCATAAACTCCTGCTGTCTTTCTCTGGTTAAGTTTTTCTTATCCTTCAGGCTTATGATGTTGCCTGCCACTACATAATTACCTGTGCTATCGGTATAAAACACCAGAGGTTGCGCACCTACTTTAATAACAACTTCGCACAGTCCATTGATCTCTTTAACTCCAGAGACTGATTCCACAGTAAAGTCCTGTGGTATGAGGTCCTTCACTGAATTTTTAACAGCGTCTTTGCTGGGACATTTGGCGGAAGGCGCTCCGCATGAGGATGAAACAGCTAAAATAACTGTGGACGAGAGCAGAATACATAACTTTTTTGTCATAATCTTCCTCCTCACTCTAAATTATACTCCCTCCAGTGAATTTTTCCAAGAGGTTACTTGTTTTTTACCTCAAAGGGAAAGCTCACGCTTTTAGTCTCTCCGTTAACTCTGTATGTTATCTTCAATGTTACGTTTTTGATTTCCTTGGGAAGCTTTTGAAAGTAAAGGAAACCTTTGAGGGTAGCTTTGGGCTCCACTGTGCCGTATACGAAGGCGTAATTAAGTATATCCGGATAGGTGGGTGGATAGTAAGGATAGTAGGGATACCAACCAAACCAGTAGGGGGAGGAGTAATATGCTATACCAAGGGAAAAACCCACACTGTAGCTTAGCATGGAGGATACTTCACCGGGAGATAAGGCATTGTATTGGTTGCCTTTGTCATCCAAAAGATATATACCGTGCCTATCTATACTTATATTCTTCTGTGATAGGTTTTTCACTTCCATGTACAGGGGCGTGACATAGTAAGAGAGGTCCGAGGGCGAATACTTCCATGCCTGCGCTTTGACAAGTATCTTTACTTGTTCACCTTCGTATACAGACATAAAGTTTTCTCTGTTTACCTTAAGTCCGTCCTCCAGAGGAAGCAGCTTGGGAGCAGGTGCGCATCCAGCAAATAAGATAAAACAAGTGTATAAAAATAGCTTTTTCATAGCTTTATATCCACCCTCTGTCCCCTTTTCATAAGTTCCCTTATGCCCTCAACACCCTTCTCAAAGTCCGTTACAACACCACCAAAACCCTTTGCAAACTTTTCTGCATCCTCTCTGCTGGCAAAAGCTATGGCTGAGGGGCTACAGCAGGGCAATGCAGAAGATCCTATTACATACCAAGCTGAGTAGCAGCTTATGGGATTTCCTGTTATAAAGTCCCATGTCATACATGCCTCAACCTCATCTTCCTTTATGTCTTTGTATAACAAAAGACCGCAGTGAGCACAGCATGCTTTTACCTTTCTGTTTTTAAGGTGATATATAAATTCAAGTCTTCTATCCACAGCCTTTGTACAGTAAGCGCATGTATCTATCTTCTCCTCCTTTAAATCCTCTTGGGTTCTCAATCTTAGCTCTCCGTGCTTCCTTATTATCTTTCCCTCCTTTTCAAGCTCTCTCACATCCCTGTAAATAGTCATGAGAGAAACACCAAAGTATTGTGAAAGAGCTTTTACATTGTCATAGCCCTGATTTATAAGTTCAACTATTTTCTCCTTCCTGTCCATATTTAATAATTTAAGTCTTTTGTTAAAGTGTAGATGAATGTTAACTAATTTTATGGGCTACCCTTCTTGCACCCTGACCATCCACCAGTCTTCTCCCAACTGTACTGGAGAAAAGCCTGAGTTGGTGCTTAAGAAGTTTTTCAACTGCTGCCAAAACCATCTCTTCTATGTTCTCATCTTCCCACCAGCCTGCATAGAGAGCAAAGCCTTCCTTATGCCAACTCTTGCAGTTTAAAAGCTGATTATCCGCTACTGCTACCAATACAGAAGGCACACCAACTGCGGCAAGCTCGTAAGTAGTCTGTCCTCCTGCGCTTATGGCTATATCTGCCTTCAACATGAGGTTTTTCATACCTTCCGCAGGTAGGTTTTCGTATATCTTTACCTTCTCAGAAGCTAATGCGTATAACTCCTCTCTGTTTTTATAGCTTGAACCAACAACTACCAGCTTTTCCAAGTACGGAAACTCCCTTTCAAGAGCATTAACCACCTTTCTTGTCATACCTTTGGAATCATCACCTCCAAAGGTTATGAGAACCTTCTCTACCTTTTCCCTTATCTCCTTCTGCTGCACCTCCCAAAAAGCTCTTCGCAGGGGAGTATACTCACTTCCTAAGAGATATACAACATCTCGCCTCTGGGGATAGTTCAGGTCCTTTGCGTATACGCTACCATTTAGCACATAGCCACATGGATACGCCATCCTCCCAAAGTCATCAATAAAGAGATTTCTGCCTGCCTTTTTACACGATATCTCATAATGCTCAGGCTTTGCAAGATAGGAATCTATCACTATAAGGTGTGCATCCTTTAGCTCCCTTTCAAAAAGCTCTATATCTTCAAGCCAGTCAAGGAGTTTTAGAGGTCTATTCAATGCTGTCCTTACTTCCTCTGTGCCTCTTATCACAAATAAGCATTCGCCAGAGACCTCTTCAAAAGCTTGACAGAGAGAAAGACAGCGCATCAAATGACCAAATCCTATACCTTTACCTCCTTCGGTGAAGAACTTAATCCTCAAGGATCTCAAACTCCGCAAGTCCTATGCAAGCTCTATGCTTTTTTTCATCAAAGGGTTTTTCGTACTCTCCGTATCCATGAGTGAAGTTGGCACCAGAATAGTATATCTTTAGCCTGTTTCCTTCAATGATGGGCTGATTTGCCGTGGTTATCATACCATTATGCCAGTCTTCTAAAGGTATTAGAGGTTCGTCAGAGAGTCTTTGCCAGTGTAAGCTGTCTTTGCTGTATGCTAAGTATAGTCCTATCTTACCTTCGTGCGTTCCCCTTTCAAACTCGTAGTCTATAAAGAAAAGCCAGAGTAAGCCAAGGTAGTAATCTTTGTAATTGAAAGGACAAAGCCCGTAAAAGTCCGCCCAGTTAAAGCCCAATTTCTGAGCAAGCTTATCTTCCTCCTGCGAAGGTATCCATACGGTTTTGGGTTTTGTCCAGTTTAAAAAATCCTTAGATGTAGAAAGTCCAACGCATCTTCTTGTTCTTCCCTCAGCATCCATCTTGTATGTCTTCACCATGGCTTTGTACAGTCTTCTTTTTCTATCATAGAAAACAGGCGCCACATCGCTATACCAGACCTTTTTAGTCTTTCTGTTGGGAAACTTGAGCAAGGGTATTACTGGATTTGCCTCGTACTGGATAAAATTTATCCCGTCCTTTGAAAAAGCTACGCAGTAGCCTTCTTGGGTGTATCCAAAGAGTTTGTAAGGGTATTCATCTTCTGGATTATGCAGGACAGAATGGATGTGATAGTTTGCTACCACATTGCTCATACATTCCAAAGACTTGGTGCTGTGGTAAAAGTCTAATATTTTGCCCTCCACTTCTACAGTAGGATAGAGATAAGGCACCGCCTCTTTGAGAGGTTTTATGAGGGGCTTTTTCCAATTAATGCCGTCCTCAGATTCGGCAAGGCATACAAAAAAACCTATACCGTCCAAATAACTCTGGTAATACATCCTGTAGCCGGTGGATAGCTTTATCACCGAGCCATACAGGTATGTATGCACCCCCTCCCACGGATACTCTGGACAGATTAACTTTTCCTTTCTTATCAGCCTTAACCTTATCACGGCTTTCTAAAAACTGGTTTTATAACCTCACCTTCCAGAAGCTCATCCACCATATCATACTCAAGGGCATACTTGAGTATGTCCAGAACCTGATCGTATACTCGTAGGGTTTCTTCTATATGCTCATCTCTGTGAGAGTAGCTTATGTTGTGGGAACCACTAAAAAGCACACCCCTTTTGGCACATTCCTGTTGAAAGAGAGTCTTGAGTTTTAAGCCATCCTCACCTGCAAAATCAACTACGAATCTGACAGGATAACCTTTGACTTTCACCACATCCTCAAGTTCCTTTTCCTCTACAAGTTTTAGTATGCCTTCCCTCACCTTTTGTCCCTTCTCCCAAAGGTAAGCTATTACTTCATTCTCTCTCATGTAATTTATAACTGCTATGCTGCTTGCTATGCTGGCAGTTTCGCCACCAAAGGTGAAGGAGAAGAAGACATCTTCAAAAAGCTTCATAATATCCTCTCTTCCTACTAATGCTGATATGGGCATGCCGTTGCCCATCGCTTTGCCAAAGCAAGCAAGATCTGGCACCACTCCAAAGTAATCCTGCGCACCTCCAAGGGAGAATCTAAAGCCAGTGACTACCTCATCAAATATCAGTAAAGCGCCATGCTTGTGGGTAATTTCTCTAACTTTTTGCAAAAAGTTATCTTTGGGTTCTTCTATGCCCACAGGTTCCATTATGACGCAGGCTATTTGGTGGGGATATTCCTCAAAGAGCCTCTCAAGACTCTGCGGGTTGTTGTACTCAAAGGTTAAGGTGAGTTTTTTAACAGCCTCTGGTACGCCCATACTCTTTGTAGTGGTGCCTATGTACCAATCCTGCCACCCATGGTATCCACAGCACGCTATCATATCTCTGCCTGTGTATGCCCTGGCAACTCTGACCGCTGCAGAGGTAACATCCGAACCATTTTTACCAAATCGGACCATCTGCGCGCAGGGTATTATGTGAGTTAAAAGCTCTGCAAGCTGTGCCTCAAGTCTGTGGGGTAGAGTATAAACAATACCTTTCTCCAGCTGCTTTTTTACCTGACTGACCACAGGTTCAAAGGAATAACCGAGGATGCAGGCTCCAAGTCCCATGGTATAGTCTATGTAAGTGTTTCCGTCCAGATCCTTCAGATAAACTCCTTTTGCCTCCTCCACAAACAGGGGGCTTGCACCCACAGAGAACTGCAGGTAAGATTTGCTGAAGGTTTGTGAGCAGTTGGGAATGAGTTTTTTAGTTTTTTCAAAATGCTTCAAACTCTCTTCTAACCTTAGAGACTTACCCTTAAGACCTTTCACAAACTCCCTATCCTCTTGTATAGACCTCAGGTATCCTTCGTTGGGGACTATCTTTTTATCTCTCTCTAAGAGATGGGGTTTTTCCTTTATAAGTTTTACCACATCCTCATAGGTAAAATCCTCCCTTCCGAGTTCTCTCAATAGTCTTTCTATAATCATAAGGTCCTCTGGATAATCCACGCTCAAGTGTATCTGAGAAAGGTCCTCTTGATGACAATTCAGGAAGAGCTTTTTAGCCTTTCGGGATTTTCTTATGTAGGGACTAACATGCTCCCTTTCGGATGGCAGTCTGGCTGATAGGTCCGCTTTCAATATCCACTCACCTCTTATCACCTCCACGTCAAAACCGTCTATGATCCCCGCAAGCATCGTATAGTCAGAGTCTTCCTGCAAGGTCTTTTCAAGGGCAAAATCCACAAGTTTTGGGTCTACAAGTGGACAGTCTCCAGTTATTCTTATCACATAATCAAGTCCGAAATCTCTAACCGCTCTTGCGTACCTGCTTAGCACATCAAAGGGATCCCCTCTTAGAACCTTCCAGCCTAAGGCTTTGGCTGTTTCCTCTATGATATCGTCCTGTGAAAGGTTTGAGGTAGCCACCACCTTCTCTTGAGCTTTTGCCCTCCCAGCTCTGAGAAGTACCCATTCTAAAAGCTTCTTACCGTTAAGGTTTGAGACCATCTTCTTAGGAAAGCGAGTAGAACCGTTGCGTGCCTGAACTACAAGCCCCACCTTCATAATACCTTATCCTGTCTCAGATAAAGCTCCTGTTTCCTTAAAAGGCTTACGCAAAAGAGGTTTGCCAGATTTATTTCCTTAAACTCCTTAGTATCATGGTTATAACAAAAACTTGCAAGTTCAAGGTAAAGTCCTGAGCTTAAAAACATCTCTTTGTAAGGCTGTTTGTAAGTATACACCTCTTCCTGCACATGATGGTAAGGATTTTTCAAAAGCACAGGTAGCTGAAAGTCACCAATTACCAATGCGCCACCCTCCTTTAAAGCCTTATCTATGTTTGCCACAACCTTAAAAAGATTCTTCCTGTCTATCCAATGAAATACACTATTTACTATAATGAGGTCAAACTCTTCTGAGAAATCCATCTCCTCAGCGGTAGTTGGGTAAAACTCCAAAAAAGGAAAGCTCTTTTTTCCATCTTCAACAGCTTTTTGGGAAGGTTCTACTGCTACACATCTGCAGGCATACTTTTCATGCAGTCTTGCAAGTCTGTAGCCGTTGGAAGCACCCACTTCAAGCACACTACTCTTTTCGTTTAAAAGCCCGTATGTATCCAAAAGCCATACTATAACATCGTCTTTGGGTTTTAAGCTTTCTCTGTTTCTCTCAAACCACCTGTCCGCCTCTTGACTTTTGAAAACCTCCAACTGGTTCATCCGCCCGCCTCCTTGCAAATATCATTTTAATGCAATTATACTTTTTTTGTTGGCACTTGCATTAAGGTACTTAAGAATATAATTATATTCTTAAGGAGGTGTGAAGATGCTTCTCAGCCTTGAGGTAAGATCACAGCTAAGAGATATTCTCTCCAAAGAGCTTGAAAACAAAGTAAAGCTAAAACTCTTCTCTCAGGCTATAGGATGTGAAACATGCCAGGTAGCTGAAGAGCTACTAAAGGAAGTTTCACAGATAGAACCCGAAAAGATAGAGCTTGAGGTTTATTCACCGCTTATAGAAAGAGATGTGGCGCAGGCTTACGCTATTGAAAGGGTGCCTACCATAGTTATAGAGGGTGAAAAGGACTACGGCATCAGATACATAGGACTGCCTGCGGGTCTTGAGTTTAGTACGTTGGTGCAGGGTATAGTGCAGGTGTCCAAGAGAGCACCCAGACTTTCAGAAAAGACCGTTGAGATGTTAAAGAGCATAGATAAGCCTTTGGAAATTATGGTATTTGTTACAACCTCGTGTGGATACTGTCCATCTGCGGCAATAACCGCCATGAACTTTGCCATTGCCAGCGACTACATTAAGGCTCTGGTGGTGGATGCCAGCGAAAACCCTGACCTTGCGGAGAGGTTTCAGGTGGTGGGTGTGCCTAAGATAGTGATAAACAGAGGGCTTGTGGAGTTTGTGGGTGCGCAGCCAGAAAACGCTTTCCTGGGATACATAATATCCGCCTACGAGAAGCTAAGGAGGGAAGAAAACAATGGACAGGCTTGAATACTTTCTTAGCCTTCTTGAAAAAAGTCCCAACAATCCAATGGTGCACTACTCCTTAGCCCTTGAGTATTTCAACAAGAAAAACTACGAAAATTCCGCCAAGCACATGGAAGAATACTTACAGCTTAAAGAGGACGAGGGTGCAGGCTACAAAGTGCTTGCCAAGTGCTATGAAGAGATGGGACAGTATGAGAAAGCTATGAAAGCTCTGGAGGAAGGCATAGAAAAAGCTATAAAGCACAATCACCCTTCTATGGCTGAGGAGATGAGGTCTTGGCTGGAAGACTTAAAAAGGCTCTACTCCTTCTGACCTTTTTGCCCCTTTTCTCCTTTGCAAACCACCTTACCGCGTGTTATAAAGCTTACTTTCTGTTTTTGCCCGTTGCAGAAACCTGTATAACATACAAAGATGAGGGGAAAAACCTTAAAGTGTCAAGTGTTGTAAGGACCATAAATGTGGGAAGGCTAGTAAAAAGAGTGTACAACAGAGGACAGGCAACTATAGATAAAGATCCTTTAAGTCCTGTCAGGTTTGAGTACTATCAGGAAGAGGGAGAGTTCAAAAGATATCAGGAGTATAGATTTAAGGATGGGAAGATATATGTAAAGGAGGTAAAGTACAAAAAGCTCACCAATGAGATTGAACGAAACGAAGAGAAAGTTTATAAGTACTCGGGCTATGTGGAACCATACACAGCAAGCCTATTGCTTTACAGAGATTCTGCTATAAAAAGCTACGGGACAGTGCTTATGTTTTACGATGAGAAGGATTATGTACTACCATATTCGGTAATAAAGGAGGAGTATGCGGATACGGAGGTAGGTGGCTTTAACACAAGGGTGATTGAGGTTTCTCCCAACATAGAAACTAAGGGACTTTTAAAGCCCAAAGGTAGGTGGTATCTGTGGCTGGATGAGGAGACCTACCTGCCTGTTAAGATGAGGCTGAGTTTTGTCATCGGCGGGGTGGAGGCGGTTTTAACCAAGCTGGAGGGGGACAGATACTTACTCAGGAAGCTCATCAAAGGCTGAAGGTGTTGAAACTAATAACTGATTTTATAGTCCTTTCTTGACAAATGAGGATGAAAATAGTTAAATAGACAGAGAGATGAGAGTGCAGGAGATAAAAAGAAGTTTATTATTCAGTTTAGAATTTGCAAATACTGGTAAGAAAAAGTTTCTTGATAGTCTATGGGAAGAATACAGAAAGGCTTTACAATATTTTGCGGATAAGGGATTTACAGAAGATAGGTTTCCTACCTATGAGGATGTGAAAAACTATCCTTATGATACCTGGTTATCAAAGAGATATCTGGGATGTGCTTTAGCTCAGGCAACTGACATATTGAAAAGTATCTTTGAAAAGAAAAAGAAAGGCAAAAAGATAAGCAAACCTGAAATCAAAAGAGTAAGTAGCAAACTGGATCAGAGATTTTACAAATTTGAGAAGGGAGAAAACTCATTTGATTTCTGGTTTAGACTTAGAGACCCAGAAGGTCAAAGATGGATTAATTTTCCAGTTAAGAACTATGATTATGCAAAAAAAATACTTTGATGAATGGGAAATGGCTTCGGATGTGGAGTTGTTAAAGAAAAACAATAAGTGGTTCTTAAAGCTGACTTTCAAAAAGAGAGTTGAATTGAAGGAAAAACAACCAAAAGGAATTGATATTGGATACAGAAAGCTTTTAACTTTATCTGATGGGCAGGTTTTTGGAAGAGAAGTGAAAGAAATCATTGAAAAGAGGATTTTACCCAAAAAACAAGGAAGTAAAAGGTTTAAGAGAGCTTTGCATTTTCTGAAGACTGAAATAAACAGAATTTTGAAACGAGCGATAGATGGGACTTTTAGTCCTGTTTTAGAGAACCTGAGAAATCTCAAGAGAGGAAAAAGGGGGAAATGGAGCAGGTTGGTTAACAGGAGGTTTAACTATTGGACTTATTCTTATGTTTTAAAGCGAATAAGGGAGCTGTGCGAGGTAGCTGGAGTCCAGTGGCGCATAGTTCCTGCTTTTAACACCAGCAGGAGCTGTCCCCAGTGTGGTTATGTGGACAGTGCAAACCGTGATGGGGAATGGTTTCACTGCATCAGATGTGGATATGAGAATGATGCTGATGTAGTTGGGGCGGTGAACATTCTCCAACGGTTTGGTAGGGAGCCTATAGTCCCCTACCCTGCAAAACTCCCTTTTATGGAGAATAAATGTCTATAAAGGGGGAACTATGAGAGAAAGAGATTTGGAGAGGTTAGAGTTCTTTAAGGTGCTGGAAAAATTAAAAGAGTTTGTGAGTTCAAAGGCAACCGAGAGGTTCATAGATAGTTTAAGACCTATAAAAGACCCAGATGACCTGAGAAGGCAAATAAACATCACAGCAGACTTTATGAAGATGGCTGAAGATGTACCCATCTACCCCTTTGACGATGTGGAAGAGCTAATAAAAAAGTCTTCTATAAAGGACGCTCTACTGAGTGTGGAGGAGATACTATCCATCCTGAAGGTTATCAAGCTCCTGAGGGAGATAAGAAAAGTAATAGGAAGCCAGGTAAGCGTATATCCCCACCTGCAGACTCTTGTGAAACACCTTCATCTCTTTTCAAACCTTGAAAGCGTAATAGAGTCATCTGTAGATGTGAGAGGCTTTGTAAAGGATTCTGCCAGTGAGGACCTCAGCCAGATAAGACAAAAAATCAGGAGCGTGGAGAAGGAGATCGTGAAGAGGTTAGAAAGCCTTCTTTCAAGACCTGATGCGGTAAATCTTTTTTCGGATAAGTTTGTAGCCTTCAAAAACAACAGATATGTGCTTCCTGTCAAAAGTTCCGAAGCTAAAAAGATCATAGGTATAGTTCATGGCACTTCCTCCTCTGGCTTTACTACTTACATAGAACCCCACCATGTGGTGGAACTTAACAACCGCCTTATAACTTTGAGGGACGAGGAGGAACAGGAGGTAAAGAGAGTCCTGAAAAAAATAACCGCCTATATAGGTGAGGAATCTGATAGATTGCACGATGCCTTTTTGACGCTTTTAAGGGTGGACTTCCTTAAGGCTGTGGCTAAGTTTTCCAAGCTCATAGGTGGTAATCTCATAAATATTGGTGATGCTATAAAACTCAAAGAAGCAAGACATCCTCTGCTCATCTTTCTAAAAGATGAGGTAATTCCCGTAAATATAGACCTCTCAGAGAGAAAGGGCTTGGTTTTGACAGGTCCCAACACGGGAGGTAAGACGATAGCACTAAAAACCCTTGGGCTTTGCTGTCTTATGTTTCAGTGCGCCCTGCCTGTACCTGCAGGAGAAGGCAGTCAATTACCTGTCTTTGAAAGCATATTCACCGATATAGGTGATGAGCAAAGCCTTCAGCAGAATCTTTCAACCTTCTCAGCCCATGTGTCCAACATAGTGGAGTTTTTACCGCTGGTAAACGAGAAGTCTCTTGTTTTGCTGGATGAGTTGGGTGCTGGCACGGACCCTATAGAGGGTTCCGCCTTAGGAATAGGACTTTTGGAGTATCTTAGCCAGAAGGGTGCTTATGTGTTTGCAACCACTCATCACACACCCATAAAGCTTTACGCCATAAACTCTGACTATTATACACCTGCAAGCGTAGCCTTTGACAGGCAGAGCCTGCAGCCCAAGTATGCAATACTTTACAACACGGTAGGAGAGAGCATGGCTTTTGAGGTGGCGGAGCGGTACGGAATGCCTAAGGAAGTTTTAGAGCTATCTCGGAAGCATCTTCCCAAAGGGATGCAAGAGTACAAAACTGCGAGAGAGAACTTGGAAAATTACATTAGAGAATACACCGAGAAGCTAAAGGAGGTAGAGCAGTTAAAGTTAGAGCTTGAGAAGACAAGGAAGGAGCAGGAGAAACTCCTTTATGAGCTTGAAAGAGAGAAACAGCAAAGCTGGGAAAAGGTGCTAAAGGATGCGCTTGATTACTTGGAAAAACTCAAAAGGGAGGGAGAAGAGATGCTCAAAAGTGCCAAAGAGAGGCAAAGACTCAGAGAGTTTGTAAGAGAAAAGAGAAAGGACATAGAGAAGAAACTCTCTGTAGAAGAGGTAAGAGTTGGCGATTGGGTGGAGCTTATGGGTTCAAAAGGTAGAGTGGTTGAAATAAAAGGTGACAGAGCTGGCGTTATCTTTGGTGGTGTGAGAGCTTGGGTGAGTCTGAAGGACCTAAAAAAAACAGACCCGCCCACAAGGAGTGAGGAAGTGGTAAGTTTTGAGATAAGAAAAGGTTTGCCCTCTGAGATAAATCTTACAGGACTTTCCGTAGATGAGGCGCTCCGCAAGCTGGAGCTTTTTCTGGAGGAGGCTCACAAGCTGGGTGCAAAGAATGTAAAGGTAATTCACGGTCATGGAACTCTGAAAAAGACTGTGGAGGAATTTTTGTCCAATTCTGACCTGGTGGTTTTCCACAGGGAGGCTTATCCAAAGGAAGGAGGCACAGGTGCCTCCATAGTGTATTTACGAAAGGATTAACAGGGAGATCCTGGAGAACCCGCACAATCCTTGCACAGATGTATGGGATGGACACTAAACATAAGCTTTAGCATGCCTTCCTCAAAGAAAGGAGCCACATCACCTGTCTTTACCTTCCACATGAAGTACTTTTCAAAGGCGGACTTAAACCAGTGCATCCAGACAGCCTTCTTGTATTTGACCACAGACCTGGGTGGAAGGACTGGAGAAGCAAAGAATCCCATAGCATCCCCTCCCATATCCGCCACGCATATGGCAGAAAGCTCAGGTGCATACCTGTCTGTGGAGTTTCTTATGTCGTTTACTATGTTGTGAGCAACAGCCAAAGCCATCTGCTCAATCATCATGCCCGTCTTGGGTGCGCCTGTAGGTATAGGTGTTTGTTCAACAGGAGGTATAGCAGTTACTACACCTACGCCAAATATGTTTTTGTATGTAGGATTCTGAAAACACCTGTTTACTATAACCATCTTGTTGGCAGGATTTGCCACCTTATCTCCCGCGGAAGCCACCACATCTGGACCCATGAATCTTGGCATAATCATGGAAAGCTTGCACGGAACCTCATAGGTCTTTCCTTCTAAGTCTTCGTAAATAACTTTATCAGGCTCCACCTTAGTTATCTTCACATTGGCTATGTATTTTATACTTCTCTCTGCCATGGTGTCTTCCATAAGCCTTCGGGAGGGTCCAACCCCACCAAGCCCCATGTGTCCCACATAAGGTTCTGAGGTTATATAAGTTATAGGCACTTTGTGTCTTATACCCCTCTTTTTAAGCTCGTGATGAAGCATAAAGGCAAACTCGTAAGCAGGACCAAAGCAACTCACGCCGGGTATGGCACCCACCACCACATGTCCAGGGTCTTTATAAAACTCCTCAAGTTTTCTGTTTAGTTCCATAGCATGCTCTGCAGTACATACGGATGTGGAGTGCTGTTCTTGGCCTTCCGCGCCAAAGACCAGCTTGGGACCAGTAGCTATAACCAAGTAATCGTAAGAGATCTCCTTGCCGCCTGTAGTTTTTACCTTGTTAGCATCAGGGTCTATGCTCTCCCCGTTCTCGTTAATAAAGTCTATGCCGTGCTTGGAAAGTAAGGGAGCCAATGGCATAGTAATGTCATCAAATTTTCTCCAACCAAGGGCTAAGTGAGGATACGCAGGCGTAAAACCAAAATAGGGTCTTCCTGACACCACTGTGATCTTAAGACTTTTGTCCAGCTTCCTCAGATCATAAGCGGTGGCTATTCCACCCATTCCACCACCAAGTATAACTATGTGCTTGCTCATAACTTAACCTCCTTAAAAACTTTTATTACACCAGCTTATAATTATATAAGAATTTCCATCACAAGTAAAAGGTATTAAAAACTCCTTTTATCTCTTTTGCTTTTTGGTGATATAATTAATCCGTTATGAATATACGCCGAGTGAGAAATTAGGCACATGTCAGAACCTCCCTTTTTCTAAAGAAACTATAACCCAAAGCATAAGCATATAAGTAGGTCAAAAACGTAATCCCCTTCCTCCACCCACTCACATAGTTAAACCTCTTTAGCCATGAAAACACCCCCTCCACTACTTGCCTATGAGCTTTCTCTTCCTTGCTCTCACATACCTTCACATACTCACAATGCCTGTATCCTTTGTCCCCTATTAGCTCAAACCTCTTCAATAACTCCCTCAACCAAAACCCCTTACTTACCCTTAGCTTCAAAGACTTAACCTCGTTCATACTCGCAGGATGAAACCAAAGGTCATAAACAATACCATCTGTGTCACAAACTACCATTACAAGCACTCCATAGCATAACTCCTCAATACTTCTCTTTTGTAGTGTTCACTGTATAACCTCCTCAATTTTAGAACTATTACTGCCATAACTCTTGAATGCATATAATATCTCAGGATTTTGTATATCCTTTTAATCCTTGTTTTCCTGAAGATGTGGTAGGACTTGAGCTTGGGATGTATTAGGAATTGAGCGAGTTTTAGGACAGGTGTGTTTGTTATGCAGGAGAGGATGAATAGAGTAGCTATTTGGGCGTTGGAGATTTTGGGTTTTCTGCCTGCTTTGGTTTTTCTGAGGGTTTCTTCTATGAGTTGCATAACTGGGAGGAGTTTATTAGAGACTATTGTTTGGCAATTCTGATTTTCTCACTCAGCGTATTATAATATTAACGAGAGAATGAGGGTGGCGCAGGTAGGACCACTCATATACCAAATACCACCCCAAAAGTACGGCGGAACAGAGCTGGTAGTTTATAACATCATAAAAGGTCTTAGGGAAAAGGGTATAAACTGCACTCTTTTTGCTACTGAAGGGTCTCAGGTGGACGCTCGTTTAGTTCCCATATGCCAGCCGCTTGGTTGGAAAGACCAGCAGAAAGTTGCTTATTACGAGTATCTTGAAGCATGCCAAGTGCTTGCCAAGCAGGAAGAGTTTGACATCATACACATTCATTTTTACCCCCATAACCCTCAGTGGTTCTTTACTCTTACCCTTTTGGAAAAGCCGGCGGTATTTACCATACACTCACTTCTGGAAGGGTTTTCAAGGCTATACAAAAGGTTTCCATATTTGGCTTATGCTCAGCTGGTGTCTATTTCCAACAATCAAAGAGAACCGCTACCTTTTGCTAACTATGTAGCCACGGTGTATAACGGTATAGATGTAAGACTCTTCCCCTACCAGCCAAAAAAGGAAGACTTTTTGGTTTTTATAGGTAGATCTACCTTTGAAAAAGGCGTAGCCGAAGCTATAGAAGTTGCCAAACGCCTTGGTAAAAAGCTATACCTAATGCTGAAAGTGGACACACCACAGGAAGAAGAGTACTTCCAAAAGTACATAAAACCTCGTGTGGATGGTAAAAAGGTAATCTTTGTTGGAGAAGTAGAGTTTGAGGAAAAGGTGGAATACCTAAGCAAAGCCTCCGCCTTCATATTTCCCATGCAATGGAGAGAGCCTTTTGGTCTTGTGATGATTGAGGCTATGGCTTGTGGAACTCCTGTGTTTGTGGCAGACAGGGGCTCTGCCAGGGAGATAGTACTGCACGGCAAGACAGGAACTCTTGTGAAAGTGAGAAAGCGTCCAAAGTTTATGGATGAAGACTTAATAGAAGGACTTGTAAAAGCTTACAAAAAGTACATTGATAAAATAAACCCAGAAGATTGCAGGCGGCACGTAGAAGAAAACTTTACATACCAAAAGATGACAGAAGGCTACCTACAAGTGTACCAAAAAGTTATAGAAAGCTGGGATGAGATAAGGAAAAAGATTCTCTCTTATAGACCTGATTTAATACTCACCAAAATCTAGCAATCTTTAACCAAAAGGGAGGTTGGATACTATGGAGCTGTTTTTCTTCCTTTTTGGGCTTTTGCCTTATACAATAGAAACCTATTTTCTGAGAAAGGCTTTTGACTACAAAAAGCCTGAAAGTGTAGAAAGCTTTCACGATCAGTTTGTTAGCGTGCATGTGCCAATACACAAAGAGCCACCTGAGGTGGTTCTTCAAACCCTTGAAAGTTTAAAAAAACAAGACTACAAGGAGTATGAGGTGTTAGCGCTGGTCAACAATACCCCTTGCCGCCACCTTAGAAAACCTATAAGTAAATACTGCCAGGAGAGCGAGGTTTGTAAATATTACCACATACGAACCCATGGCTTTAAAGGTGGGACTCTTAACAAAGCGCTTGAGCTTATGAACCCTAAAACCCAGGTGCTGGCTGTAGTAGACAGCGATTATACAGTAAGAAGGGACTTTATAAAAAGGGGTGTTAGCTACACACAAAAAGGTTGGTCTGTAGTACAGTTTCCCCAAGACTACAGGGACTATCCCAACACGCTCTTTTTCAGGGCTATGTACCTGTCTTATAGGTACTTTTTTGCGGTGATAATGAGAATGTGTCATGTGCTGGAGGCTGTATCCTTTATGGGAACTGTAGGGTTTATAAAAAGGGAATGTTTAGAAAAAGCCGGTAGGTGGAGTGATGAAGTGATAACCGAAGACAGCGAAATGGGGCTTAGGATAAACCTAAAGGGTTTTAAGG
This sequence comes from Hydrogenobacter thermophilus TK-6, assembly GCF_000010785.1. Classification (GTDB taxonomy): domain Bacteria; phylum Aquificota; class Aquificia; order Aquificales; family Aquificaceae; genus Hydrogenobacter; species Hydrogenobacter thermophilus. Next base: position 1,214,727 of record NC_013799.1, on the reverse strand, counting down.
GTGCTTATGTGGACGAGAGCGTGGGAAAAGGTCTTATGCCGTTCACATGGTTTTCCTGCAGGCAGCAAAGATTTAGGTGGGCATATGGCAACGCACAAACAATACTTAAACATTTTTGGGAGTTAACCTTTGGAAAAAATCTTAGAGCAAAACAAAAGGTAGCCTTTTGGATACAAAACGCAGTTTGGCACACTCCTTTGTTAATTTCCTTAGTCTTTTCTCTGCTAGGAGGGTGGTTAAGTTGGCTGGGGGTCGGGCTACTGAGCGGATTTTTGCTTTCTAGGGTTTACAGCTTTATGCACATCTACAGAAAATTGGACGGAATTTCTTATTCAGACGCTTTTATAGCTCTGCTTTTTTACTTTTCGCTCTTCTTTCCTATGAGCTACGCACCTATTAGAGCTTTCCTTAAGCTAAAAGTGTCTTTTTACAGGACACCCAAGTCCAATGTTAAAGAAAGACACTTGTATATAGGAGAGTTTGCTATGCTGATTTTAACATTTATTGTGCTTATTGCAAGTCTAAAGGGTAAAAGGTGGGAAGGGGTATATGTTTGCATTGTTTCTTTTCTGTTCTTTGTATGTTTTCTGGTGTTTAGCTGGCTTGGCAGGAGACCATGTCAACTTTTAACTTCCAGTAAGGTATAGACTTCATGCAGTTTCATATTTTGCATTCCAAACAACATTGCTCTTCCCAAAGGTCTTTATTTTGCTCTCATTCAAGTAAACCCAAAATGCCTATGCGTACATGGCTCTAAGTACCTTACTTACTGTACTGAATGGAACCACTCCCGTATAGCCTCTATGCTTACCTTATGGCCTTCGTCCAAGAGATATTTACGCCTTTTGCCTTAATACTTGCAGGGACTTTATGCTAAAGGTTTAGCATATTATATTCTCAATTACATCCCCTTAGGAGGAGGGGTACTTTTTTCTAAGAAGCTACAGGCTTTCTGAATTTCTCACCCGGCGTGAGTTTATAATTATATGCAAGAATTTTTAAATAGACAAAAAGTATTAAAAACCCCTTTTATCTCTTTTGCTTTTTGGTGATATAATTAATTCGTTATGAATATGCATCAGGAGGTAATACCATGGAAGCCTCAAGGAGAGACCTCATAAGTCTTGCCATAGGCGGGCTGGGAGTAGTGGGTGTTGCAGGGGTTTTGTATCCCATAATTAAGACTCTTGCTCCCAGTGCCGCATCCTTAGCTGCTGCTAAGGTGGAAGTGGACATATCACAAATCCCGGAAGGGACTGTAAGGGTGGTCTCATGGAAGGGCAAGCCTGTTTTCGTGGTGCATCTGCCCACCAACTTCCAGTGGAACGGTACTACCAAGGAGGATAAAAACAGAAAACTTCTTGAGGGGCACAGTGCTTATGCTCTCATAGCGGTTTGCACGCATCTTGGATGCATTCCTCTTTGGAAACCTCAGGGTGAAGCTGAATACAACTATCCAGTCTTTCACTGTCCCTGTCATGGAGGCTTTTACTCACCGTGGGGTGATAACATAGCGGGTCCTCCTCCTTTGCCTCTTCACATACCACCCCAGAATCTTCAAGGTAATAAGCTGGTCATAGGTGAACCCGGATTTATAAAAGAACAAACCTGAGGAGGTTGAGGCATGTTTGGAAGGATAGGAAAGTGGATAGATGAAAGGACTCACATAAGCGAACTCTGGCAGTCACAGATGGTGGAATACAAAGTGCCTAAGAACTTAACTTTTCCGTATGCCTTTGGTGTTATGGCTCTCATAGCCTTTGCCATACAGATCATCTCGGGTATATTTCTTACCATGTACTATCAGCCCAATGTTCATGCAGCCTTTGACAGCGCCAACTACACCATAATGAAAGAGATACCCTTCATGTGGCTATTCAGACATGTGCATGCCGCAGGAGCGAACTTCTTTCTGGCGCTCGTTTACCTTCACATGTTCACCGGCATTTACTACAACGCTTACAAAAAACCCAGGGAGTTAACATGGATAGTGGGATGGTTCATATTTTTCATACTCTTAGCTACTGCACTTTCAGGCTATCTTTTACCATGGGGACAGCTCTCCTACTGGGGTATGGTGGTCACCACAGAGATACCTACTGCCATACCCGGCGCTTTAGGTGAGACGATATCTGTCTGGATGAAGGGCGGATACGAGCTTGGCCAGATAACCCTGGGAAGGTTCTTTGGACTTCACATATGGCTCTTGCCCCTTATACTTTTAGGACTTGTGGGCTTTCACCTCTATCTGGTCAGGGCTGCGGGTATATCAAACCCCGAGGGTGTAGAGATAGACAAGAAGAAGGAAGGCGTTCCCTTCCATCCTTATATGACCCTAAAGGAAGGTGCCTATGTAATGGGTTACCTTGCTGTTTTCTTCTTCTTTGTTTTCTTTTACATGCACCACTTCCTGCCTGCGGATAACTTTGAGCCCGCAAACCCCTTTAAGACACCTCCTCACATAGCACCCGAGTGGTACCTTCTGGCTTTTTACACCATATTCAGGTCTATTCCCCAGAAGTTTCTAGGCTTTATAGCCTTCAGCTTAACGCTTTTACTACTGCTCCTGCTTCCCTTCCTTGATTTCTCACCCTTCAAAAGCGCGAGAAAAAGACCTCTCTTCTTTGTGATGTACATAGTGCTGGTTATATCCGCCATGGCTCTTACCATACTGGGTACCATGCCACCCACTCCCACCAACGCCATGCTGGGTCTTACCTTTACAGCAACCCTCTTTGCCTTCTTTATATCCCTTCCTGTAATATCTGTTATAGAGTGGGGCTGGTACAAAGCGAGAGGAGGTAAGTAAGATGGTTAAAGCTGTCTTTTTCACCATTTTGACCCTTGCCTTCTTCTACATCATTTGGATAAACAACATCTTTGCACCGCATGAAAGGTATGAAATGCCTGCCCAATACGAGAAAATAGTACAAGATGTGAGATATGCCAAAGAGGGAAAACAGCTCTTTGAACAGAACTGCCAAGCCTGTCATTCGGTAAGGTATGACGCGGTTTATCCCTCTTCCGTACAGGCAAATCCTAACCTTAAGGTTCTGCAGGAAAAGTACGGAAAGATACTTCCCAACGAGGTTTACGAGAGCGCTTTTTACACAGAGCTCTCTCAGCTTAAAGAATCTTTCGGCAAAGTTCCCCCAGACCTATCCACCATGTACCTTTCCAGAGGTAAAGAGTACCTCTTTAACTTCATACTTGACCCGCAGAAGGTACTCCCAGGCACATCCATGCCCGCCGTCATGACGGGAAGACCTGAAGAAACCGCCAAAATTATAGCTTATCTAAAGTCCGTTTCTGAACCTTCCCCTCAAGAGAAGGCAAAGAGAACGCTCATGGGAGTTTTTACCATAGCTTATCTTATAGTGATGGGTGTGCTCATATGGGTCTGGAGAGGAAGACTACTCAAGAGGATGGGCTTGCATTGATGCACATATCTTTTAATGGGCATCCTCCACAGAGGGGGATGCTCTTACAAAACCTTTTGGCATGCTCATCCATTAGGGCATGAAATTCCTTATAAACTTTTACATCTTTTGGTAGGTTTTCCTCAAAAAAGTTTTTGAGACTCTCGTAGCTGCCTTTTAGTCCGTAAAATCTCTCTATAAAACGCTGTGTGTATTTATCTATAACGAAGTAGAGCCTACCTCCTGCATAAAGAAGTATAACATCTGCAGTTTCTCTTCCTATTCCCTTTATCTTCAGTAAATCTCCGCGACTCACGTATTTGACTTTTTCCGTTGGGTTCATAAAGAGTGCCAGCTCTTTGAGTCTCTTAGATTTTAGCGTGTAAAAACCTGCTGGTCTTATAAGGTCTTGCAGAGTCTTTTCATCAACGCTTCTCACAAACTCAAGAGACAGAATTCCCTCTCTTTTTATCCTTTCCAGACTCCTCTCCACATTTTTCCAGCTGGTGTTTTGGGTCAGCACCGCTGAGATTATTACCTCGTCCCTTGGGTCTGTGCCCATATTTTTGTGATACTCCTCGTCAATTGGCCACCAGTTTTGGTAGCCATAGAGGTCAAGAAGTTTCTCGTAAAGCTTTCTCAAGGAGATTTTTAAGCTCATGAACCACCTTCTTGGGTTCTTTAGCGTAAGCTCTTCCCAAATCTATGGCTTTTTTTAAATCCATGTAGCCCTCCCTCACAAAGAGTTGCATAAGCTGTGTTATGTTAGTTTTTCTTTTGCATGAGATATTGCCTCTTTCAAAGTCAATAATGTAAACTTCCAAGTCTTTATCCACCAGCAGATTCTTGTCCAGCCTTTGAAATTCGTCCCTTGATATGCACATGCTGTCAAGAAGATAAGCAAGTTCAAGAACTTTTAAGAGAATTAATACCTTCTGTTGGGGGGTTATGTTGCACTTCTCAAAGGGTATTCCATCTATAAACTCGTAGACCAAAAAGTCATCACCCCACACGATGATTTGAGGGAAGTTCTTTATGCCCTTGAGCTTTTCCAGTATGCGTGCCTCCTTTCTTATGGCTTCTTCTAAACCCTTCTCTTTTGCCACCTTTATGGCAACATCTTTACCACAGAGAGAAGACCTATAAACATAGCTTCTCCATCCACTGCCTATAAGTTGCAAATTATTAAGGTGCCCTCTTAGTTCCTCAAACCTCACCTAAAACCTTGTAGCCCCACTCTTCTATGGCACTTTTTAGAGCTTGAAGTTCTATATCCTTTTGGGTTATCACCTCTACCTCGCCCTTTTCCAAGCTCACGCTAACATCTGAAACACCATCTACAGACATAAGAGCCCTCTTTACAGTATTCACACAATGCTCACAAGTCATTCCGCTCACTTTTAGCTTTACAACACCCATGTTTTTTAATATAACTTTTAGGTCCTCCTTTGTGTTCATGTTTATAAAAGAAAGAAGCAGAGGATCAAGATGAATCACCTCGTCTTCCTTTATACAGTTATATCCTACTCTCTCTATAAAATCCATCACTTTTTTTTCGCCTTCTTTGAGGTAGGTCTCAAGGTCTTTCAAAATTTTTGTGGAATATACACCAAAGAGCGGATAAAGCCTTCCTCTTATACAGTAGATGGTTATGGGATCTTTGTACTCATCTACTATATACCTTACAAGCGATGGCTTGACAAGAGGCATATCTCCACTTACCACAAGGACCTTGTCCGTTCTTGCACTTTTGAGAGCTGTGTATATTCCCACAAGGGCACCTTGCTCTGTGAGTATATCAGGCACAAATTCAACATCTTTTATGGCGAAGAACTTATGCCTATCCTTTCCAACTATTGCAAGCCTGCCACATACTCCAGCAAGTGCATCCAACACATACCTTATACATTCCTTTCCTTTTATAGGAAAAAGGAGCTTGTCCTCACCAAACCGCCTGCTCTCACCTCCTCCAAGCACAAAGCACTCTAACATGAGGATATAATTTACAGGAAGCTTCACACCAGTTCAAATTGACAAATTTTTTCTCCTTCATTATATTATACCCATAGGAGGTATAGGTATGGAGAGGTGCGAGGTTTATCTATCGGAAGAGAGTGTGCAGGAGCTTATGAGGAGGCTCTCAAGGATTGAGGGTCAAGTCAAGGGCATAAGAAGGATGTTGGAAGAGGGCAGAAGCTGTGATGAGATCCTCATCCAGATGTCCGCAGTTAAGTCAGCTATAAGCAGTATGGCTATGTTCCTTCTTGAGGAGCACTTCAACTCCTGTGTAAAACCAGGTGTTGAATCGGGTAATGTCAAAGCTCTTGAAGACTTTATGAGAGCGGTAAGACAGCTTGTGAAAGGAGGTTAAAAAATGAGGGAAGCTTTAGGAAGCATAGTGGGTGCTGTGGCTTCTTTCTTTGCATCCTCTTGCTGTATAGCTCCTACTCTCTTTGTGGTTTTTGGTACTTCCGCAGGTAGTTTAAGCTCTTTGAGCGCTCTTGAGCCATACAGGTGGTACTTTTTAGCTGTTGGTTACGGAAGCGTTTTATACTCCATATACAGGTTATACATGAGAAAAAAAACTTAGCTGTGCATGCAATGAACCATTCTGGACTCAAAGACTCAGCAGGGGACTTGCCTGGGTCTCACTTGTGCTTCTTATAGTTGCTACCTTTTATCCGTATGTGCTTGCCAAAATTTACGGAGGTTAATGTCATGAGAAAGTTATTTATTGCTTTACTTGCCTTTGTAAACCTTACCTTTGCAGAAAAGGTTATAGTTTTTGATGTGGAAGGTATGACTTGCGAGATGTGTCCTGTAGCTGTAAAAAAAGCCATATCTCAAGTCAAGGGTGTAAAGTGGGTGCTTACATCTTTGGAAAACAAAATAGCTGTTGTAGTCGCCGATGACCAGGTTAGGGAAGAAACGGTACTTAAAGCCATATCTCAGGCTGGTAATTACAGAGGCAAGATCCTAGGAGAGACGAAGTTTTAGGAGGTTTAGCATGATTAAGTTGAAGATAACTGGAATGACCTGCGAACATTGTGCCAGTACTGTGAAGAAAGCTTTAGAAACTGTCAGAGGTGTTGAAAGGGTCAGCGTTTACTTTCCTCAGGGTTATGCACAGGTGGAAGGAAAAGCGAACATAGAGGAACTTGTTGAAGCTGTTAGAAGGGCTGGATACGGTGCAGAACCCCTTCAAGAGTGTATTGAGATTTACATACCAAAGGGTGATGTTTATGACATGTTTATCGTAGGTGGTGGTTCTGCAGGCTTTGCAGCAGCCATAAGAGCTTCCGAGCTTGGAGCTAAGGTACTCATTGCAGAAAACAGCACGATAGGTGGTACATGTCTGAACAGAGGATGCGTACCTTCCAAGTACCTGATAGGGATAGCCAATACCTTCTATTCTCTGAAAAGTAGCCCTTTCGTAAGTGTGGAGAAAGCGCAAATAGATATGAGAAAAGTCTTAGAAGCTAAGGAAGAACTCCTTGAAAGACTCAGAAAAGAAAAGTACTGGAACGTCCTAGATGCTTACCCTAACATTGAGTACAGGGAAGGAAGAGGAAGGTTTTTAGGGAAGGGTAAAGCCATTGTAGGGGAGAGGGAGGTCTCCTTCTGGAAAGCCTTAATATCTACAGGTTCAAGACCGTATGTACCACAGATAAAGAGCTTGGACACGGTAAGATACTATACCAGCGACAGCATATTCAACATAGACTACGTGCCAGAGCATCTGGTGGTTATAGGAGGGGGTGCAATAGGTCTGGAACTCAGTCAAGCCTTTTCAAGGATGGGTAGCAAGGTTACCGTAGTGGAAGCTCTGCCTGAAATTCTGACGGGAGAGGAGCCGGAGCTAAGAGAGCGCTTAAAAGAATCTCTCAAAAGGGAAGGCATAGAGATCATCACAGGCGCAGTTGTGGATGAGGTAAAGCAAGAAGGAGAAATCATTTATGTGAAGGTTAGAGCTGGAAATACGAATAGAGTAATCAGTGGGACTGACCTCCTCGTAGCTACTGGTAGGAAACCTAATACAGGGGGTGTTGGGCTTGAACTTGTTGGCGTAAAAACGAATGCGAAAGGCTTTATACAGACAAACGAGTTTATGCAAACCACTAATAAAGATATTTATGCAGCTGGTGATTGTGTAGGAAAGTTTATGCTGGTTACAGTTGCGGCAATGGAGGGAGGGATCGCGGCGGAAAATGCCTTATTAGGAAACAAAAGAGAAGTAGATTATAGACACATACCTCACGCTGTATTTACGGACCCTGAACTTGCAAGCGTTGGTCTGAAAGAGGAAGAAGCCATAAGAATGGGTTATAGTGTGGATGTAAGAATCCTTGAATTTTCTAAGGTTCCGAGAGCCTTAATCAGCTTTAAACACGATGGGTTGATAAAAACCGTTATAGACAAGGAGACTAAAAGGATACTGGGTATTCACATACTGGCACCTCACAGCGCTGAGCTTATACACAAAGCGGTTCTTCTGGTAAAGTACGGTTTGACTTTGGATGATGTAATAAGAACCGTTGATGTGTATCCCACCCTTTCTGAATCCATAAAGCTTGGCGCTCAAGCTTTTGTAAAAGATGTTTCCAAGCTCTCGTGCTGTGCGGAGTAAAACTCAGTGTTTCAGGAGTTTATAAGAAGATATCAGAAGGATAAGCACCAGAAGCATTAGAATACCCTCTTGAGGTATTACCTTCAAAAGCAAGCTCCCACCCAAGAAGCTACCCAGCAGAGAGTCAAAAACCATAAAGAGCATAAACCTTACCTTTTCCCTTAGTACCAAAAAGCTCCTGTCCCTGCTGTAGCGAGCAAAGGCAAAGAGCATAGTAGTAAGGCTTACCAGCAAAGACATGCTTCCAGCCAGCTTAACATCAAGATGATAAAGTAAGGTTATAGTAGGTATGAGAAGCTCTCCACCTGCAACACCTAAAAGGGCTGCTACTACACCTATGAGAAAACCTGCTAAAGCACCTACAGGATAAAGAAGAGGACCAGGCAGGTAAGGTTCTTCATCATCTCAGAGAAAGGAATGACAGCTGTTCTTGAAACAAGACTTGAAGAGACCACCACCAAACTGGTAGCCTTGTTTATGATCACCGCCTCAAGAGGAGCAAAACCAAAGAGCTTTATTAAAAAAGGCAGGCGGAACTCCGCCCCCCCCAAGACCTACAAACCCTCCGATTATGGAAACAAAAAAGCCTAAAAGAAAAGCTCCCGCTTGACAATATTTTAGCATAAAAGTATAATATATCATCGTGAACAACAAGGTCAAGGAGTACAGGCTTAAAAGAGGACTTTCTCAGGAAGAGCTGGCAAAGCTCTGCGGTATGCCAAGAAGCACCCTCAGCGCCATAGAGTCTGGCAGAGCTGTGCCTTCCGTGGAGTACGCCATAAAGCTCTCTAAAGCCCTCGGATGCACCGTTGAGGAGCTCTTCGGTGAGGAGGAAAAGCTCATCTTTTGTGGTCTGGTGGATGGTCCTTTTGTTAGCGCGAGGGTAGGTGAAAAACTGGTGATTTACCCGATGGATGCGCGAATGCTCACTCTTTTGCCTCCTGACGGAACGCTAAAGGATGGGAAAATAGAGTGGTTTAACAAAAGCACCCTCCCCACCTATGTCTTTGCGGGATGCGATACTTCCTTCGGGCTTCTCTCTTACGAGCTTATCTCGGAGGGTGTGCGCACGGTAGCGGTTTACGCTTCCAGCCGGAAAGCTCTGAGGTTTTTGAAGGATGGTTATGTGCATATGGCAGGCGTGCATCTGGGGAGCTTTGAGGAGAACCTCAGGGAGATAAAAGATTTTCTGGGCAGTGGTTTTGCGGTTATAAGGCTCTTCTCGTGGGAGGAGGGGGTGCTTACAAGGAAAGATGCTAAAGTAAAGAGCTTTAAAGACCTCAAAAACAGAAAGCTTGTGTGGCTGGTGAGAGAGGAAGGCTCTGGCTCAAGGAAAGCCTTTGAGGAGATAAAAGAGGAAGTAAAGGCGGGGCTTTTCAGGGAAGTGGAGGGAGGGCACAGGGAGCTTGCCTTTAGCATAAAAAACGCTTTTGGAGATGCGGGTGTGGCTACCAGGCTCTTTGCCTGCGAGTACGGGCTTGAGTTTCTGAGCGTAAGAAGAGAAGACTACTGCCTCTGCTACAGGGAGGAGCTGGAGAAAGATAAAGCCTTTACTAAGGTGCTCTCTGCTCTTGTCTCAAGGCGCTACAGGGAGTTTTTAAAGGCTATGCCCGGCTACTCCGTAGAAAAAAGCTTGGAAAAAGTGCTCTTGTAAAGGAGGTGTTTATCATGGAAGTAAGTGCACGCAACAAGCTCAAAGGCACTGTCAAGAAGGTACTGCTGGGACAGGTAGCTGCGGAGGTGGTTATGGATGTGGGCGGTCAGGAGGTGGTGGCGGTAATTACGAGACAGTCTGCACAGGAGCTTAACCTCAAAGAAGGCGACAGCGTGTATGCGGTCATCAAGGCTACAGATGTGATGATAGGTAAATAAACCTTTCAAGGAGGTACTACTATGCTGAGGTCCTTGCTTCTTTCTTTGCTTTTGCTCTTTGGTCTTTCTAAGGCAGAGCTCATAAGGGTCTTTGCCGCAGCGGACCTGCAGTACGCTCTTAAAGAGATAGCAGACATCTACCAGAAGGAGCATCCCGAGGATAAGGTGGAGCTCATCTTTGGCTCTTCTGGCAAGGGCACCGCGCAGATAAAATCGGGTGCGCCATACCACCTGTTTTTCTCCGCGGACATGAAGTACGTGGAAGAGTTATACAGAGAGGGCTATGTGGTCACTAAGCCTAAGCCTTACGCGGTGGGAAGGCTGGTGGTGTGGGTGCGCAAAGACTCGGGTCTTGACCCTTCCAAGTTTCCTCAGGTGCTCTTTCAAGCCAAAAAGATAGCCATAGCCAACTGGGAGCATGCGCCTTATGGGAGAGCTGCCAAGCAGGTGCTGGAAAACTACGGAGTTTTTGATAAGGTAAAGGACAGGCTGGTGCTGGGCGAGAACGTCTCCCAGACTGCCAGCTTCGTTTATTCGGGCTCTGCGGATGTGGGTCTTATACCCCTTTCCCTTGCCATCTCTGAAAATATGAAGAAGGCAGGCAACTACTGGCTGGTGCCAGAAAACAAGCACGCTCCCATAGTGCAAGGCTATGGGATTACCAAGGTGGGCGAGAACTCTCAGGCGGTGAAAAGGTTTTACGAGTTTGTGGGAAGTCCCGAGGCAAGAAAGATATTCGTAAAGTACGGTTTTGTCCTGCCAGGTGAGAAGTAATGAATGCCATCCACGGCAGAGTGAAGAGAATAAGATCTTTGAACGGTGTGTCGCAGGTGGAAGTAAAGACAGATTTGGGAGACTTATACACGGTGGTGCTGTCAGCTCCGCACCATGCCGCCTTTGTGGAAGAGGGCAGGAGGGTAGAGTGCGTAGTCAAAGAAAGCAGCATAATACTCATGAAGGAGAAGACCCCGTGTATAAATACTTTCGTAGGAGTGGTAAAAAGCGTAGAGCGTGGGTCCGTGCTTTCGCTGGTTAAGTTAACCTGCGCAGGTCTGGAGCTAAAGGTCATGCTCTTGACTAAACAGCTGGATGCGCTTGGCATCTCCGAGGGAGAGCAGGTTTATGTTTTTGTCCCTCCCCTGCAGGTGGCTCTGGAGGCTATTCATGAGTGAGATAGACTGGTCTCCCTTCTGGCTTACCTTCAAGCTCGCCTCCGTAACCACCGCTCTGCTTTTACTTGTTGGCATTCCCGTATCTTACTACCTTGCCTATACAAAGCGCAGAATAAGCACGATTATAGAGGTATTGGTTGCATTACCTTTAGTGCTCCCTCCCACAGTCCTTGGCTTTTACCTTCTGCTCCTTTTTAACAAGCACGGGCTTATAGGTTCACTCTGGTACAAACTCTTTAACAAACAGCTGGTGTTTCACTTTGAGGGCATAGTGTTGGCTTCTATCATTTACAGCCTTCCCATGATGGTCCACCCGCTTACCGCGGGCTTCAGAAGCATCCCCAGAGACCTCATAGAGGCGAGCTGGACGCTGGGCAAGTCCAAACTGGAGACGCTCCTTAGAGTTATACTTCCCAACATGAAGGCATCCATCCTTACGGGCGTAGTTCTCTCTTTTGCTCACACCATAGGAGAGTTTGGTGTGGTGCTTATGGTGGGTGGCAACATAGAGGGGGAAACCAGGGTGGTGTCCATTGCCATATACGACGCGGTGGAGGCGATAAACTACACAGCAGCCCACGTTTACGCCCTTGTGCTCTTTTCTCTTTCCTTCCTGACGCTTCTGGCTCTTTACCTTCTTAACAGGAGGTGGAGTCTGCTTTGATAAGGCTCTATGTTAGAAAGCGCCTTCATGGACCTGGCGGAGATTTTTTACTGGATGTGGAGCTTGAGGTAAGTGATGCGGAGTTTTTGCTCATCTTTGGACCCTCCGGTGCGGGAAAGACTACCCTACTGAGAATCATAGCGGGGCTGGAAAAGCCTGACGAGGGTTATCTGGAAGTGGATGGTGAGGTCTGGCACGATTCTAAAAGGGGTATAAACCTCCCACCCCAGAAGAGGGATGTGGGCTTTGTCTTTCAGGACTATGCCCTATTTCCCAACATGACGGTGGCGGAAAACATAGCCTACGGGATGAAGAGGAAAGACCCACAGAAAGTTCTGGAGCTTCTCAGACTTGCCAAAATGGAAGCTTTAAAAGACAGAAAGCCTTCCGAGCTTTCGGGAGGTCAAAAGCAGAGGGTGGCGCTTTTGAGAGCTACAGCCAGAGAGCCCAAGCTTTTGCTCCTTGACGAGCCACTCTCAGCCCTTGACCAAGAGACTGCCATAGCTCTGCGGGACGAGATAAAGGCTTTCCAGAGAAAGTACCGGATTCCTACCTTCATGGTTTCGCACAGCATAGAGGATGTACTCAGGCTTGCGGACAGAGTCCTGAGGATTGAAAACGGTCGGATAAAAGCCTTTGGCACCCCAAGGGAGGTGCTATTCTCAAGAGAGTGGTCTCCCAAGTTTTCTCTCACAGGCGTGCTTTTGGAAAAGGTCTGCGTAGATGTGGCGTGCATCCTCAGCATAGCAGTAGGGTCGGAGCTGGTGCAGGTGGTGGTAGACAAAAAAACCGCGCAGGAACTCAGTGTGGGAGACACCCTCTTGGTGTCCACAAAAGCCTTTGTGCCTGTGGTTAAAAAGCTTCACTCACCGCATCTCAATACATAAGCCACAACCCTTGCCTCACCTTTTTGCACCATACCAAGCCTTCTTGCAGCTTCGTAAGAAAGGTCCAGCACCCTCCCCTCTTTGAAAGGACCTCTGTCTATCACTTTTACTACCACCTCCTTTCCGTTTTCCGGATTTATCACACGAAGCAGTGTACCAAGAGGCAAACTCCTGTGGGCTGCGTACATGCCATGCATGTCGTAAGGCACGCCGTAAGAGGACTCCCTGCTGTGGTATTCATTCGCGTAGTAGCTGGCAAGACCCTCTATCTTGGCAGGACATGTTGTTATGCCTTCCTTTCCGCACCTTTGGATGTCCAGCCTTGCTGGAAAGGGAGCGGGACCAAGAAGGTATGCGTACCTTTCTGGCAGACACACACCATCAGCAGCCTCATCACGCACCACAGCTATGGTTATACTTTTCCCGTTTCTCAAATTGGTGATCTTCACCCTGCTAAGAGGTTGAACTAGCGCGCTTTTTGCTCTCTCACCATGGCAGTAGTAGCCCTTTGTATAAATGGGTGTCTCACAATTGACCTTTAGCTCTTGGTATGTTTGTGTCTCTTTTCTTTCTCTTACACTTACTGCGCAACCGCTCAAAAAGACAAATAAAAGCAGTATTATCCTCATAACCTTTTGTAAAGTATAGCCAAAATTATGCCGTTAATGTTCTGTATAAGGCTGAAGATGGCTCCGGGCAAAGATGCCAAAGGTGTAAAGTGTTTTACTGCCAAAGCTACTGCCAATCCCGAGTTTTGAATGCCTACCTCAATAGAGAGTGTCTTTGACATTTTTGTATCAAGCCCAAAAAGTTTTCCTATGGCCAAACCCAGAAGAAAACCCAGTGCATTGTGAAGAAAAACAGCAAAGAAAAGTTTAAAAGGCACACCCCTCAAGTTTTCCACATTCAAAGACAGCACCACTGCAATTATAAAACCTATTACCCCCACAGACACATAAGGCAGAAATCTCTCTAAGCGCCTCACCTGTGGAAAAAGCTCCTTTATTAAAAGTCCCATCATAACAGGCAATAGAACTATCTTAAGCACATCCTCCACCATATCAAGGAAGGGAACATGCACATATCTGCCTGCAAGGATGTATGTCCAAAGGGGTGTAAACAAAGGAGCCAAAAGCGTTGAAAAGGTGGTTATACTCACCGAATAAAGAAGGTCCCCCTTTGCCAAATAAGTTATAAGATTGGAAGCTGTTCCGCTGGGAACAGAACCCACCAGCACCATACCCACATAGAGGTCCTTACCTATCCCAAAGAGTAAAGACAAAGAAAAAGCCAGCAGAGGCATCACACTGTAGTGAAGCAGAGCACCGTAAGCTATCATTACAGGCCTTCTTAGTATGCGCAAAAAGTCCTCTCTGTCCAGAGTTATGCCCATACTGAGCATGACCATAGTTAAAAGAGGCACTATAAAGTCTTTAAACCCTTTGAAAAAATCGCTGAAAAGCAAGCCTCCCAACGAGATAAAAAGAAGAATTGTCAGGCTTATAAAACTCTGCAAGGCTCACTCCCACTCTATGGTGGCAGGAGGCTTGGAAGATACATCGTAAACCACCCTGTTTACACCCTTTACCTCGTTTATTATCCTTCTCATCACATGGTCAAGAAATTCGTAAGGCAGCCTTGCCCAATCTGCCGTCATACCGTCAACGCTGTCAACAGCTCTTAGGGCCACAACCCTCTCGTAAGTCCTCACATCTCCCATCACGCCCACCGTCTTTACAGGCAGTAGCACTGCAAAAGCCTGCCACACCTTATCATAAAGTCCCCACCTCTTTAATTCCTCTATGAATATGTAGTCCGCTTCCCTGAGGATGTCAAGGTCCTCCTCATTCACCTGCCCCAGCACCCTTATGGCAAGTCCTGGACCGGGGAAGGGGTGTCTTTTGAGCATCTCCTCCGGCAGTCCCAAGCTTCTGCCTATCTGTCTTACCTCGTCCTTGAAAAGTTCCCTTAGGGGTTCAAGTAGTTTGATGCCCAACCTTTCCGGAAGTCCTCCCACATTGTGGTGTGTCTTTATGACTTTTGCTCCGGGCAGACCCGCACTTTCCACCACATCAGGGTAGAGCGT